>SFCN01000008.1 GCA_004558595.1 Phascolarctobacterium sp. | reverse complement strand
TTTTCCTAACACTAGAATATAGAATGGTCTATACGATGCTATTTCCGATGTGGTTATATAAGTAAATGACATAAGATTTTTACCAACATCATAAATGGTTCCATTAAATTGGCTTTTAATACCTATTAATGCCATAGCCATTCTTTCATCAGAAAAGCATTTAGATTTTAAGGATTTAACAAGACTATCTATGTCTTGATTAGTCTGAAATAAATCAGTAACAATAATGGACATTCTCTTTCCATCAATATTATCCACTACCTTTTGAATGCTTGTATCTGTTTCTTGGTAGAAACCAACATCGTTTGAGCTCAAAAAACTATTTCTATCTATATTATTTATGCCGTCCCCAAATTTAAAGTATCGTACACTATCTTTTTTCCACGTTGATGTTACAGTTCTTTCTATATTTTTTATACTCTCACAATATATAGTTGTGCTAGAAAAATCTACATAACCAGCCATTGAATATGTACCATCTAAATACATGTCTACCTCAATACTATTAGAATGCCTAATAGGAGCAGTTGGTGGATTATCTACTTTTCCTTCATCCCTTCCACACCCATATAAAACTATAGTTGTAATCAAAAAGCAAATTATCAAAACTACTCGTTTCATCATATTACCTCTTCTCTATGTGATATAAAATGACAAAAAGCAGATGAATCACTAAAATGATCAATCTGCTTATTACTTAAGATCACGTCCCCTCAATGTTATTATACATTATATTTAGATGAATTGCCAACAACTTAACTATATTTATTTATAAGTATAGCACAACAGTATCCCTCCCGCAAGGCATTTCATTTGTATTTGACACTAGTTTTTAAGGTTTTGCAGCAAAAAACTAAAACTCTTACTAAAGGTCCTTTCCTTTATTTTAGAATTTAAAATGGCTTTATATATCTGTAAAAGTATTTTTAGATATGTCTTAAGCTAAAGTTATTATTACAGAAACTTTTCTTTACAATAGACAAAACCACCCAATCGCTATAATAAAATTCATACCATCAAATGCACTCAAACTGTCTCTTATGCAGATAATTTCACTTTCTTCTTAATAGAATACACACATCGACTAAAGCTTTATACTGCTTACTTTTTAAACAAAAAGACGGCACATCTCTGTACCGTCATAAACCGTCTTAATTTGTATAGAAATTTTAGCTTACGAGCTCACTCCCCGCCCGCAATATCCTGCACCTTTTCCCATACCACGAAGCGTGCCTTGCTAAAGCCGTTGAAGGTCGTAGCAGAAGCAGAGGTATAAGCACCACAGGAGGGCACCAGCAGTAAATCGCCTACCTCAAGGGGAGCGGTCATGCGTCCACGGAACATAATGTCCAAGCTATCACAGCTAGGGCCGGCAAAGGTAGCCGCAACCTTCTCATCACTTTCCTTGAAGCTAATTAGCTTGAAATCCCATTGGTCAAAAAGCACCCCCGAGAAGGTACCGTAGAGACCTTCATCCAAGAAATACCAGGGCTGGCCACCACGTTCAGTAACACCAACAACGCTGGTAATCAAATTTACTGCTGTACCGCAAATGTAGCGACCTGGCTCCGCCCAAATCTCTGTTTCAGGAAAATCCTCATCCAGGCGTGCCGCAATTTGCTTGAGCATCTCCGGAAGATTAAACTTAACCTTGGGCTCTGGAATAGGAAAGCCACCGCCAATATCCAATATTCTCAGATGCAAGCCAGCAGCCTCAGCCTCTTCAAAAAGCTCTCTTGCTATATCCATAGCGTACAGATAGGGGTCGGAGCTTACAGTTTGGCTACCCACATGGAAGGCGATGCCGGCCATATCCAGGCCTGCTTCCTTAGCTTTAAGCATCAGCTCTAAGGCATTATCACGGGATGCACCAAATTTCTTATTCAAATCCACATGAGCAGAAGAATTATCAATGCATAGACGCAGCAGCACCGTAGCATGAGGTAATTTTTGCTTAATTTTTTCTATTTCACTCGCGCTGTCAAAGGTCATCTTGCTAACGCCGCATTGGCGACAAGCTTCTAGTCCCACACCCAGCTTCACAGGATTAGCATAAATCATGCGAGAACCAGCCACACCCATATCATGCAGGGTGTGAATTTCTCCATCTGAAGCAACATCGAAACAGGAGCCAAGCTCTGCCATCACCCGCAAAATTTCCGGATGAGGATTGGCCTTAATAGCATAATGCACCTTCACGCGCGGTAGATATTTACGTAATACATTATAGCTTTTCTTGACTTCCTTCAAAGAAAGCACCAATAGTGGCGTACCAAATTCAGCTGCTAATTTTTCCACAGCAGTTTGGCTTAATTGAAAATACTTCTCTTTTTTCATGCCCACTCTCCCCTTGCCATAGCATTTATTTGTTGTTTAGATTGTACCACAATCACGAGAAAGTACAATAGGAAAACGCAAGAAAATCGTCATTTTTTGAGGAGTTTGCAATTTTTTCACGTTAATCACGGATTGGGAGCTATTGTAGCCCAAAAACGCCTTTTTTGCTTAAAATTAACTAGAAAAAAATTATATACTAAAACGAAAAACCGCTACGACGCCTGCAAACATCGTAGCGGTTTTCTTTATCTCTAGGGAAAGGAGATATAGGGAAAACAGTATTATTTTTCCGGCTGCGGGGCAGCTTTTACTATTGCCTTAGCAGCCTTTTCGAACTTGCTGCGCGCCAGCATCACAAAATGACCACACCCGCAGCATTTCATGCCAAAGTCCATGCCGGTGCGAGTAATTTCCCACTCATCGCTGCCACAGGGATGAGCCTTTTTCATCTTTACCACATCACCAACATGCACGGAAGAAGCGGCTAGCATTATTCCAGTCCATCCAGGGACATAATATCGGTTACTTCATAGCCAGCTTCGCGAATTTGCTCAATAATATCCAAGCCATTATTATTCAGACGGCAGCGAATAGTGATTTCCGCAGTGCCATTGCCACTTTGCAAGGTAGCCAAGGAGATGATATTGATGCCATCCTCCTTCATAATGCTGGTGATTTCAGCAACAACGCCAACCTTATCGGGAGCAATAACGGTGAAGCGAGTGCAGCTTTGGTTTACGCCCATCATTTCTACAAAGGAGCGGAACATATCGCTACGGGAAATGATGCCGCAAAGCTTGCCATCACGACCCAATACGGGCAGAGCATTAATTTTATGCTTGTACAGATTATAAGCAACATACTCAATGGTATCCTCGCTGTCCACGGTAACCACAGTACGGCTCATAACGTCCTTAACCTTGAGACGACCTAAAAGATAGTTAGCCTCATAGCGCGACAGAGTGGAGCTGTCGCTAGGAGATGCCTTACCGATATCATCCACAGTGATGATACCACGAACGCGGGAAATATCGTCCACTACCGGCAGGCTGTACAGTTTTTTGCTGCGCATAACCTCGCGAGCTTCCAGCATGGATTGATCCTCGCGCACAGTAATGACGTCTTTAGTCATAAAATCCTTAACTAACATGAAATGACCTCCTCTTGTTAGCCGCCCAAATATGCCTTGCGTACTTCCTCACTGCTTGCCAGCTCTTGGGCAGTACCACTCAGGGTAATACGGCCGGTTTCCAGAACGTATGCTTTATCAGCAATGGACAATGCCATATTAGCGTTTTGCTCTACCAACAGAATGGTAGTGCCGCCAGCATTGATTTCTTTTATTATATTAAAAATTTCCTTAACCAGCAAGGGGGCAAGACCCATAGAGGGCTCATCCAAGAGTAATAATTTTGGACGGCTCATCAGAGCACGGCCCATAGCCAGCATTTGCTGCTCACCACCGGAAAGAGTACCGGCGATTTGATACTTACGCTCTAACAAACGCGGGAATTTTTCAAATACATCCTGCATGTCCTTGGCAATGCCGTCCTTATCCTTGCGCAGATAAGCACCCAGCTCCAGGTTTTCCAAAACAGTCATGTTTGCGAAAACGTGACGACCTTCGGGCACCTGACACAGGCCCATGCCAACGATTTTATGAGCAGGTACACCGGCAATATCATTACCTTCATACAGGATTTTACCGGTTTTGGGTTTCATCAGACCGGAAATAGTGCGCAGGGTTGTGGACTTACCTGCGCCGTTAGAACCAATCAGCGCTACAATTTCACCATCGGGAACATCGAGGCTGATGCCTTTAATGGCGTGGATAGCGCCGTAATAGACATTAATATCTTCAACTCTTAACATTAGTTGATAACCTCCTCGCCCAGATATGCTTCAATTACACGACTGTTGTGTTTAATCTCTTCCGGAGTGCCTTCAGCAATTTTCATACCATATTCCAGTACATAAATGCGCTCGCACACGCCCATAACCAAGCCCATATCATGCTCGATGAGCAGGATGGAGAGGTCAAATTTATCACGAATCCAACGAATCATTTCCATCAGCTCGTGGGTTTCCTGAGGGTTCATGCCTGCAGCAGGCTCATCCAACAGGAGGAGCTTAGGCTCGGTGGCCAAGGCACGAGCAATTTCCAAACGGCGTTGCTTACCGTAGGGCAGGTTCTTGGCAACCTCATTAGCTTCGCCCTCTAGATGGAAAATCTTCAGCAAATCCATCGCCTTTTGGGTGATGAAATCTTCTTCGTTTAGATATTTTTTATCGCGAATAATGGCATCCACCAAATTATAGGTAACGTGCATATTATAAGCGATTTTTACGTTATCGATTACGCTCAGCTCGGAGAACAGGCGGATATTTTGGAAGGTACGAGCCATACCCAATTGGGTAACTTGATAGGATTTTTTACCACTGCTCTTTACACCATTAAAATATACGTCGCCCTCGCTGGGAGTATATACACCAGTAATCATATTAAAGGCGGTAGTTTTACCTGCACCGTTAGGACCGATAAGACCAATCAGCTCTCCCTTGTTGATGTACATGGAAAGGTTGGATACGGCGCGCAGACCACCGAAAATCATGGAAACATTATCTACCTTCAGCAGCTCTGCCATTGTTCTTACCTCCAAACTTAAACATCTTGCGGCTCAGCTCTTCACTACCGAACAAGCCTTGCGGACGATGCAGCATCAAAACGATCATAGTTACGGAATAGATAACCATACGCCATTCCGGATAGTCGGACAGGTAGGCGGAAATGAAGGTCAAGAGGGTTGCGCCGGTAATAGCACCGGTCATAGAGCCCAAGCCACCCAAAACTACCATGGTCAGAATATCGAAGGAACGCATAAAGGTAAAGGATGCGGGATGCGCCAGGAAGAAGTAATGGCTGAACAAGCAGCCTGCAGTGCCAGCAAAGGAAGCGCCCAGGGTGAAGGCCATTACCTTGTATTTAGTAGTATTAATACCCATGGTATCGGCTGCGATTTCGTTTTCACGAATAGCTAAGCAGCAGCGACCCAAAGCGGAGTTTTTAAAGTTTTTAATAAAGAAGATGATGGCTATCATAATCCAGAAGATATAAGCGAAGGTGGTCAAACGAGGGATACCCATCAAACCAGAAGCACCGCCTACATAGTCGATGTTGAGAATGCAGATGCGGATAATTTCGCCAAGACCTAAAGTAGCGATTGCCAAATAGTCACCATCAAGGCGCAACGTAGGTAGACCAATGAGGAAACCTAGGAAACCTGCACAGACAGTTGCTACAACCAAAGCCAGCTCAAAGGGCAGTCCCAGCTTTACAGTAATAATAGCACCGGTATAGGCACCAACTGCCATAAAGCCGGCGTGACCAATGGAGAATTGGCCGGTATAGCCGTTAATCAGGTTCAGGCTGACTGCCAAAATAATATTGATACAAATCAGGATGATGTTCAATTCCCAGAAGGGGCCGATAACCTCGGCCAAAATCAGTCCTTGAACTATAGCAAAGATAATTACAGAAGCGACAAGGGCTTTTAAATCAAATTTTCTAATCGGATTCATAACAAGCACCTCACACTTTCTCACGTACGTTCTTGCCTAACAAGCCGGAGGGCTTATAGAGCAGGATCAAAATCAAGATACCAAAGGCTGCTGCATCACGGAAGGTGGAGGACAGGAAGCCACTTACCATAGCCTCTACAACACCCAGAATGATGCCGCCAATCATAGCGCCGGGGATAATGCCGATGCCGCCCAATACTGCGGCAACGAAGGCCTTCAGGCCGGGCATCATGCCCATCAGCGGGTCGATGGAGTTATAATAAACACCTACCAGCACGCCACCAGCTGCTGCCAGAGCACTGCCCAGAGCAAAGGTGGTGGAAATAACGCGGTCAATGTTGATGCCCATCAGTCTAGCAGCATCAGCATCAAAGGATACAGCGCGCATTGCTTTGCCGGCTTTAGTTTTGTTAACAATGTAGGTGAGCACTGCCATTAAAATAATGGAGCTCAAAAGAATTACCAATTGTTGGCTATTAGCAACCAAGGGACCCATGTTATATACGGTAGCACTGAATACTGCCGGGAAGGTACGCGGCTGCGGGGATACTAAAAGAATCATGCCGTATTCCAAGAAGAAGGATACGCCGATTGCAGTGATTAAAATTGCGATACGCGGTGCATTACGCATGGGGCGATAAGCAATGCGCTCGATGATGATGCCTGCGATTGCAGCACAGGCCATAGCGAAGATGATTGCCGGAATAAAGGGCAATCCCAAAGTGGTAGTAGCATAGAAGCCGAAATAGGCACCCAGCATATAGATATCACCATGAGCAAAGTTGATAAGCTTGATGATACCGTATATCATGGTATAACCTAAAGCGATCAGTGCATAAATACTACCAAGAGATACACCGTTGATCAGTTGCTGAAAGAACTGATGCATAAAGCTCTCCATATTTTTTCCTCCCTAGAGATTTAGATTTGCCTAAGCGGGACACGCTTCTTGATAAAACGAGGCTGTTGTCACACAAAACAACAGCCTCGTTGAGTTGAACTAGTTAAGACTACTTGTGTTACTTATCAGGGATTAACTTTAGCTTTGAAGGTTTGAACGCCATCTTTGTGCTCGATGATAACTGCGCTCTTAATGGGGTTATGTTGTTCGTTGAAGGCTACTTCACCGGATACACCCTTGAAACCAGAAATTTTTGCCATTGCAGCGGCAATCTTTGCAGGTTCAGCGGATTTCGCATCTTCAATAGCTTTCGCTACCAGCAGAGCGGAGTCATAAGCCAGAGCTGCGAATACGTCCGGATTGCTATTGTAAGCTTTCTTGTATTCAGCAACGAAGGATTTGTTCAGGTCAGATGCGTCATCAGGAGAATACAGGCTGGAGAAAATGGTGTTGTTCAGAGCAGCCTTGCCAGCGATTTCCGGCAATTTTGCGGAGTCCCAACCATCGCCACCGGCCATGGTAACGGTGATGCCCATTTCACGAGCTTGTTTAACGATCAGGCCAACCTCTTGATAGTAGCCAGGAATGTAGATAAAGTCAGGAGCAGCTGCTTTAATCTTAGTCAGGGTTGCTTTGAAGTCGGTATCCTTTTGCAGATAAGCTTCTTCAGCCACGATCTGACCGCCCAGTTTTACAAAGTTTTCTTTGAAGAATTGGGTCAAACCTTTAGCATAGTCAGAGGTGTTATCTACCAGGATAGCAGCCTTTTTAACCTTCAGCTCTTTAAATGCATAGTTTGCCATTACAGTGCCTTGGAACGGGTCAATGAAGCATGCACGGAAGTTGTACTCTTTGGTTTTCTTGGTTTTCGGATCTACAGTTACGTCCGGGTTAGTACCCATAGGAGTGATACCCAGAACCTTGGAGCCGTTGTTGATTGCGCCTGCTGCGATAACAGCGGAGGATTGGTTAGGACCAATAACTGCTACAACCTTGTCTTGAGAAACCAGCTTTTGCATACCATTGGTTGCTTCAGATGCTTCGGATTTGGTATCAGCTACAACCAAGGAGAGCTTTTTGCCACCCAGCACGCCCTTTTCGTTAATTTTCTTCAAAGCCAGGTCAATACCGTTCTTAGAAGAAATACCGAAGGATGCGCTGCCGCCGGTCATTTCTAACAGACCGCCAACCTTAATGGTGTCACCTGCTTTACCGGCGTCCTTAGAGCCGCCACAGCCTGCCAAAGCGCCCATAAACAGTGCGCCTGCTGCCAAAACTGACATTAATTTAGTTAATCTTTTCATGGTTTATTCCCCCTCAAAAAATTTAATTATATATTGGGGGCTTGTCTTTTAGCCAAGCCCCTTTTTAACTTACTAAATAAACCGTGGATTAGGAACACTAACTAATTTGCAATATAAAGTTGTAAAGCTTAGAGCTTGAATTACAGAGCAATCTTCTCTTTCAAAGTCGGAACGCCGCCTTCTAAGCTGATGATCAACGCAGGCATAATCGGGTTATGGTTAGCATCGAAGGTCATCTTGCCGCTTGCTACCGGCAGATCCTTGGTTTCGGCGATAGCCTTAGCCAATTTAGTGCCATCGGTGGTGCCAGCGCGTTTGATAGCATCAAACAGAACTAAGCCTGCATTGTAGCCTTGCATTGCGAAAATGTCGGGGTCCTTTTGGTATTTAGCCTTGTAATCAGCAATGAATTTTTGTACGGAAGGATCCTTATCCTGCGCGGAGAAGGCAGATACATAGTAGCAGCCTTTCAGAGCGTCTTTACCAGCGATTTCAGCCAGTTTCGGGCTTTCCCAACCGTCGGAGCCCATCATGGGAACGGTAATGCCGATTTCACGAGCTTGTTTAATAATCTTGGAAACTTCTTCATAGTAACCGGGAACATAAATTGCTTCCGGATTGGTTGCTTTAATCTTAGTCAGAGAAGCCTTGAAGTCAACGTCCTTGGACAGGAAAGCTTCTTTAGCGACGATCTTGCCGCCCTTGCCTTCCAAAGTTTCTTGGAATACGGAAGCCAAGCCTTTAGAATAGTCGCTAGAGGAGTCGAACAGAATAGCTACGTTCTTAACCTTCAGAGTATTGCTAGCAAAGGTTGCCATAACTTGGCCTTGGAACGGGTCGATGAAGCAAGCGCGGAACATGAATTCTCTTACCTTGCCATTGTCGACGGTAATGCCAGGCGCAGTTGCGGAAGGCGCGATGTGAGGAATTTTATTAGCAGCAGTAATAGGAGCACCTGCTGCTACGCAGCCGCTGGTTGCAGGACCAACAACGGCGACAACCTTGTTTTGGGTTACCAGCTTGGTAATGGAGTTACCGGATTCGGAAGGCTCGGATTTATTATCGCTCTCGATAACTTCGATCTTTTTGCCATTAATGCCGGTCTTATTAGCTTCGTCAGCAGCCATTTTAAAGCCGGACAGGATGGATTTACCATAGTTAGCAACATTACCGGTCAACTCGAAGGATGCGCCAACCTTAATGGTATTGCCAGTGTCAGCAGCTTTCTTTTTGTCTCCACCGCAACCGCTCAGTACGGATGCGAATACCATTGCAGCCAAAGCCGCAGTGGCTAATTTTTTCCATTTTTTCATTTTTAATTACTCCTTTTCCCTTGTAAATGCAGCGTCATTAGGAGCAGGCTTGCGTGCTATCGCTTATCCTAATAACTTATGGTACTCATTATAGCCAAAACGCTACACTTTTGTCAACGATATTTTTCATGTTTTCTGTATACTTGATGACAACAGGGGAAAATTGATACATTTTTTATGATTTTCTTTTTTATGTGCGTATTTTGAGGATTTTTGTTTCTCTGATAAGCACTTTCTGCAATTTGTGTATCATTGGCAGAATCTACTAAAATGGTGTATAATATAGTGTATTCTTGTTAACGAGGTATTCACATGAACTTTATCCCTTTATTCTTTATTTTCATACGTATGTTCCACTTCATTCATACTAAGCGTATTTATTATTTTCTCCAAGGCTTTGCCAAATTGCTGGAGGAAAAGCGTCGTAACCCTGACCGTAAGCAGGTTATCCTCGTGGACGGTACCGCATCCATCTTTATTATGTATTTTATCAGCGATGTGCTCTACCTTTTATATTGCATTTGGCTCATGGTTCACGATGCCACTTGGACTCCCGGCTTTTTGCTGCTCATCATCGCTGCCATGGAAAGCTTAGCCATTCATGCTCGCATCACCGGCACCTATGAAGTAGACGCCCAAGGCTATGTCTATCCTCGTATGTGGTTTCGTTACATGACCTTTGCGGAAACCATGTTCATTCTTTTAAAGCTCTTTGAAGGAAACTGATGCTTTTCAAAGGCCCAATTTATAAAACAAAAAGCTATGCTTTGGTACGCACCATCGCATAGCTTTTTCTATGTGCTCGTTATATTACTTTTACTGCGTTTCTACAAGAGGAAAAGCTCATGTATACAGAACACATTCACAGTAGCTTTTGTTCTTCCTCCGCCAGCGGATAGGCAGATTTCCCGCCCTTTATATCCTTAGCGTAGCAACGACTCTCCTCCCGACCATAAATACTGGTCAAAAGCAGGCCATCCTTTTTGGCATCAGTGAGTAAAATAGAGTAACTCATTTCTCCGCCCATGGCCTCAAAGGCGTCATAGCGAATCAGCTTCACGTTTTGCAGACAGCCCTGCACCTGTTCATGCAGCTTGGCATGCTTATTTTCCAGCGCTGCCAGCTCGGACTGAGCCTTATGAAGCTCATTTAAGGTTTCTGTCAACACCACATCAATATTGGCCTCTTTACCTTGCGTAAAAAAGTCATATTTAGCTTGCAAGGCATTCAGCTTGCTCTTGAGCCGGAAAAGAAAAATCACCAGCGCCAAAATTACCAATCCTAATATAGCAACAATCACAGTTAGATTGTTGCTTAGAGCTAAATTTGCTCCCTCCACTCTATCGTCTCCTATTCTTTTTCCTTAGCTGTAAAGGCTACGATCCTTATGCCTACACATGCAAGCGACGGATTGCTTGGGGTGCAGGCATTTCATCCTCATGCCCCTGCTGCAGCACTTCATAAATCCGCTCCAAATCCTCAGCGGAATAATACTCTATATGGATAGTGCCACCTTGGCGGCCATCCTCCTCAGGCTTAGGCTGCACCTTAACCTTGGTACCCAAAAGCTCCACTAAGCGCTGCTCGAAATCGCGACAGAAAATATCGTTAGTACTAAGGGCACGCTTGGGCTTTTCAGCCTTTTCCTTAGCATTTGGCGCCTGTTCCTCCACGATTTCCCGCACAATTTTTAGCTGCTTGCCTTCCTTTAATAGGCGTACTACCTGCTCCGTCATACGGGAGCTCCAGCCGCTTTCCATAATGGCCTTAGCCACCTCCAGCTGCTGCTCCTCCTTAGGCAGGCCTAAAAGCTGCTTGGCCTGTCCCATACTAAGCTTACCCTCCACAATAAAGCCCTGAATGACCTCTGGAAGGTTTAATAAACGCAAAATATTCGTCACAGCCACGCGACTGCGGCCAACCTTTTCAGCAGCCTGCTCCTGAGTCAGCTTGCATTCAGCCATCAGACGGCGTAAGCCCTGAGCTTCTTCAATAGGATTTAAATCATGGCGCTGAATATTTTCTACCAGCGCAATTTCCATCATCTTAATATCATCGTATTCCTTAATGATGGCCGGCACGCTGGTCAGTCCTGCCAGCGCCGCCGCTCTTAAACGACGCTCTCCGGCTACCAGCTCATAGCTCTTTCCCTTCGGTCGCACCACTAAGGGCTGCACCACGCCGAACTCCTTAATAGACGCAGCCAGCTCCTGTAGCTTTGCTTCATCAAAGACGCGACGGGGCTGGTATGGATTGGGCTTAATTTCGCTTACCTCTATCTCCGTTGGCTTATTATTATCTTTTGCTTCCTTAATAGGCTCCTGCACAGGACTGGGATGCTCGCCAAAAATAGCGCCCAAGCCCTTGCCTAAGCCACCCTTCTTACTCATCTTCCAATACCTCGTTCGCTAATTCCATATACACCTGCGCACCCTTGGATTTAGCATCATAATCAATAACAGGCTGTCCATGGCTGGGAGCCTCGCTCAAGCGTACATTGCGGGGAATGATGGTATTATACATCTTGGCCTTGAAATACTTCTGTACCTCTTCCACAACCTCTTGGGAAAGATTAGTGCGGCTGTCATACATGGTCATGAGCACGCCTTCCAGCTTCAGCGCAGGATTCAAGTTGCGCTGTACTAGCTGGATGGTATTCATGAGCATGGTCACGCCCTCCAGCGCGTAAAACTCGCACTGAATCGGAATCAGCACACTGCTGGCCGCAGTCAGTCCGTTGATGGTCAAAAGTCCCAGGGAGGGAGGGCAATCAATCAGAACGTAATCATAATTATGCTTTACTCGCTCCAAGGAATTCTTCAAGCGGCCCTCGCGATTCATCAAGGACACCAGCTCAATCTCCGCTCCTGCCAGCTGAATAGTTGCGGGAACAATATCAAGCCGATCATAGGCCGTGTGCTTAATAACCTCCTGCATAGGAACATCATTAATAATCGCATCATAAATACATTGCTTTATATCACGTTTATCAAAGCCAAAGCCGCTGGTAGCATTGCCCTGAGGGTCGCTGTCTATTAAAAGCACCTTGCGGCCCAAAGCAGCCAAGCAGGCGGCTAGATTTACCGCTGTAGTCGTTTTGCCTACGCCACCCTTTTGGTTGGCCATAGCAATTACCTTTACCACTTTGCTTCACCTCTAGTCACAATTAGTCTAGTATATTATAGCATATTTTGAGCTGCCTTAGCGAAGATTTTTTAAAAATAAAGCTTGGCTAGTATAAGGGCAAAAAAGCTTCGGTTACAAGTTAACAGCTAGCGCACTACATTGTTACATATCTTATAAAACTACTAGGTTAATAGATTTTTTTCTAAATAAAGCCGATTTTTTGTTGACAACTTATATTACTCCTGATAAGGCCTTAGCCGATGGGGAAATCGACTTGGTAAGCTATCAACACAAGCCCTTTTTGGACAACTTCAACAAACAAAACAAAACTGACCTTGTTCCTGTTGGCAAAGCCATTTTGATGCGTATGGGCATTTACAGCGATAAGGTGCATGACGTTAAGGATATTCCCGATGGAGCTACCATCGCTATTCCTAACGATCCTACTAATGGTGGCCGTGGTCTGATGCTGCTTGAGCGCGCCGGCATTATCAAATTGAAGGCCGGCCTGGGCATGAAGGCAACTCCTAAGGATATTGCTGAAAATCCCAAGCATATAGTTATTAAGGAGCTTGAAGCAGCCCAATTACCTCGTAGTCTGCAGGATGTGGACGCAGCCGCGATTACCATGAATTACGTTATGAGTGGCGGTCTGGACGTTAAAAAGCAAAATATCTTCTTAGAGTCTAAGGATGAGCCCTTGGCCGTGATGATTATTGCTGCTCGTAACAAGGATAAAGACAAGGCAGAATACAAAGCCTTTGTGAAAGCTTACCAATCCGATTCTGTTCGCAAATTCATTGCTGACAAATATAAAGGCACCATTGAGCCTGCTTTCTAATTGTTCAAGGTACTTCCAAAGCTTAAAAACGCATGTAAAAGGCACACTACTGTAGGCTAGAGCTTACAAGTAGTGTGCCTAGTTTTTATATCACTGTTTCAAGTAATGCGATTAAATCTTCACATCCAGAGAAGCGCTAACGCCAACACCCTGAACACGGTTCACATTTTTGTAATCAACACGATCCACGGGAATCAGAATCTTAGCTCTGATGCCGATAATTGTCTGCTCAATAATAAGCGCGGCCTTCACCTGATCCACCTTGGATTGAGGCCCGCTAACCTGAGCCGCGCCAGCACGGCTGCCGTCGCCTACGGATATAATAGGTACTACCTTGGTCGCATCAGTAGTGCTCACGCCATATTTGGCAGTTACTGTATTAATACCATCATTTAAAGGTCCTGCGGTAGCATCAACAACATATCCAATAGCGCCACCCTTAATAACCTTATCTAAAATGCCTGCTTGTGCCGGAGCCACACCATTACCTAACACGAAACCAGCAATCAAAGCGCCTACGATCCATTTTTTACCTTGCATTTACAAAACCTCCTTCAGCTTTAGCCTATTCATGATGTTAGTATTCTACAATTGTTAGAAAAAGCCTTGCAGAGATTTTGTGAAATTATAGTGAGCTCCATAGAAGGAGCTTATTACTTGTGGAATTTCATTTATTAGCCATCATGAGGCCGCTTTCCTGCATACGCAGGGGAACCTTAATTACTTGGCCCGGATAAATACGACCGGCATCTATGTTGTTGGCTTTGGTAATGCGCTCCATTACCAAACGCACATCCTCCTTACCTTCTGCGTAGCGACAAGCAATATCCCACAGAGTATCTCCCTGAGCCACGGTAACACTGTAATCTCTGTAAACAGGAGTTGCGGCAAACAAATCCCCAGCACCAGCATAAATTGCGCAAGCTAACGCTATCGCATATAAAATACCTTTCATATATATCACCACCTAAGTAAATTTCTGTTTGATTATATGATAATACTAATGGCGAATTTTGTCAATATCTTTCTGAATTTATGTTTGTTTAATATTTGTTAACGCGAACAGCACAAAATCAATATTTGGAGCGCTTCACAATTTGTTCGCACTATAGCTAGTGGCGAACAGAGTTAGCTTTCGCTATCGGCCTTAAAAAATTTTTTTTGCAAAAAAAATACCGAAGCTTTCGCTTCGGTACATAGGATTAGTTTTTATTCTTTTTGACTTCTTCCAGCTTATTCTTCATCCAGTCAATCATGGCCAGCTTGCCGAAATCATGCCAAGTCGCGCAATCACTGTTTTTGGCGATGTATTCATTCCATTTGTCTTGGTTAACGTTTTCTACCTCCATCAAATTCATGATACCAAAGCCGCTACGCCAGATCATATCGTCCATAGAAGTGAATTTACTATTCTCTTGTAAAAACTTAGGATTGAACAGCTCTTGAAAGGTAATACGGCTCATCATTTGACCAAGCTCCTTATCAGCGGTAAATTTAGCCAAATAGCCCTTAAAGGTTTTATCTAATTCCTTATGATTCATCTTGTAGCCTCCAAAAAGTAGTATATGGATATTTTAACACAAAATGTACCCTGCTGTCAGCCCAGTTCTATATTATTTATTGCTTCTGTTACTGTGAATTATATGTAATAAAAGCTCTATAGTATGGATTGAAGATTGAATTCCTAGTAAAAACATAGTAGAATAGTAAGGTAAGAAAGGTTGTGACAAGCATGAGGATTTCTACCAAAGGACGCTATGCCCTGCGCCTAATGCTGGACTTAGCTATGAATGGCGGCGAGGGATTCATTCCCCTTAAGGCTGTAGCTCAAAGGCAGGAAATTTCCGATAAATATTTGGAGCAAATTATTCATCGCTTGAGCCGTGAAGGCTTAGTCGCCAGCGCCCGTGGCGCTCAGGGCGGCTATCGCCTAGCTCGTAGGCCAGAGGATTACAGCGTGGGGGAAATTTTGCGCACGGTAGAGGGGAGCTTGGCTCCCGTTTCCTGCTTGGACTGTGACACACCCTGCGATAAATTTGATTCCTGCCTGACTATCGGGCTATATAAAAAAATTCAGGATGCGGTGGACGGAGTAGTAGATAACACTTCTTTAGCCGATATTATTAATGAATATCGGGCCAAGCATACTGAAGCATAAAGGAGAGAGAAAAATGTTAACTAGAGAAGAAGCATGGAATTTATTAAGGGAGTATAATAAGGAGCCCTTCCATTTACGGCATGCCTTGACTGTAGAAGGTATTATGCGTTATTTCGCCAAAGAATTAGGCTATGCCGATGAAGTAGAGTACTGGGGCATAGTGGGCCTGTTGCATGATTTGGACTTTGAGCGCTATCCCGAACAGCACTGCGTAAAAAGTCAGGAGCTCATGCGTCAGCATGGCGTGGATGAAGGCATTATTCGCTCCACCGCCAGTCATGGTTGGGGACTGTCCGAGGCCAACATTAAGCCTGAACACCAAATGGAAAAGGTACTTTTCGCTATTGACGAGCTATCCGGGCTCATTGGCGCTGCTGCTCTAATGCGTCCCTCTAAGAGTGTGCAGGACATGGAGCTTAAATCCTTGAAGAAAAAGTTCAAGGATAAAAAATTCGCAGCCGGCTGCAGCCGCGACGTTATCAAGACCGGAGCCGAAGAGCTGGGCTGGGAGCTGGACGAGCTGTTGGAAAGAACTATGGTTGCTATGCGTGTGGATGAAGAAGCCATCAATGCAGCCTGTGAGGCTCTATAAAATTGCTACTCTAGCTTATGATAAAAAAATAACAGGCTTATCTGCTACCTCAGTAGTGGATAAGCCTGTTTTGTTTATATATCGAGCGTCAGCCTTTGCTATGCATAACTTTTAGCCGATTTCTCTTTCCTTCTCGGTGCCACGCACGTTGATGGGACGGTTCTTTTCGTCCACCATAACAACCTTGGGCTCAAAGGTTTTAGCTTCCTTTTCATCCATCATAGCGTAACCGATAATGATAACGGTATCACCAACTAAAACCTTACGAGCAGCTGCGCCATTGAGGCAGATTACGCCGCTATCATATTCGCCTGCAATAACATAGGTTTCAAGACGGTTGCCATTGTTATTATCCACGATTTGCACGCGCTCGCCGGGCAGAATGCCGCTAAGCTCCAGTAAATGACTATCGATAGTGATGCTGCCCATGTATTCCAAATTAGCTTCGGTTACGGTCGCACGATGAATTTTGCCATGAAACATATTATAAAGCATTATTTTTCCTCCAAAACAACATTATCAATTAAACGAGTAGTGCCAAATTTTACAGCTACAGCCAGCAGATTGCTGCCCACCATGGGGTTGGACACAGGCTCTAAGCCCGGCAAAGCATAGATTTCCACATAATCAATATTGCTCATGGGCTCTTTTGCAATATCAGCGGTTACAGCAGCGGTAATTTTAGCTGCATCACGCTCGCCTGCCTTATACATAGCCTTAGCAGCCTTCAGGCTGCGGCTCAGCACCAAGGCAGCAGTGTGCTCCTCCTGGCTCAAATAGGTATTGCGAGAGCTCTTAGCCAAGCCATCTGCTTCACGGATAATGGGCATTACTCTAAGCTGCAGGGGGAAGAACAAATCCTTCACCATACGCTTCAAAACCTCTACCTGTTGCGCATCCTTTTGGCCAAAGTAAGCACGATCAGGCTGAGCTAAATTGAAGAGCTTAGTAACAACGGTGGTTACGCCGCGAAAGTGAATGGGGCGAGTACGACCGCAGAGCACCTTGGTGATATCGCCGGTAACCTCAACCCAAGTATCGTCAGTGCTAGGATACATTTCCTTGGGAGAGGGAGCGAATACTACGTTAGCGCCCATTTTTTCGGCCAGCTTGCAATCGGCCTCCAGAGTACGCGGATATGCGTCCAAATCCTCATTAGGGCCGAATTGGGTGGGGTTAACAAAGACGCTTACTACTACAAAATCGTTTTCTTTGTTAGCGGCAGCGATCAAGGAAGCATGACCCTCATGTAAAGCGCCCATGGTGGGCACCAGGCCAATGGTCAGACCTTGGGCTTTAGCTGCGGTAACCTCATCACGCAGCTCAGCAACAGTATGAACTAATTTCATTTTAATTCCCTCACTTTTCCTTCTTCGCGAAAGCTTTAGCTTTTTAAGTATAATTTTCTTAGTATAGTTTTTCTAATACACTATCATCTATTTTAAAGGTATGCTCCGGAGCAGGGAAGCTTCTATCCTTGCACTCGGCGATATAAGCCTTCACTGCCTCCACGGTAATATCGTGAAGATTAGCATACTTCTTGACGAATTTCGGGCAGAAGCCATTGGATACGCCCAAAAGGTCATTGCAAACCAATACTTGACCGTCGCAGCCATTACCGGCGCCGATGCCGATGGTAGCCATAGTCTTCAGCTCAGCAGTAACCTTAGCTGCCAATTTTGCAGGAACGCATTCCAGTACGCAGGCAAAAGCGCCTGCTTCCTCCAATGCCTTAGCATCCTCAATCATTTTTTGCGCAGCCTCAATATCCTTACCCTGTACCTTGAAGCCACCCAATTGGTTCACGGATTGGGGAGTAAGACCAATGTGCGCGCAAACGGGAATGCCGGCAGTGGTGAGCTTCTTAACTAAAGGAGCGACCTCTGCGCCACCCTCCAGCTTCACTGCGGTGCAGCCAGTTTCCTTAAGGAAGCGTGCTGCGTTGTACATTGCATCAATATCGCTAGCCTGATAGCTCATAAAGGGCATATCGCCTACTACCAAAGCAGTGCTGTTGCCACGCATAACAGCCTTTGTATGATGAATCATTTCGTCCATGGTTACAGGAACTGTGGAATTATAGCCCAGCATAACATTGCCCACGGAATCGCCTACGAGAATCATGTCCACGCCAGCTTCGTTCACATTGCGAGCCATGGCTACATCATAAGCGGTGATCATAACGATGGGGTCACCCTTTTGCTTCATCTCTTTAATGGTTGCTACAGTAACATTTTTCGTTGCCATTCTTTTTACCTCCGACAAATTAATGCGCCTAGCCTTAGAATGACTTAGCGCTGCAATAGCCGCTGCAGTCCTGCAGCAGCATCCTTGTCAATAGTGCCATTGGCCAGGGCTAGCTCGGTAGTAGCTAGCCCGAGAGAGCAGTAAACGTCCACCAGCTCCGCTGGTAGCACCGCCAAGTGCCGCGCCACCGTGGTGGCATCACCACGGGCGATGGGGCCCGTCAAGGCGGTGCGAGGTG
The DNA here is from genome assembly GCA_004558595.1 of Phascolarctobacterium sp. GTDB lineage: Bacteria > Bacillota > Negativicutes > Acidaminococcales > Acidaminococcaceae > Phascolarctobacterium_A. Next base: position 24,660 of record SFCN01000008.1, on the reverse strand, counting down.
ATGTAGTAGCCTCTAGATTGGCGGCCGTGCCCTTAAACAAGGGCAACAACGCCTGCCAAGCCGCTGCTTCGTCGCCTAGCCAACGGCTCATGAGCCGCTGGGCCAGGGCTTCCACGGACACAGCGTAATTGGAGCAGATGCAGGCGGCGGCGTGATAGGCGGCGCGTTCAGCGGCCGGTACCCTAAAGGGATGCCCACCCAAAGCGTTGGCGAGGGCGATGGCCGCCTGACAGGCGGCCTCGTCGCCATCCACTGCCATATACACGCCGGCCAGCTGCGTGGCGCCGCCGGCAAAGCTTTGCAGCGGATGTAGGCTGCCCACATGAGCACCTGCTTGCTGCAAGGGAGCCAGCTCAGCGAGGCCCAAGGAGCCGCTGCAATGTAGGAAAACCTTGCCTGCCAGAGGCTTTGCCTCGGCTGTGGCTTCGTCAGCAGCGGCCTTTTGGGCCTCGCTGGCGATGACTGCCGCCACTGTGCCGATTAAACGATCCGGCACGGTGAGTAGCAGCACCTCCGCTTGCTCAACCAGCTCTCCATTCGTACAGGGCGCAGTGCCAAACTCTGCTGCTAGCTGACGGGAATGCTCAGGGGAATGAGCGGTAATACCCACTAGGTTCTCCCTGAGATACCCCGCTAAGCAGCGACCAACCCTGCCACCGCCGATAACACCAATCCTCATAGCCATTTTGCTCTCCTTCCTGACCATTGGTAAGACGCACGTCAAACAGCACAAATAGCAATTGATGCCTTTGAACTAACAACTAAAAAAGCGCATTCCTAACCGGAATGCGCATAGTACACCATTTTGCGTCTTCGTCCCGGTCTAACAGATCCAAGCGATTATTGACTTCGTTATAAAAATGCGGTAAAGCCTGACTGCCATCGGCTACAGCTCACCATAGGGTGCTACTGCGCCACAGCCCAATTTACCGCCATTATGATAACATATTAACACTTTATTGGCAAGCAAAATTCTCTATAAAGCAAGCTTAAATAAAACACCTGCTACTTTCTCTTCAACAGACTCGGTTTATTTATTTAATAATTAATAAACAATGCATTTTCTTGGTTAACCATACTATTTTACTAGGTTGACATGAGTCTTTTTTAGAGCTATACTAATTACGTTAACACGCTAATTATATAGGTTAACCAAAGAAATAGAGGGTGAAACTATGAGTAAAGGCATTTTTATTACTGCTACAGGAACGGATATTGGCAAAACCTTTGTTACAGGACTGATTGTGAAGAAGCTGCGTGACGCAGGCCTCAACGCAGGCTACTATAAAGCAGCTCTCAGCGGCGCTGAGCTCCAGCCAGATGGCACTTGGCTGCCCGGTGACGCAGCCTACGTCGCCAAAACCTCTGGTATGACAGAAAAGCCCGAGGAATTAGTTTCCTACATTTATAAGACAGCAGTATCTCCCCACTTAGCGGCCCTTAGAGAGGGTAATCCCGTGGAGCTGGACAAGGTAAAGGCTGATTTTGCTGCTGCTCAAGCCAAATACGATTATTTGACAATGGAGGGCAGTGGCGGAATCATCTGCCCCATTCGCTGGGATGAACAGCATTTACTGCTGGAAGATTTAATTAAGGCTACCAACTTAGGTACTCTGGTTATTTCCAATGCGGCCTTGGGCTCCATTAACGCCTGTGTGCTGACGGTTTTCTACCTACAGCAAAAGGGGATTCCTGTAAGAGGCATTATCCTCAATAATTATGATAGCTATGATTTTATGCAGGCCGATAACAAAAAAATGATGGAAGCCATCACAGGTGTGCCTGTTATCGCCGAGGTCAAACCCAACGATACCGAATTAGATATTGATGTAGAAGTCTTAAAAGGGCTTTATAAATAAGTGTATGCTTCTTAAATCAAGGAGATGTGAATTATGAATATCGATAAAGTTAAGGAATTAGAAGCAAGGGATCTAGCCCACATTTGGCATCCCTGTTCTCAGATGAAGGATTACGAAACACTGCGTCCCATTGTAGTGGAGCGTGGCGAGGGTCCCTATCTCTATGCTGCTGATGGTCAAAAATATTTGGACATTATTTCCAGCTGGTGGTGTAACCTTTTGGGCCACTGCAATCCGAAGATTAATGAAGCGATAAAAAAACAAATCGACCAATTGGAGCATGTTATTTTTGTAAACTTTACCCATGAACCCGCTATTAAGCTCTGCGAGGAATTAGTAAAATATGTGCCTGCAGGCCTTAACAAATTCAATTTCGCTGACAATGGCTCCTCCTCCGTGGAAATTGCCCTGAAGCTGGCCTTCCAATATCAGCTGCAGACCGGTCACGGCGAAAAAACTCGCTTCATGTGCCTCAGCGAAGGCTATCATGGCGAAACCATCGGTGCTTTATCCGTTGGTAGCATGGACTTATTTGCCCAAATGTATAAGCCCATGATGATGAACAATATTCATGTACAGGCACCAGACTGCTATCGTTGTCCCTTTAATAAGGACCGTGAGCACTGCCAATGCGAATGCTTCAAATATGCTGAAGAAGCCTTTGCTAAGCACGCTAAGGAAACGGCAGCCATGATCGTGGAGCCCATTGTGCAGGGTTGCGCCGGCATGCGTATTTATCCGCCCCTGTATTTGCAAAAGCTGCGCAAGCTCTGCGACGAATACGGTGTGCTCTTGATTGCTGATGAAATCGCTACGGGCTTTGGTCGCACCGGCAAAATGTTCGCCTGCAACCACGCCGGCATCACTCCTGATATTATGTGCATCAGTAAAGCCCTCACCGGCGGTTATTTGCCCATGTCCATCGTCTGCACTACTGACAAGATTTATGATGCCTTCTATGATGATTACAACAAGGGCAAGCAGTTCATGCATAGCCATACCTATGCCGGCAACCCCATTGGCTGCGCTATCGCCATGGCCGTGTTGGACATCATGAAAAATGAGCGCATTTTGGAAGAAAATGTGGAAAAGGCTCAGTACTTCCACAATGCGCTTTTAGAAACCTTTGGCAAGCACAAGAATATTGGCGAAATCCGCCATATTAACTTAATTAACGCTATGGAGCTAGTTACCGACAAGGAAAAGAAGCTTGGCTTTGATGGTAATTTGCGTATCGGCTATGAAATTTACAAAAAGGCCCTTACCCACGGTCTGCTGCTGCGCCCCTTGGGCAATGTAATTTATTTCAATCCGCCGCTGAATATCGACAAGGCCGATCTGGACAAAGCTGTGGCCTTGGCTAAGCAATCCATAGATGAGGTTTTGCAATAAGCAGCCTGCTGCTTATATAATATTCCCATATTTTGGTTTAGGGCGTAGCCTTTTCTACGCCCTTGCTTTTTGAACTTATAGTTAACGTAAATTCCATGGAGGTTAACGTTAATATGAAAATGCATGATCTTACCACCACAGCGCTTCTGGCGGTTTTAATTCTGCTCTCCGGCAGCATGAAGATTCCTTCCCCCGTAGCTGGCGGCGAATTCCAGCTTTCCGCTCCTATCGCAGTTTTAATCTGTGCTTTGTTCGGCTTCAAGCGTTATATTTTAGCCGGTGTTTTGGCCAGCGCTCTGGGTATGATGCTGGGTATCCACACTATTTTCAGCGTCATCATTCAAATGTCCTTCCGCGTTGTGACCGGAGCTGTTATGGCCTTAGGTGGCACCAATCTTTTAACCGTCATTATCAGCGGACCGCTAGGTACCCTTTTTGCTCGCATAGTTATGTGGCAAATCACCGGTGTTAGCTGGATAGCTCTCACCGCAGCAGCTGCTCCCGGTATGGTGTTCACAGCGGTTGGCGCTGGACTGATGTATAAGCCTGCGCAAAAGCTACTGCATAGAGTAATTTTATCAAAGCAAAGCTAAGAAAGGAAAACCTATCATGCCTAAATATAGTATTAAAATGCGTGCCTCCAAGCAAGGTAAGCACGTCAGTGGCGCCGAGCGTATTGTTCCTCAGGAATTAATTACTGCAACCATTGGCGCTCTTAGCGAAAGAGCTCTGCACCATGGCCTAGGTCGTGCGGATTTCATCAATATAAAAATGGAAGAGGTTAACCCCGATGAGCTTCAGTACCTTGATGCCATCCCCGTTGATAATCGTCCCGCCCAAACCATTGAGGGCACCTATGCGATTATGCGAGAGGTATTGGGAGAGCTTGGCTTAGCAGATAAGGCCGACGAGCTCATTGAGCTTTTGCGTCATGTGCATCCCATGCGCGGCGCTGTCCTTTATGATGTAGCTACCGGCCAACGCATTGAGCCTGACCAAGAACGTGGTATTCGTGTCACCTATATGGACGCCGAGGGTACTAGCTCCGTCAATAGCATAAAAAATCACTTCAACGAGGCCATTGTTCTGGCCACTAAGGTTGTTCATGCTCCCGGTATTATTTCCGAGCTCTGCTTATCCGATGACCCTGATTATTTGGTGGGCTATATTTCTTCTTTAAAGCATGGCTATGTACGTCTAAATCCAATGAAGGCCATGGGTGACCCCCACGGCGGCAGAATCTTCATTTTCGATAGCCGCAAGGCCGACCCAACCGATACTATCGCTTATTTAGAAAAACAAAAGGTTTTAGTACGGGGCCTGCCCCAAGAGCGTCCTGTGCTGGATAATCCCCAACAGATTTTCGCCGAGGAGCTTAAGCGCCTTGAGGAAAATAATCTCTACCGCTCCATGCGCACCATGGAAAGCGCCCAGAGTAAATATGTAAATATCAACGGCAAGCAAACCTTAATGCTAGCCTCCAATAGCTATCTTGATTTAGCCAACGAGCCCAGAGTAAAGCAAGCCGCTGCCGATGCCGCCCTCCTATGGGGCGCAGGCAGCGGTGGCAGTCGCCTAACCACGGGCAATACCCAGCTCCACGAGGAGCTGGAAGCCGACCTTGCCCGTTTTAAGGGCACGGAGGCCGCACTGCTCTTTAACACGGGCTATATGGCTAATGTGGGCATTATTTCCGCTTTATGTGATGGAGAAAGCGTCATCTTCAGTGATGAATATAATCATGCCAGCATTATAGATGGTGCACGCCTTTCCAAGGCTAAAATCGTTGTCTACAAGCACAATGATATGCAGGATTTGGAAACAAAGATTATGGCTACGCCTTACCGCAAGGGCCTTATTGTTAGCGATGCTGTCTTCAGTATGGACGGTGACATTGTGGATTTGCCCAAGCTTGTTGCTCTAGGGCAAAAATACGGTCTCTTAACCATGATTGACGAGGCTCACGCCACCGGCGTTATCGGCGCCACTGGCAAGGGCGCCGTGGAATATTATGGCAACACCTGCGCTCCCGATATTATCATGGGCACCTTAAGCAAATCCCTAGGTGCAGAGGGAGGCTTTGCATGTAGCAGCAAGGTAATTATCGAATATTTGAAGAATAAAGCACGCAGCTTTATCTTCGCCACCTCCCAAGCGCCGGCCACACTGGCCGCTGCTAAGGAAGCCCTGGCCATTCTCATGGCCGAACCCCAGCGTGCTCAGGCGCTGCAGCGCAACGCAGAGTACTTTATCAACTGTCTGCGCAAGGAAGGAATCCAAGCCCAGTCACCCACTGCCATCATTCCCATTATCATCGGAGACGAGGGCACCTCATTAAAGGTAGCTCAAGAGCTTCTAGAGCAGGGCTGCTTGGTGCCAGCCATTCGCTATCCCACTGTGGCCAAGGGCACAGCGCGCCTACGTGTAGCTCTTATGAGCAGTCATACGGAGGAGGAACTGGCGCATACGGCTAAGCTCATTGCTGCAGCGATTAGAAAATACCAATAATAAACAAAAAGAGCAATTACCCTCTAAGCTCACTCAAAGCTCTAGAGAATAATTGCTCTTAATTTTTTATAGTTTTCGCATTACGCAAAGAACATCATATAAATGGTAACTGCCAGCACAGGCACAAAGGCAGCAGCATGGGCATAATCCTTGTTTTTCATAGATTTGTAAATGCCACGCAAGGCAATTAAACCAATCAAAATCCAGATAGGGCCGTTAACCTCATGGAAAAAATCTTGGAAAGTCTTATCAAACATGAATGCTGCTCCTTTCGCTATGCTTAGTGAGTATGAAGAAGTTTATCTATAAAAAAACACCCGCTTGAGCAGGTGTTATTACTAATGGTGCCTCAGCACAGAATCGAACTGTGGACACAAGGATTTTCAGTCCTTTGCTCTACCAACTGAGCTACCGAGGCAGAGTGGCGACCCGGATGGGACTCGAACCCACGACCTCCGCCGTGACAGGGCGGCATTCTAACCAACTGAACCACCGGGCCGTACTAAAAATGGGCAAAAAAAATGGTGGGCGCTAACGGGATCGAACCGCTGACATTCTGCTTGTAAGGCAGACGCTCTCCCAGCTGAGCTAAGCGCCCGTGTGTGGTGACCGGTGGGGGAATCGAACCCCCGATACCGCCGTGAAAGGGCGGTGTCTTAACCGCTTGACCAACCGGCCAAATTTTGGTGATCCATGTAGGGTTCGAACCTACGACACCCTGATTAAGAGTCAGGTGCTCTACCAGCTGAGCTAATGGACCACGGTCACGTTACTTGATTATAATACAACATCTCAGAGCAAAAAGCAAGTGTTTTTTGCAAAAAAAGCAAAAAATTTTTAGAAGCTCAGAAATGGTTTGACTATGTGCCGTAAAAAGCATAAAATAAAAATGAGATGGTAGCTCTAAAAATAATTTTCATGGAGGATAGATTTATGCAGTACGATATTGGTATTATCGGCGGCGGCCCTGCAGGCATTTCTGCAGCTATTACCGCAGCCAGCAAGGGTCGCAAGGTTGTGTTATTTGAGGCCCATGGCTTCAGCCCCCGTTTACGCAGTGTTGCCAAAGTCGCTGATTACATGGGTATTCCCGATATCTCTGGCAATGAGCTGATGGACATTTTTGTAAAGCATTTACGTCAGACCGATGTGGATGTGGTGGAAGCAAAAATCATCTCCCTACGTGAGGTAGGCGAGGGCTTTGTGCTGGGCACTCCTCATGGAGAGTACTCTGCGGATGCAGTAGTTTTGGCGACGGGCATTTCCCGCTCCACTCTTATTACCGGCGAAAAGGAGTTTTTAGGCCGTGGCGTCAGCTATTGCGCCTTTGTTGATGCTCCCAAATATAAAGGTAAGCGTGTGGCAGCCATTGCCACTGTGCCCGATGCTATGGAGGAAATTGAATATCTAGCCGACCAATGTGAGCAGGTTTTCTTCTTCCCTCGTTATCAGGGCTTTGTGCCTCCGAAAAAGAAGAATATCACCGTAATTTTGGATACACCTACGGAAATAACCGGTACGGACAAGGTTACCGGTATTCGGGCAGGGGACGAGTTCTATAATGTACAGGCCACTTTTGTTTTCCGTGCCAGTGACCCGCTAAACAGCTTCTTGCCTGGCTTGCAGATTCGTGGTCGCAGCATCTATGTCGACGACCAAGCTGAAACCAATATTGAAGGCGTTTTTGCAGGCGGCGACTGCACTGGTCAGCCCTGGCAGGCCCAACGTGCCGCTGGTCAGGGGCAAAAGGCTGCCTTAAGCGCTATTCGTTATTTGAGCCGTCGCGACGAGGGCGTTAGCTCCCATTTCTACGTATTCGATTAACCAGAAAAAGCATAAGCTTACAATTTAATGTATTCAACTAAAAGAAAGTAGCTAAACTTCTTATAAGTGCTTTTTTCTTATGCTCTTTTGTGTTAAAATATGGTTTATGATATTTTTGATTTGGAGGAATATATATGTTAGATATGAAATTTGTCCGCGAAAATCCGGACAAGGTTATGCAGGCGGTTGCTAATCGCAATGGCCATTTGGACTTGACAGAGTTCTTGGAATTGGACAAAAAACGTCGTGAACTGACCCAACAGGTTGAGGCTCTGAAGAAGGAGCGTAATACGGCTTCTCAAGAAATTGGCAAGCTGAAGAAGGCTGGGCAGGATGCTACCGAAAAGATGGCTGCTGTACGTGCTTTAGGCGATAAAATCGCTGAGGATGACAAGGAGCTGAAGGACATTGAAGATCGTCTGAAGGCTATCTTGTTGACTATTCCCAACATGCCGGCAGAGGATGTGCCCATTGGCAAGGACGATACTTGCAATCCCGTAGTACGCACCTGGGGCGAGCCCACTAAATTCGATTTTGAGCCTAAGGCTCACTGGGATTTGGGCGAAGGCCTGGGCATTCTGGACTTTGAGCGTGGCGTAAAGGTCTCCGGTGCTCGTTATGTTTTCTACAAGGGCATTGGCTCCCGCTTGGAGCGTGCTGTAATCAACTTCTTCCTCGATATGCACACTCAAAAGCATGGCTATACTGAATTCTTCCCGCCCTTCATCGTTAATGGTGCTTCCATGCAGGGCACCGGCCAACTGCCGAAATTCGCAGAGGATATGTACAAGCTGGAAAATGGCGATATGTACCTCATTCCTACGGCAGAGGTTCCTGTTACCAACTATCATCGAGATGATATCTTAACCGGCGACCAACTGCCCTTGAAATACACCGCTTACAGTGCTTGCTTCCGTGCTGAGGCAGGTGCTGCCGGTCGCGATACCCGTGGCCTGATTCGTATGCATCAATTCAACAAGGTTGAATTGGTTAAATTCACCAAGCCCGAGGAGTCCTGGGCTGAGCTGGACAAGCTGACCAACGACGCTGAAGAGGTGCTGCAGGCACTGGAGCTGCCCTATCATGTAGTACGCCTGTGCTCTGGCGATTTGGGCTTTAGCTCTGCTACTACCTATGATTTGGAGGTTTGGCTGCCGGCTGCAAATTGCTACCGCGAGATTTCCTCCTGCTCCAACTTCCTGGACTTCCAAGCTCGTCGTGCTAATATCCGCTTCCGCCGCGATGCTAAATCCAAGCCGGAATTTGTGCACACTCTTAACGGTAGTGGCGTAGCTGTTGGCCGTACTGTAGCAGCAATTCTAGAAAACTATCAGCAAGCTGATGGCAGCGTAGTAGTGCCTAAGGTACTGCGTCCTTACATGGGCTGTGATGTCATCAAGGCTCCCGAGAAATAAGTATATTCTTGAAATTTTACCCGCTGCCTTCAAGCAGCGGGTTTCATTTTTCCTCAAAAACCATGGAGCAATGGGGGCACTGCCCCTTTTCCTTCATTAGCTCGCTGCCCCAGACATACATAGCTTGTAATATAGGAAATAAACTTCTACCTCTAGCTGTTAATGAATATTCTACTTTAGGTGGCACCACTGGATATACTGTACGGGTAATAAGATTATCTTTTTCTAACTCACGTAATTGTTGTGTTAACATTTTAGGAGTAGCCTCAGGTACCAGGCGGCGTAGCTCATTGAAACGCAAAACACCACTGGAAAGATGCCACAATAGCAAAGCCTTGTATTTACCACCAATTAACTGAAGTGTTGCCGAAACCGGGCAATTAGCATTTAATTCCTCTTTATTCATAATGATCTCCTTTTATAGTATCCTTTTGGGTAGTATATATCAAATAAGTGCATTCTTGAAACAAGGATAGCATTTGCTATAATATTAGCAAATGGTCGCTTTGTTGTCAAAAAGCAGAAAGGAAAAAATTATGCGTAAAGAGCTTTTAGATATCACCGGCATGAGCTGCTCTGCCTGCTCCAGCCGTATTGAAAAGGTTGTGGGCCGCATGGATGGTGTCGAGACAATCGCCGTTAATCTTTTGACCAATAAGGCTCAGGTAACCTACGATGACGCCAAGCTAGACGCTAACGCTATCATTGCCCGCATTGAGAAGCTGGGCTTTGGGGCAGCGGTGCACCAAGCTACAGCTAAGGCTGCCCTCCCAGCTAAGCCAACTAATACTGCTGCTCTGGAGCTTAAGGAAATGCGACAGCGTTTGGCTCTCTCCTTGGCCTTCACCACGCCTCTATTCTATTTGCATATGGGGCTCATGTATGGCTGGCCCTTGCCGAGCATTGTGCAGGGACAGCAAAACCTGCTCTTGGCCTCCTTATTACAACTATTTTGCTGTCTGCCCGTGGTGATTACAGGCTATAAATATTTTTACCACGGACTGCGAAATTTATGGAATCGAGCTCCTAACATGGATTCCCTGATTGCCATTGGCAGTGGCGCAGCCTTTGTCTACGGCCTGTACGGTCTCTTGGGTCTAGCCTATGCCTTTGGCCATCAAAGGCTAGATCTGGTCAGCGGCTTTTATGATGCCCTCTATTTTGAGTCTGCAGCCATGATTTTAGCCCTGATTACCTTGGGCAAATTCTTGGAGGCCCGGGCTAAAAGCCATACCTCCGATGCTCTAACCGCCCTAATGCAGCTCGCACCCAAAACTGCCCTGGTGGAGCGACACGGTGTACAGGGCGAAATTCCCCTTGAAGAGGTCGTCATTGGTGATATGCTCATTGTTAAAGCAGGAGCCACTGTACCTGTGGATGGACAGATTTTAGAAGGCAGTGGCGCATTAGATGAAAGCGCTATTACCGGCGAAAGCATTCCTGTGGACAAGCTAGCCGGGGATAAGGTCACCGGCGGCACCATCAATAAAAGTGGCTATTTTAAAATGGAAGCCACTGCCATTGGCAGCGATACGACCTTAGCTAAGATTATCGCTCTAGTGGAGGAAGCAACCTCCTCTAAAGCTCCCATTGCTAAGCTAGCTGATAAAATCAGCGGTATTTTCGTGCCCGTGGTTATCACCATTGCTGTAGTTGCCGCCTGCATTTGGTTAATCCTAGGTCAAAGCCTGCATTTTGCCCTGACCATTGCTATTTCCGTACTAGTCATTTCCTGTCCTTGTGCTTTAGGTCTAGCCACGCCTACTGCCATTATGGTGGGCACTGGTCGTGGAGCTAAGCAGGGTATCCTGATTAAATCGGCCACAGCCTTAGAAACAGCCCACAAGGTTGATACAGTGATCTTAGATAAGACAGGCACTGTCACAGAGGGTAAGCCTGTGGTCACAGATATTCTACCTGCCTCAGGTATTGAAGCTACCGAGCTATTAAGCATAGCTGCTACTCTGGAAAGCCTCTCAGAGCATCCGCTGGGGCAGGCAGTTGTGCAAGCAGCAAAACAGCAACAGCTGAGCACTGCTCCAGATGCACAGGCAAACACCAACCTTGTCGACGCCTTCGCAGCTAATAACTTGGTCGCTACAGACTATGTGGCTCTGCCAGGGCGAGGCTTTTTAGCTACACTCAATAAGGAACGCTACGCTGCTGGAAATCTGCTCCTCATGGAGGAGCAGGGCGTGGACACGCAAGCCCTTGCGATGCAGCACGAGGCTTTAGCGAGCACTGGCAAAACCCCGCTCTACTTCGCCCAAGGCTCACGCCTTCTGGGCACTATCGCGGTTGCCGACACCGTTAAGCCTACCAGTAGAGAAGCCATCGCCAAAATGCGTTCCATGGGACTCAAGGTAGTTATGCTCACAGGCGACAATGCCGCCACAGCGGAAGCTATTCGGCAACAGGTTGGTCTGGATGAAGCCATCGCTCAGGTACTGCCCCAAGACAAGGAGCGGCATGTACGCCTGCTGCAGGAAAAAGGCCACGTCGTCGCCATGGTAGGCGATGGCATCAACGATGCCCCCGCCCTAGCTCGTGCCGACGTGGGCATCGCCATCGGTGCCGGTACCGATGTAGCTATTGAAGCAGCGGATATGGTGCTCATCAAAAACGATTTACTGGATGTTACCCGAGCCATTGGCCTCAGCAAAAGCGTTATGAAGAATATCAAAGAAAACCTCTTCTGGGCCTTTATCTATAACACCATCGGCATTCCCTTGGCTGCTGGTCTTCTTTATCCAGCCTTCGGCTGGCTGCTCAATCCCATGATTGCCGCTGCAGCCATGAGCTGCAGCTCCGTATCGGTAGTAACCAACGCTTTAAGACTACGATTTGTGAAGCTGTAATAAGAAGCAATTAAGTAATTAGTAATCAGCAAAGGAGCTGTGATTTTTAGCAAATAAGTGGTTGGTACAATAGAAGCAAGGTTTCGATAACATAAATCATTCTGCGAACAGATTGGACACCACAGCTTCGTGATTGTACCCCACGAAATTTGCGTTATCCCCAAGGGGACAGCTCCCTGCACAAATTCTGCTGCGTGCGTGGCACTTGCATAATTTGGCGACTCGCTTGAGAAAATCACTTGCGAGTTTGATGATTACTATTTACTAATTCTAATAATTAATATATCAAATGGAGCACTTCACATGTATACCTTTGAACGATAACGTCTATAGTAAAATCTATATAAAACATTAAAAACGAAAGGACTGATTCACATGATCAAAACTATTTTCATTGGCGGTATGCACTGCCAGCACTGCGTAAAGGCAGTTAACGATGCTCTCAAGGCTCTTCCCGGCATCACCAGCGTAACTGTATCCCTTGAGGACAATGTGGCCACTGTATCCGGCCCCGCTCCTGATGACGCCGCTATCAAAGCTGCCATCGAAGACACCGGCTTTGACGTAATCGAAATCGCCTAAGCTAGCACATAGGCCAAGGTATATTTCAATGCTTGACCAAGCTTAAGCAACAAAAAAGCTCCCTGCCTACCACGACTCAATCGAGACCCAATAAGCAGGGAGCTTTTATATTACCTAAAATTAACCAGCAGCAAGTGCCCTACGCGCGATACTGCTTCTCCAAGAGATTCACAAAATAACGATAAGAGCAGAACACAAACAAAGCACAGCTAATCCAGGAAATCGGAGACGCAACACAAGCGCCAATATAGCCAAAGGCTTCACTCAAATAAATCGCTGCACCCGAGCGCATAATCAGCTCGATAAAGCCCGATAGCATGGGCACGAGACCGATACCCATACCCTGACAAGCATTGCGATAAATAAAAATCTGGCTTAAGAAAAAATATACCGGCACCGTATAAAGAATATACAAATGAGCCGCTTCCATAACCTCGGGCCCGGGATTCTCCATAAAAATCCCGATAATATGCTCCCCAAAAAGAAACATACACAGCGCCGCAAAGGCGCTAAAGCCAAAGCTCAGCATGGAGCATTTGCGCACAGCCTCGCGAATGCGATCAAAGCGACGGGCGCCATAATTCTGCGCAGTAAATACGGCCATAGCGATGCCCGAAGAAATCATGGGCTGCAGCGCCATTTGCTCTACACGAGTAGCTGCCGTAAAGCCAGCAATCTGCTGTCCACCAAACTTGTTGCACACAGCCTGCAGCACAATAATACCCACACCTAAAACGCTGAACTGCACCGCCATGGGCAGACCCATCCGCAAATGAGCCCATACCTCCGGTCCATCCAACCTAAAATCCTTGCGAGAAATATGCAGCTGGGGAAAACGCCTATAAATATAAGCCAAGCACAAAATCGCCGAAATCGCCTGGGCGATAACCAGCGCCACAGCGCTGCCCGGCACACCCCAGCCCAATACCATAATAAAGAACAGAGCTAACGCAATATTAACAATGGAAGAGACAATGAGAAAATACAGGGGCGTTTTACTATCACCCAAGGAACGCATGATGCCTGATAAAAGATTGTAGCCCATCATGGCAAAAAGACCGTCCACAATAATCATTACATAGGCCTTGGCGTCTGCCAGAAGCTCCGGCGGAATATTCATCAGCACCAGAGCCGGGTCAATAATGAGGTGAAAAACCACCATAATAAGCAGGGTAAACATAACGCTAAGCACCGTACAGGTACCGATACTGCGCCGCATGCCCTCCATGTCCCCTGCGCCATAGCGTTGACCTGTTACCACAGTACAGCCGTTGGAAAGACCGATGGTCAACACCATGGTCATCATAAAGAGAGGCGTAACTGATCCCACCGCCGCCAAGGCCTCCACACCAATGGTGCGGCCAACAATGACCACGTCAGCAATATTATAAAGCTGCTGGAAAACATTACCAATGAGCAGAGGTACCATAAAGGGCAGGATAAGCTTTAAGGGCTCGCCCTCCGTCATATTCTGTAACATAATATACCTCCAAAAAACTACTAGACTAACCAGTCAAACTATAACACAAAATATTTTTATTGTAAAGCATCTAGAAACAAGCTCTGCAGCGAAAAAAGAAGACGTATGCGCTCGCATACGCCTTGCTTTTAATTATCAATTAAGCCCGCTCCACGTAGTTGGTAATAGAGCCAATGCCTTCTATTTCTACCTTCACCTCATCCCCAACGCTCAAAAGGCCGGAGCCTACGGGAGTGCCGGTGAGCACGATATCCCCTGCATCTAAGGTAAAGCTACGGGAAATATAGCTTAAGATTTCATAGGGATTATAAACCATATTCTTAGTATTGGCGTTTTGCTTCAGCTCGCCGTTAACCCAGGATTTGATGGACAAATTGGTGGGGTCCAGCTTAGTTTCCATCCAAGGACCCAGCGGACAGAAGGTATCAAAGGATTTAGAGCGCAGCCATTGCAGCTCCTTGCGCTGCAAATCACGGGCTGTAATATCGTTAGCGCAGGTATAACCCAAAATATACTTGGGCACATCCTCCACAGCCACATTCTTCATCTTCTTTTTAATGACAATAGCTAGCTCCACGCCAAAGGCTAGCTCGCCCACTTCTTCAGGCCAAATTATTCTCTCGCCGGTACCGATAACCGTATGCGAGGCCTTGCAGCACAGCATGGGCTCCTGAGGTACGGGCTCGCCAAACTCGTTAGCGCGCTTGCGGAAGTTCAAGCTTACACAAATGATTTGCTTAGGTACGCAGGGAGCCAAAAGACGTACCTCGTCCATTCTGTACACATCTTCGGTGATTTGCCAATAGGTCTCCAAGCTACCCTGAACTCTTGTGATGGAGTCACCATTGATAAAACCGATGCCAATAAAGCCGGTTTTTAGGTCCTCAAAACGTACACACCTCATTTGGACACCTCCATAATCTGCATCCTTCTCTTTCTAAAATACACAGGCGTCAGTTGGCAGGCAGTGGCGATTTTTAATGCCTCCTGCAGACGACGACCCACATGCTCTGCATAGTGAGCATCACTGCCAATGGTACAATACTTCCCGCCCAAGTCATGATAGCGCTCATAAAGGGGCAACAGCCCAGCCACTGCAGCCGCATCATCCAAGCGACGGGTATTGATTTCTATAGGAATATTTTTCTCTATCAACAGCTGAAACAGCTTGTCGAACAAATTAGGTGCGTCTGCTAAGCGCAGCTCACGCTCTTCCCCTTTATAGGGCCAATAACGGCAGATATAGTCGATGTGGGCAAAGGCATCAAAATCTCTATCCTGCTCCAGACAGGTAATGGAGTCTTGCAAAAACTCCTCCACAATCTGCTGGCGAGCACGTCCCTCATAGCAAGTGGTCTCGTATAAGTCCCGCTTACCGATGCAGTGAATGGAGCCCAATACAAAATCAAAGTCATGTCCCTGGGCCACTCTTTTATCCTCAACAGCGGTATGGGTCTGCATACCAATTTCAATGCCGATGAGCACGTTTTCGTTGCACAAGGGCTTTAGGCGTGTAAAATATTCGTCTATATCAAAGGTAAAGGCATCAGGATTAGTAGGATAATCATAATCCCAGTGCTCAGTAACAATCATGCCTATTTTTTCTGCTTCAGCTACAGCTATGGCATCAGCAAACTGCATATGGCTGTCGCAGGAATAATCGCAATGCATATGGGTATCAAAAAGCAAGCAAAACACCTTCTTAGGGACTTAGCGTCCTCCAACACTCTCTTACACGTTGAAGCGGAATTCAACTACGTCGCCATCCTGCATAACGTAGTCCTTACCCTCCAAGCGTACTAAGCCCTTTTCACGGGCAGCAGCCTTGCTACCGCAGGCTACCAAATCATTATAGGAAACAATCTCGGCACGGATAAAGCCACGCTCAAAATCGGTGTGAATCTTACCGGCGGCTTGGGGAGCCTTGGTATTTTGCTTGATAGTCCAAGCTCGGGATTCGATTTCACCGGCAGTCAGGAAGGTCATGAGGCCCAACAGCTTAAAGCCAGCCTTAATCAGGCGATCCAGACCGGTTTCCTCGAGACCTGCCATGGCCAAGAATTCCGCAGCCTCCTCAGCGTCTAATTCAGCGATTTCACTTTCCATTTTGGCGGAAACCACAATAACCTCGGAGCCCTCCTCCTGGGCATATTTTTTCACAGCCTGCACATGGGGATTACCGCTAGTATCGGCAACCTCGCCCTCAGCCACATTGGTTACATACAAAATAGGCTTCATGGTCAAAAGATGCACATCACCCAGCAGCTCCTTTTCCTCATCGGTGAGACCCACACGACGAGCAGGCACGCCCTCGGAAAGGCCATTCATAATTTTTTCCATAACAGCCTGCTCCAGCTTCACCTTTTTATCGCCGGTCTTAGCCAGCTTTACCAAACGCTCCTGACGCTTTTCCACAGTTTCCATGTCAGCCAAGCATAGCTCGGTGTTAATAATATCGATATCACGCAAAGGATCAATGCTACCCTCCACATGAGTAATATTACCATCCTCAAAGCAGCGTACTACCTCGGCCACTGCGTCCACCTCGCGGATATGAGCCAAGAATTTATTGCCCAAGCCCTCGCCCTTGGAGGCACCCTTAACAAGGCCTGCAATATCCACAAAGCGCATAGCAGCAGGCACAATTTTGCGGGATTTAAACATATCGCTCAAAACATCCAAGCGTTTATCAGGAACATCAACAACGCCCACATTGGGCTCAATGGTGCAGAAGGGATAGTTAGCTGCTTCAGCGCCAGCCTTAGTAATAGCATTAAACAAGGTACTCTTGCCCACATTGGGCAAGCCTACGATACCAACCTCTAAATTAGTACTCACATTCATCGCTCCTATTCTTTATTATTCGTCAAGCGGAACTAACTCTTTATCTAATCTATTTTACAATAATGTTCTTTAATATGCAATAATTTAGATGATAAAATCGCAGCTTCAACCTCTTGATGCAACAGACCCGAGCCATTGGCTCGGGTCATAATTTAGTTATTATTTTCTGTTTTTCTTATCAGCGATGCTTTGCGCACGAGCCCGCATAGCAGGGTCTGCAACCTGCTTATACTCAGCAGTGGGCAGGGTGAAATAGGATTCATCAGCCACATTGGAATATTCTTCCACCTTCACAAAGGGTAGATATGCGGTTTGGTAGCCCATCCAGTTTTCGGTATCCTTTTCATAGAAAAAGCTCAAAGTGTTACCACCCTTGGTCATCTTGTCATAATCATAACCGGTTTTGGCATCATTACCGCCCACAGGACGCACGTTAAACCAACCGATTAAGGTCTCGGCAAAGGGAGAGCTCATGCCCGGCAGCTCCGGTACTCTATCATAGGTCTTTTTCAGCAAGTCGATAGCATACCAATAGCCATCCTTGCAAAAGTCCACCGTATCCTTAATAACCTTGCCTTCACCATCAATAATAGTAGCGCGCTTAGCGGCAATACCCTTATTTTCATTGTACTCAGTACGGCTAACACGCTTCTTTTTCGCAGTGGGCAAATTATTATAAGCATCAGCGGTCAAAACATCACGCATATCAATGGTTTGGGAAACCACCAGATGCACAGGATGCTTATCGCTATTTAAGGTTTGACCCAAAAGCTTAATGGTACGTTGACCGGGATTATAAGCCAGAGCTACTGCTGCGCACATTATGGTCATCAAAAAAGTCAATAATAAAACGCGGATAGATTTACCCATGTGATTCACCTCTTACAATAGTGTATAGGTTTATTATAACACGCAGCCAGCTATTTAAGCTAGTAAAGTTTTCATAATAGCCCAGTTTTTACATATAAAAAGACCCTGCATATTTCTATGCAGGGTCTCGCATGCCGATTATTCGCAAGTGAACGGCAGCAAAGCAACGCAACGAGCGCGTTTGATTGCTACGGTCAATTGGCGTTGATGCTTAGCGCAGGTGCCGGAGATACGACGGGGTAAAATCTTACCACGTTCGGTAACATAACGGCGCAGCTTAGCTACATCCTTGTAATCGATTTCTTCAACTTTATCAACACAGAAGCTGCAAACTTTTCTTCTGGGTCTTCTGCCTCTTTCACGTTTCATTGCATAACCTCCCTTAAATTAGAATGGAATTTCTTCATCAAAGGGAACCGCTTGACCGAAAGACTCCATGCCACCACCTTGTACAGGGGCTTTAGGAGCTGCCGGAGCAGCAGGACGACCAGCAAAATCAGCCTTACGCTCGATAAATTCGAAGCGGTCTGCGATAACCTCGGTTACCCAGTGCTTATTGCCGTCCTTTCCATCATAGCTGCGGATTTGCAGGCGGCCTTCTACCAGCGCGCGCTGCCCTTTGGTGAGACTGTTTCCGCATGTTTCAGCCTGTTTACCCCAAATAACTACAGGGATAAAGTCGGCTTCTCTTTGGCCTTCTTGATTGGCAAAAGGTCTGTCTACTGCTAAAGTAAACTGGCACACAACTTTTCCGGTATTAGTGTAGCGCACTTCCGGATCTTTAGTTAATCTGCCCAATAAAATAATCCTATTCATCGATTATTCACCTTTACTGATAATCATATGGCGCAGTACTTCATCGGTAATTCTCATAACACGATCAAGTTCTTTAATGCAAGCGGGTTCAGCTTGGAAAGTTACGAGAACATAGAGGCCTTCAGACAGGTCTTGGATCTCATAAGCAAGGCGTTTTTTGCCCCAACGATCGGTTTTTTCTACATTACCACCGTTATTGTTGATCAGGTTTTCAAATTTAGCAACAACTGCCTCAAATGCTTCCTCTTCAACCGGTTTAACGATGTACATGACTTCGTATGCTTTCACGAAATCACCTCCTCCTTTGGACTTTGGCCCCCATAGGGAGCAGAAGAAGTATATAAGTATATATACAAGCCTAATGATTATACCACGAGCCATCCTTAAAAGCAAGGGCCAGCTGTAAAATTTTTACATTTTTTCACAGCTTTTTTCTTCAGCGGCAAAACTGTCCGTAGGAATTTTTGGCTTTTTTAGTTTGTATATGATAAGATATATAGTGAAAAAACCTACAGTAAGCTCTATAGAGCTATTTCCCAAGATTAAAAGTAGGATTATAGAAGGAAGGAATAAAAATGAAATGTAAATGCGCTACCTGTCCCAGCCATGCCTGCTATACCAAGGGCATCAACTGCACCGGTGTGCCCCATGACCAGGTTAAGGCCGCTTATACGGAGGAAGAATTAAAGCTCATGCAAGCTGCAGCCTACGTGGAGGGCACCTTTTACAGCAATATCTGCCGTCTTCAGGAAACAGCTGAATTCGCCAAGGCCATGGGCTATACCAAGCTGGGCATGGCCTTCTGCATCGGTTTAAATGCGGAAGCACGCTATATTGCTAAATACTTTGAAAAGCAAGGCCTAGAGTTTTACAGCGTGTGCTGCAAAAACTGCAGCTTTCCCAAGAAGGAGCTGGGCCTCAAGCAGGTGAAGCCAGAGTTGGACCATGAGGCCATGTGCAATCCTAAATTCCAAGCCAAATTCCTAGCTGAAAAGGGTGTGGAGCTCTTTATTTCCTGTGGTCTGTGCGTAGGTCATGACGCTATCTTCAATATGAACTGCCCCGGCCCTGTGACCAATCTTGTAGTTAAGGATCGCCTTTTAGGTCACAATCCCCTGGCTGCCATCTATTCTCGTTATTGGAAGCGCAAGCTGGGCATCATGCACGAGGGCGAAGTATAAGAAGCTTTGCTATCTTCATCCTTTCCAATATAGCACAAGCAAATAAAAAACCGCTTACTCACTACAATCGTAGCCAGTAAGCGGTTTTTTCATGCTTGTTTACCAGTGCTGGGCGGCTTATATTTTTCTACGCTGCCTTTAAGCGCACAAGTAACACTTTCCCTTATTTTTCTGTAGAGCCTGAATTATTTCTTTTTCAGGAAGGACATCATGCTACGCAGATTTGCGCCAACCTTTTCAGCTTGGGTTTGAGCAGCACGACGACGCATAGCGTTGAATTGGGGACGGCCGCATTGGTTTTCCAAGAGCCATTTCTTAGCAAAGGTACCATCTTGAATTTCAGCCAGAACCTTCTTCATTTCAGCCTTGGTAGCATCGGTAATGATGCGAGGACCGGTTACATAATCGCCATATTCAGCGGTATCGGAGATGGAATGACGCATTTTAGCCATGCCGCCTTCATACATCAGGTCAACGATGAGCTTCATTTCATGCATGCATTCGAAGTAAGCGCTTTCGGGTTCATAACCAGCTTCAACCAGAGTTTCAAAGCCAGCATTCATCAGAGCGCACACGCCGCCGCACAGAACTGCTTGCTCGCCGAACAGGTCGGTTTCAGTTTCTTCACGGAAGGTGGTTTCCAGAGCGCCAGCACGGGTGCCACCAATACCTTTAGCATATGCCAGAGCCAAGTCATGAGCTTTGCCGGTGGGGTTTTGGTAAGCGGTTACCAGAACGGGAACACCGCTGCCTTCGGTGTAGGTACGGCGTACCAAATGGCCGGGGCCTTTGGGAGCGACCATGAATACGTCCACATCAGCAGGAGGAACGATTTGACCGAAATGAATGTTGAAGCCATGAGCGAATGCCAGAGCTTTGCCTGCGGTCAGGTTAGGAGCGATGTCCTTTTTGTAGGTTGCAGCTTGCTTCTCATCGGGAATCAGCATCATGATAACGTCTGCCTTTTTAGCAGCGTCAGCGGCAGTCATAACGGTCAGGCCAGCAGCCTCAGCCTTAGCCCAGGACTTGGAGCCTTCATACAGGCCTACAACTACATCCACGCCGCTTTCCTTCAGGTTCAGGGCATGAGCATGACCTTGGGAGCCATAGCCGATGATGGCTACGGTTTTACCTGCCAATAATTCCAGATTTGCATCGCTGTCATAATACATTTGTACCATCTTTAATTTACCTCTTTTCTTATTTTTGATTATATATTTTTTATATAAAAATAGCTTGTTTACTGTGGAGCTAACGCTCCCTTTCCCTTATTTCATGACTGCCTTATAGCCTATGATGGACTAAAAAAGCCCCTGCTTGCTCACGCAAGTAGGGGCGTAAAATACGCGGTACCACCCTAATTTATCACTTTAGCACCAGTCCATCAACCGGCTCGGAAATAACGCATCCGCTGCGCATCAGTCTACTCACACTTGGCTTTTGCTGACGAGTTCATGGGTGATTTAATCAATAAGGCTCTGTACCGGTTTACACCAACCACCGGCTCTCTGCGGCATCACACTTACCTTTATTCCCAATCATCACCTTTAAGGGTCGATTTGAAATTACTGATACTATACTCCTTTTTTCCAAGGTTGTCAACTATTTTCTTGAAAAAATTTAGAAATTACCATTCTATACATCTAGAGGATACATTTTTCGATTTTTGTGCTTCATAAACGCACAATTTCAAGCTTGTTAAATTTTACGCCTTATTTCAGTATACATTTATGTATGTTTTCCTCTTGTAGGAGACATTTAATGACTTTGCCTAAGCTATAAAAAGCCTGCTGCACAATCGCAGCAGGCTTAGTAGCGAAGGCTTATAGGTTTTTCAAATAATTACCTACGTTGGTGCGGGCAGCCTCAGCATATTCCTCCCGATGGGCTTGCAAAAAGGCCTTAATATCGCCAGCCAGATTGCCCTCCTTGGGATTGAGTACCTTACGGTAGCTCAGAGCGAAGGCCTTGCAGGCATCAGTACCGCAAATGCAGTCCGCAGCCACCGGCTCCACCTCGGCTGCAGCGGCAATTCTACCATACAGCTCTGCGTCAGTAGCAGCAATCAGCTTCACAGCGCTCATCCAAAGAATATTGTTCAGCTTAAAGTGTACCTTGCCCTTAGTATATTTCATAGCGGCAGCAGGATCAGCCAAGCCAATCTCCGCATTGCGGAAGCTCAGACGATACTCAAAGGCAGAGGCGATATCGCAGTGCAGCTGTAAATTATCTGCCAAGGCTTCCTTTTCATTCAGAGGATCTAAGCAAATAGCGGCCAGCTTAATACCATTGCGCTCCAGCTCGTTAGCGATCAAATAATGCTCCTGAGGAGTGAGTAGCTTGCCGGGCTTGGACAGGGTCAGCTCAAAATCAATATCCCAGGGAGTATTCTTCAAATAAGAATTATAGATGAACTGAATATGCATAATAGCTTCGCCGTATTCCAAGACAATACGGTGCAGCTCTTTTTCTTCAAATTTAATCTTATTGTTGCCAACCTTGAATTCCACATTTAAGTAGGACGCATTCACAGCGGCACAGAAGGCTTCATTGAATTGATAGAAACGCTTCTCCACTTCCTCATCGGACAGCTTCTCAATGGAAAGATTTATCTTATCGCTGCAATCAAAGCCGATCATGCTGTAGCCATAGAGCAGCGCCTTCACGATTTCTTCCTCGGACTTAAGTCCTGCTGCATTAGCGCCATAGCCCTCCTTATAGCCGGCCTCCAGCACGCCCCAGGTAGCAGTATCCACTGCCTCTAGGAAATTACGCTGTAAAGCGATGCTATCCTCAGGAGTATAATCTACCAGTACGGGTTTTATTTGGCGTTTAGCAAATAAATCTACTACAAAGGCATCGGCACAGCCCAGCCAATCGCTAAAGCCCACGCTAGTGCCACGAGTACCGCAGGCGCTAGGAGCTGCCCACTTTACGAAGCGACGCGCTACGGCGGCATTATTAGCATTCAAGCCTGCCAAAATAACCTTTGCGCCCTGAGCCTCTTTAACCTCTGTTTCCTTCAGCATACTGCTCAAAGGAGTATCCTTATCAACAACCACTGCCAGACGCTTACCAGCCTCCGTATTCACTAAAGCCAGCCAGCCCCCATCCACAGCACATACAGATGCCTTTATTACTTCAGCTGCAATTTCCTGCAGCGCATTCATTGCTACTACTTGTTTAATAGCCATAATTCTGCCTCCAATTTTGCACATAAAATCTCATGCTAATATTATCTCTAAAAATCGCTAGTAAAGCAAGTCTAAACTGAAATCTTTACGAAAAAACCTGCGTTTGTATACAAAATCCATTACTTGCAACCGCCTCTCTTATAAGTCCTTTGGGGATATTTAGTGGCATGTTATCAACAGTATTCACAGACTTATCCACAGTTTTTGTGTATAACTTCTACCTATCTACAACTTATCCACTTTTTTTCCACTGCCAAAAAGGCTTATTTATGCACTTTTCCCTACTTATCAACATGTTATGCACAATCTGTGGATAACTTTGCCCACAATTACACACAGCTTTCCACATACCTAGATATAGTAGCAAGCACTGTATTTAGCTGAAATACACATTAATTGCTGTGCTTTGCCACACCTTTCAAGAGTATTTTTCTCCCATTTTCACATCTTCGCCACTATTTTCCTTCATATGCCCCAAAAAGGCCTAAACAAGCGGATAAAGATTTCTGAAAATAAAAATGTGACGCTAAATTTTCATCTTTAGCGTCACCTATGTGTGTTTTTAAAAAATGAACAGATTGTTAGTGACAAATAGATTGTGGATAAGTATTATCCGTAGGACTATTTAATGCGGCGTAGCTGAGAAATAGTGAAGAAAACTAACCCCAACCATATACAGCCAAAAGCCAAGGCGTGGGTAAAGGTAAAGGCCTCACCATAGATAAAAATACCTATTAACAAGGTAATAGAAGGAGCAATATATTGCATAAAGCCCACCATATACAGGGGTAAGAGCTTTGCGCAGCCAGTGAAAAACAATAAGGGCGTAGCCGTCGCCACACCTGCGCCCACAAGATAGCACAGAGTTCTTGTATCACAGCTTTGGTAGACATTGCCGCCCTGCTGACTCAAATAATATAGATAATAAACCATTAACGGCGAAATGAGCAGCGTTTCCAGCATAATACTAGTCAAGGCCTGAGCCTTAATCAGCTTCTTTAGCAGGCCGTACAAAGCAAAGGTAGCCGCCAAGCTTACGGATACCCACGGTAGGCTACCATTTTTCACAATAATCACACCTATGCCTACAGCGGCGCAGACCACAGCAATAGTCTGGAGCTTGTCCAGCTTCTCCCGCAAAAACACCATGCCAAAAAGCACACTGACCAAGGGATTAATATAATAACCCATACTGGTTTCCACAATACGCCCAACCTCAACAGCCCAAATAAAAATGCCCCAGTTAAAGCTAATGGTGATTGCCGCCAGAAGCATGCAAATGCTAGTCTTCCAAGTACTAAAAATAGCCTTCGTTTCTTCAACAAAAACCTTTAATTTGCCTGTACCTAATAGCAGCAGAAAAACAAATACAGCCGACCAAATAAATCGGCTGGCTAGAATCTCCATAGCATCCACATGCTGTATTTGACGCCAATAAATGGGCAGCACACCCCAAATTATATAGGCCGACAGGCCGTAAAACACACCCAATTTATATTGCTGATCCAAAGTAATCACCTTTAATTTAGTATAGTATTTATCATTATAAACCTATTATAAAAAAATGACAAGCTATGGCAGCTGTCTATCCTCAGTCGGCTCAGAATGAGTAATTAGTAAGCGGCCAGCGAGCTTTACTTGCGAGCAGGCCACTTGCTAATTACTCATTATATTTATACCTTACGCGGGCAGCTATCTATCCTCAGTCGGCTCACAAGCAAGCAGAACCTGCCCACAAACTGCCTCACGCCGACACGCCTCCCTGCACGCATACAAATGTGGCAGCTATCTATCACGCTCCGCATGCTCCCTATTCGGTCGCATGCTCTGCGAAAGC
>SFCN01000063.1 GCA_004558595.1 Phascolarctobacterium sp. | reverse complement strand
GTAAAGTATGATAGAGGCTTTTTAAATCGGCAAAGCTAATTGCCCTAAAAATCTCCCCGAATTTTCTGCAGGAGTACCATTGATAATAAGCTATCGCCCAACCAATCCAATATTCAGGAGACCGAGAAAATCTTGCCTCAGGTATTATTGGGATATATTTGCCCGTAGTTTCGTATACTATGTCTATGAGCACCTCTATGCCACTTTTTCCTTTAGTGTAGGCGGGCTCGCCATTGGCGATTTTTGTACTAATGGTGCTTACAACAAACATTTTTATAAAATCTTCTCCAGAGTAATGGCAAACATTGACGGCATAATCAAAAGCATCCCCTAACACAGCTTGGGCATTACTCAGATACATTTCTTGGTATGCGCGCATCGTCATTTTTTATGCCCCTTCTTATTATATCCTGTATATAGAGACCGTCATTTTCTTCTTCCAGTAGTTCCCAATACAATCGATTAGCTTCATCATCCCTATCCTTACGCAATTGGTAGTAGCGCTCTCTTTCAGCTACGCTATAGCCTTGAAACTGCAATTTTGAAAAAGCAAAGCTAGATTTAACGACAATTTGCTCACCTAATTTTCCTAAGCGCATAGCCCTTGCTAATTGCTGAACCGAAATACCATTATTGATAAATGACTCTGCGTAATCAAAGTAGGAATCATCTGCTCTGTAGCCGATGATTAAGTCGTATGCATTCACATTTACTGTAAAATTATCAATTAAGTACTGTTTAGCTCTTCTGGCCACAGGTGTTTTAACAGTGAAAAGACGATGTTCTACCAATATTGCTATCCAATTAAGAATAGTGTATTGGGGAGTATTAAGATTTAAAACATTTAAAAACTCTGTATCTAGCGTATAACAATTGGCGAAGCCATTGCGCATGGAGGACACAGCCCATTCCTTGGCTAAAGCTTCGCTTGCGGTGCAATAAAAACCCTGTCCGAAATCATTGTTTAAGCGACCTTTGCCATACTCCGGTTTTGCTATGATATTTTCAGAGCCATGATAGATAGTTATAAGCTTATCCATAATTACCCCCTCTTTTCTATCCTCATGGTTATTATATCACCAAAGTGATATAGATGCAATTGCTTTTGTGCTACTAATAAAATAAGAGCTAGGAGCGCGCTGTCTCCTAGCTCTTGTTTTATATTTATATATTTGTATTACCAAAGTGATATAGTTGTACTTTGCATCCTCACAGCTCTTCGGCCTTATAAGCATTGTAGCCTTCGATATGATAACTTACGTCTAGGCCCTTCATGTAGGTGAGGCGGTCAGCAATGTTATTGGTCAAAGCCTTGCCGAGCACATGCTTGATTTCGATATCACGAATGGGGCTCCGCTCCATAGCCAAAAGATAATCCTCTTTATCCACAATGGACCAGTCAATGCACTGCCCCAGCTCCTTTTTCAGCATATCATCCAGCCAAATGCGCATGCTGCGGCCATTACCCTCGCGAAAAGGATGAGCAATATTCATCTCCACATACTTTTCCACGATCTCGTCGAAGCTGCCCTGGGGCATGGCGTCCAAATGCAGCAGAGCCTCCCACAGGTACATCAAGGGAGCAAAGCGAAAGTTACCCTTAGCAATATTCACATCACGAATCTCTCCCGCAAAGCTATAGATATCGTGAAAAAGATACTCATGAATGAAAGCCAGTGTCGAAAATTTCCCGGCCGGTAGATTCGCCAAAGCATCACTCTCAAATAGTTTTATAGCTTGCATTTTGCTGAGTCGCTCTTCTTCCTTGGCCAGCTCCGCAGAATTAGTAATGCCCAATTTATTTTCTATGGTCATAGGAATCTCCTTAGTCATCTTGAGAATATAAAAAAACTGATTGACTCTCTAAGAATTCAATCAGCCTTCTTTACTTAAATCATTTATAAATGATAATAAGCGTGTATCATTGTTTGGTGCCGCGGACCGGAATCGAACCGGTACGGGTATCACTACCCGAGGGATTTTAAGTCCCTTGCGTCTGCCAGTTCCGCCACCGCGGCAGACAATCTAAAAAAGAAAATAAAAATGGAGGCGACACCCAGAATCGAACTGGGGATAAAGGTTTTGCAGACCTCTGCCTTACCGCTTGGCTATGTCGCCTTAAAGATGGAGCGGAAAACGAGATTCGAACTCGCGACCCCCTCCTTGGCAAGGAGGTGCTCTACCACTGAGCTATTTCCGCAATATGGTGCCTCAGCACAGAATCGAACTGTGGACACAAGGATTTTCAGTCCTTTGCTCTACCAACTGAGCTACCGAGGCAAGATTGGCGACCCGGATGGGACTCGAACCCACGACCTCCGCCGTGACAGGGCGGCATTCTAACCAACTGAACCACCGGGCCAATCAACATGCTTATTATAGCGTAAATTAAAGCCTATGTCAATACTAAATTTTATTTTTTTCTAAATCTAGAATGGTCTTCTCCAAATGAGTCTCCAAAAGCTCGCTAAACACAGCCAGCTTTCGCTTATCCTGCACGCCCCTGCCCACATCGAAGCGAGTGGTGGTAATGGGGAAATACTCATGCTTTAGCTCCGCGAAAATCTCGTTGCGATAAATATTATAAGCGAAATACAGCTGATTTCCACGCTGAAAATCCGTATAATCTAGAAAAACATAGGAGCCGTTTAAATAAGCCAAGGGATTATCCGGAGTAATAAAAAGCTCCAAATCCCCAATCTTCTTGGGCAGGCCACGCCAATAATCCCAGCTCTCGAAGCCTATCTCCTGAGCCTCCCAATCCATGGCATGGGGCTGGTCCCTATCGATGGCCTTGATAAGCCGGGGCAGCTGGGCCATGGTCTCCTGGGCGAACTTATCCCTATCCCGGTAAAAGAGCCTTTCGTCCCGAAAAACGTGCAGGCCCACGGTCTTTACCGGCACATAATCAAAGGTTTCCGTGGTATAAGTCAAATCCAGGCGACAGCGACTCCCAGGCTTCACATAGGACGCCAGATTCAAAACCAGGCCCTTAATACCGGAGCTGGGCATCAGGGTAAACCCATACATCTCCTGGGGCAGTTGGGCGAGAAAATCCCAGTCCTTCAGGCCCGCTTCTATTTCGGTAATATTGGGTTGACCCACAAGCTTCACCTCAATCTATACGCAAATAACAAAAACTAATTTATAGAGCGAATTTTTAGAACAAAACTTAAAGCAATTTGCCGATTTTCCTAAAAATACGCAGAGCGTTCCCGTAAAAAACGGCCTCATAATGCTCTTCGGGAATAATATAGCTAATCATGCGAATATACAGGGGAATATTCACCAAGGGCCAGTCGCTGCCGTACATGACGCGGCTGTAGTCCCCCATATAATTAAGCCAGGTGTGGAGCTGCCGCCAAAAGCCCGCCTGCTGCTCAAAAAGAGCCAGGGGCTTGGGCTTGCCCTCCAAAAGGCCCGACACATCGATGGCCACATTGGCGTTTTTGGCGGCCACCTCGCAGGCATCCACCAGCCAGGGACAGCCGCAGTGAGCGATAACGAAATTCACATCCCGAAAATTCACCGCCGCCTCATCCACCGTCAAGGGATGGGAATACTTTAAAAGGCCATCTGGCCGAGCGGTGTCCCCGGTGTGGATGACTACGGGCACATCATAAGCCCTGGCCAGCTCGAACAGGGGCCAATGCCTTCTGTCGTTAACGTACACGGATTCATAGCCCGGGTACAGCTTCAGGCCCAGGCAATGCTCGTCCTGAATATAATGCTCAAACTCCCGGGCCGTGGCCTCTGCGTTGGCCTCCGTGATCAGCTCGCTCTGCACGCCCATGCAATAGCCCATATTGTGGGGCTGATTATAATGCTCTTCATCAAAGGGCGCAGCAAGGTCGATGAGCCGTGGGGGCACTCCCCCATAACGGGAGCTGGTGTACATGGTATTACCCATGGCCACGGAGAAGACAATGTTGTTTTCTTCACAAATCCGCTGCCAGCAGGCCGCTGTATTCTCGTAGCCGGCATTGGCGGCCACCTGCACAAAGCCTTCCTTATTGTAATAATGCATATGTGCATCGATAATTTTCATTCACTGCGCCTTCTTTAAAACTAAAACTAGACTAGGCCTACGGTCTACTTCCTAAGGCCCTTACGCCTGCTCCCCTTCCTTATCCTTGGGCAGAATCAAATTCAGGAGCATGGCCACGATAAATACCACGGCCACGCAGTTTTCAGCGAAAACGTTCTTGACCAGATCCGGAGCGATCTTGAAAATAGCCGGAGCTTGGGTAAAGCCGATGCCGATGGACAGAGCCAGGGAAGCGATGGTGATGTTGCGGTGGGAATTACCGCAGCCCGCGATCATTTGCACGCCGCTGACCACGATGGAGCCGAACATCATCAAGGTACAGCCGCCCAATACGGACTCCGGCAGGGAAGCCAAGAGCACGCCCAGAGCCGGGAACAGGCCCGCCAAAATCATGATCACCGCGCCGCTGGCGATGGCGATACGATTGACTACCTTAGTCATAGCGATAAGGCCCACGTTCTGGCTGAAGGAGGTGATGGGCATGCAGCCGAAAACAGAGGACAGGCTGCTGATCACGCCGTCGCAGGTAATGGAGCCGGCCACTTCCTTTTCCGTAACGTCGCGACCCAGACCCATGGCGGTCATGGCGGAGGTGTCACCGATGGTTTCCGTAGCGGAAACAAGGAAAATCAGGAAGAAGGCGAAAATAGCGTCGGCGTGGAATTCCATGGTAAAGGGCATCAGCTTGGGAATAGCCACCATATCCACCGCAGCCAGACGACTTAAATCGACCATGCCCATAGCCGCGGCCACGATATAGCCCACGATTAAGCCGAAGAGCACGGACAGCTGCTTATAGAAGGATTTGGCGAAAATATTGAAGCCGATGCAGCTAAAGAGGGTAATGGTACCCACGAGAATATAATTGGCATCGCCAAAATTAGGATTGCCGAAGCCGCCGCCAAAGGAATTGGCGCCTACGGCCAAAAGGCTAAAGCCGATGGAGGTTACCACCGTAGCGGAGACGATGGGCGGAATGAGCCTACGCCAATAGCGAGCTCCCAGACCCAGAATGCCCTCCAGGATACCGCCTACCAAAACAGCGCCCATAATGCCGCCGTAGCCGTATTTGCTACCGATAACGCAGGCGATGGACACGAAGGTAAAGCTAATGCCCATAACGATGGGCAGACCGCTGCCGATGCGCCACACCGGGAACAGCTGAATCAGGGTGCCGATACCGGCGATGAGCATGGCGGATTGCACCAAGGCGCCGCTTTGCTCCACGGGCATTTTAATGACGCCGGCCACGATCAAAATCGGGGCGATATTGGCCACGAACATGGCCAAAATATGCTGCAGGCCGAAGGGAATGGCCTTACCCACGGATAATTTCCCATCTAATTGATAAATCGCGTCCACGTTCTTTTGTACAGAATCCTTCTTTGCAACAGCCTTCTTCGCGTTCATATTAGCTCTCCTTTCGGAACTGAATGGTACCGCTAGCAGCGTCCATTTTATCGATAATAGCCAAGGAATGCAGGTTTACGCCCATTTCGCGTAGCTTGTCGCCACCGCCCTGGAAGCCCTTTTCAATGGCCACGCCAATGCCCTCCACCGTACCGCCGGCTTGACGGACGATGTCCATCAAGCCCTCCAGGGCGCAGCCATTGGCTAAAAAGTCGTCGATAATCAGCACATGGTCATTTTTCGACAGATATTTTTTGGAAACTACCACGTCATTGGTCTTGCTATGCGTGTAGGAATAGATTTGGGTAAAATACACATCCTTATCCATGTTGGAGCCGCTGGTTTTTTTCGCGAAAACCACGGGCACTTGAAAAAACATGGCGGCCACGCTGGCGATACCGATACCGGAAGCTTCAATGGTCAAAATCTTGTTGATGGGACGGTCAGCGAACTGACGCTTGAACTCTTTGCCCAGCTCCGCGATAAAGGGCACGTCGATCTGATGGTTCAAAAAGCTATCCACCTTCAGCACGTTGCCGCTTTTGATCACGCCATCCTTAAGAATTTTTTCCTCCAATAAATCCATACAAACCCCTCCGTTTTGTCAAAATAGCCTTGCGATTGATGACTTTAATTCTATCACATTCAGGAATGCTGGTAAAGTGAAATCGGGGAAAATCTGAATATTCTCCCCCGTCCTAGCCAAAAACGTTCAGAAAAAAGCGAAGCTCCCTACCTAGGTAGGGAGCTTAAGGAAACTAGCTTGCTAAACAAGGACTTATTTTACTTCGCTTTCCACGCGAGCCAAAATGAAGCACAGATCGCTCAGGCGGTTCAGGCAGATGAGCACGTTGGGGTTAACCTCTTCGGTTTCGGCCAAACGCAGCAGGCAGCGCTCCGCGCGACGGGTGGTGGTGCGGGCGATGTCCAGAGCGGCGGCGGCTACGGTGTCGCCGGGGATCAGGAAATGACCCAGGGGCTGCAGCAGAGCGTCGAATTTATCGATGGTGCTTTCAAAGAGCTTCACATGCTCTTCTTTAATATAGGGCTCGGGCAAATTCAGGCTGGCGATGTCGGCCATGACGCTCATGAGCAGCTTTTGCACATTGAAAATGGTTTCCTTCACGTCCTCGCGGGTAGCTTGGGCGCGAGCCAAGCCCAAAGCGGAGGTGATTTCGTCCACGGTGCCATAGGCCTCTACTCTGAGAGATTGCTTGGGCACACGCTCGCCGGTGTATAAACCGGTGGTACCCTTATCGCCAGTACGAGTGTAAACAGCAGCTTTTTTCATATAAATCATCCTTTCATCACTAAAAATATGTGAGAGTTATATTTCAAACGACAAGCACTTTGTCAGCTAAAATATAAGCCCCATTACAAAAAACACCCCCATGCATGGAATAAACATGGGGGTTAAGTTTTAGAAAGAGCAGCTCAAATTAGCAGATTTCTTCGGGTTTGAACCAGTTAGCGATTTCACGAGCAGCAGCTTCCGGGCTATCGGAGCCGTGAACGATGTTTTCGCCGATGGTCAGAGCATAGTCGCCACGGATGGAGCCGGGAACAGCTTCCAGCGGATTGGTAGCGCCGTTCAGTTGACGAACAGCCTTAATAGCGTTTTCGCCTTCAATTACAGCGGCAACCAGCGGAGAAGAGGTGATGAAGTCAACCAGTTCGCCAAAGAAGGGTTTTTCCTTGTGCTCAGCATAGTGGGTTTCAGCAACCTCTTTGGGAGCTACGATCATTTTCAAAGCGACGATTTTCAAGCCCTTTGCTTCGAAACGAGCCAAAATGTTGCCAACCAGGTTTTTCTTTACGCCGTCGGGTTTAACCAGAATAAAAGTCTTTTCAATAGCCATTGGAATCTCTCCTAACATAAATTGATTTGTTATACTAAATCGCAGTCACGATTATAGTCCAATACTAATTATACTAGAATTAGCCGAAAATGCCAACATTTTTACGCTTTTTCTTATTTGCGCATAGCGCGGGCTTGCTCACGGAGCAGGCGTACACGCTCTTCTGTGGGCGGATGAGTGCTGAATAATTGTCTCATGTTCACGCCGGAGAAGGGGTTGATGATGAACATGTGGGCAGTGGCCTCCGTAGCGCCGGGCATAACCCGTCTTCTAGCGAAGGCTTCGATTTTCAGCAGCGCGTCGGCCAAAGCGTTGGGGTTACCGCAGAGCTCGCCACCGGATTTATCGGCCATATACTCACGGGAGCGGGACACAGCCATTTGAATGAGGGCTGCGGCCATGGGAGCGAGGATCATCACCAAAATAGTGGCGAAGGGATTGCGGCTTTCGCCGTTCTCGTCACGGCCACCGCCGAGGAACATACCCCATTGAGCGATGGTGGAAATAGCGCCGGCCATGGAAGCGGCTACGGTGCTGATTAAAATGTCCCGGTGCTTCACATGGCTCAATTCATGGGCCAATACGCCGGCTAATTCGTCCTCGTCCAGCAGGTCGGCCAGAGCGGTGTTCACCGCTACCGCGGCGTGCTCCGGATTACGGCCCGTAGCGAAGGCGTTGGGCACGGGGCTGTCGATAATATATACCTTGGGCATGGGCAGCTTAGCCCGGTCGGCCAAGCGTTTTACGATACCGTACAATCTAGGAGCGGTTCTAGCGTTCACTTCCTGGGCTCCGTAATGGGCCAGCACCATTTTATCGCTGTTCCAGTAGGTGAAAAAGTTCATGGCCACGCCAAAAACCAGCATGATGGTCATGCCCTGCAGACCGCCGAAATAGTCACCAATGGCCATGAGCAGCATGGTCATCAGTGCCATAAGAAAAGCAGTTTTCATTAAATAGTTTCCTCCTCATTAAAAACAAATTCTTGAAGCTCGCGCATTTGCTGCGCTACTTTTATTATAGCAAGAGCGTGGTTATTTTTCAATTTGCTCTTTAATAGATGTCAACATATTTTCACTGTTTTCACGAACTTTTTTCTTTAAAATAGGATTGAGCAAACCTGCAATCATGGGAATGCCGAATTCGAAGTCCACGGACAGGGTTACTTCACAGGCATCTCCCTGAGGAACGATGTTCCACTCACCTTCCATCTTTTTTAAATCGCCTTCCGTTTGGGCGTAGGTGATTTTATTTTGCTCCGGATAGAAGGTATCCCGCTCGGTCCAGATGATTTTGCGACCATCCACATTGCTGACCCAGTGGGAAATAGTATAGTCATCGCCCCGCTCGAGGATTTCTACGCTGACCAAATCCTTCATGAAATTAGGATAAGCGGCCATGTCCTTCACAATCTGGTAGATTGTGGACGGAGCAGCGTTAATGGTTTTTTTCACTTCAACATAGGGCATAATTTTTCTTCTCCTTTAGATAATCGTCACGGCAAAGGCCAGATACAGATAATCGTTCAGAAGGTACCAGATACGAGGCGCGGCGACGACGGCGTACATTTAGTACTCCTAGGAGCCGCAACGAAGTAGATGGTGCCTTATGGACGATTATAAATCTTCGATGACATCGGCAGTTTGCTTCACCGCGTCACGGAATTCCTCCAAGACGTGGTCAATAACCTCCCTAGGCATAATCAGCGGCGGCTCCATACGGATAACCTTAGGATTATTCAGGGTATAGGCCACGATAATATGCTTCATAATCATCAGGCTCATGAGCATACCCCCTGCTCCCTCCTTGGTGAGCTCGATGCCCAGCATCATGCCACGACCGCGGACCTGGGTAATAACCTGAGGGAATTCGGCGGCGATGCGCTCAAGGCCTGCCTTTAGATAAGCTCCCTGCTCACGGCCTCGCTCGAGGATGTTCTCCTCCCGAATGGTCTGGATGGTCGCCACGCCGGCGGCGCAAGCCAATTGGTTGCCGCCGAAGGTGGAGGTATGGAGGAAGGGTGCTTCAATAAGGCCCTGCCAAGCCCTTGCGTTGCCGATAATGGCGCCAATGGGCATCACGCCGCCGCCCAAGGCCTTAGCGCAGGCCATCAGGTCCGGCTCCACGCCCTCGGCGTCCACGCCGAACCAGTCGCCGGTGCGACCGATACCGGTCTGCACCTCGTCGGCGATGAGGAGCGCTCCCTTAGCCTGACAAATTTCCTTGGCTCGCCGTAAATATCCTGCCGGAGGCACGATGATACCGCCCTCGCCCTGAATGGGCTCCAGGATAACCGCTGCCGTTTCCTCGTCCACTGCCGCGGACAAGGCCTCAGCGTCGCCGTATTCCACATGGGTGAAGCCGCTTAATAGAGGCTTAAAGGGCTCCCGGTACAGCTCCCTGCCCGTGGCCGTCAGGCTGCCGAAGGTTTTGCCGTGAAAAGCGTTGTTCGCGGCTACGAATTTGCTGCGCTTGGTGGCTAGGCGAGCTACCTTGAGGCAGCCCTCCACGGCCTCGGTGCCGCTGTTCACGAAGAAGCTATACTGCAGCTCCCCGGGGGTGATGGCGGCCAGGGCCTCTGCCAAATCGGCCATGGGCCGATTAAAGAGGACCTTGCCGCACATGGGCATGCTGTGGAGCACTTGCTCCACAGCGGCTACTACCTTGGGATGACGGTGGCCCAGGGCGAACATGCCGTAGCCGCCCAGGCAGTCGATAAAGTCCTGGCCCTCGCTGTCGCTGATGGTCCAGCCCTGGGCCTGGGCCTCCACGCTACCTAAGCCCATAAAGCGAAAAAGCTTCGCCTGGGCCGGATTAATATACTTTTCATATTTGGCGATGGTTTCGTCCACATAATTTGCCATGTAAGGATACCTTCTTTATTTGTAAAATTAATATAAAAGTTTATTCACGGGTACAAAGGTAATGCCGCTCTTTTTGAAATCCTCCGCATACATTTGCCAGCATTTGGCGGTGTTTTTGCGGGCGTGGCAGATGGCGATGGCGCTGCCATTTTTTTCGGCCATAGCGAAGGCCTTGTAGATTTGCTTGCGGATATC
This sequence comes from Phascolarctobacterium sp., assembly GCA_004558595.1. GTDB lineage: Bacteria > Bacillota > Negativicutes > Acidaminococcales > Acidaminococcaceae > Phascolarctobacterium_A. The sequence continues at coordinate 1,972 of SFCN01000063.1, read as the reverse complement.
CTCCACGTTGCTGCTATTGTCTAGGAAAATATCGTTGCGAGCGGTGGCAACGCCCATTTGCTTGGCCATGTCACGAGCGATGGAGGCTGAATTGGTGCGAGAGTCCACGAAGAAAACATTTTCCTTTTTCAGCACCTGCAGCACGGCCTTCATGGTGGCCTTATCGGCGGTGGCCTTGGAGCCCTGATGATTATTCACGCCGATGACTCCGGGCAGGCTCTGCAAATGCTTGCGTACCAAGGCCTGCTGGGTCGCGGCGCTCGTATTGGTCATAATGGTGCGGTTGCCCTCGCTCATAGCGCTGCGGCTCAAGGGCTCCATGGGCAAATGCAGCATGGGCGCCTTGCCACGACTTTTGACCATTTCTAAAATGTCGCTGGAGAATTCCTTATCCGGTAAAATGGCGTAGCTAAAGGGCAAGCCCGTGTTCAGCAGGGCCCGCACGGTGGTCATGTCGGCGCCGCAATCGTCCACGATAACGGCCAATTTACCCTGGTACTGACGAGGCTCCTCCACGGGCTCCTCGGGCAGATCCTTCACGTCCTTATCCTTTTTCTTCAAATTAGCATTGTGGAAAAAGACGATGGTATCGGTGACGAAGCTTTTGCTGCCGGAGCCGGCCTTGACCGTAATACCTACCTCGGCCTTAAACCTTAGCCCCGGACTCCTCCACCTCCACGTTCTTTTTGCCGTTGTCGTTTTCGATGAGCTGCCAATTATCCTTTTGCAGCAGGATATTATCCACTAGACGCTGAGCCTCGATGGATTCGTCCAAAAGATTAACCTCCTTGGCCGGAGCCTTGCTCTGGCTGTCGCCCACGTCCTTTTTGCTGCGGTCGTTGGCGTAAAAGAAGCCACAGGCCACGGCTAAAATGGCGATAATGCCGATGAGGCCAAGGATAATATATTTCCCGCCGGATGAGCTTTTTCTTCTTCTTGTTGCCATAAAATGACTCCCTTCTCCCAACCTTAGGCTCGGGGATGAGTTTTATCGTACACTTCACGCAGTCTTGCCATATCCAGATGGGTATAAATCTGCGTGGTAGAAATATCTGCATGACCTAAAAGCTCCTGCACTACCCTTAAATCCGTACCATTGTTCAGCAAATGGGTAGCGAAGGAATGGCGCAGCATATGGGGCGTGACCCTTTTGGTTATGCCTGCGCTTTGAGCGTATCCCTCCAGCAGCTCGTTAACACGCTGCCGAGTCAAGGGACCGCCCCAGCTGGTGACGAAAAGCTCCTTGCAGCTGTCGGGCTTATTATGAAGGAGCTGGGGACGCACTACATTTAGGTAACGCTCCAAATATTTCAAAGCCGTCCGTCCCAAGGGCAGCATCCGCTCCTTGGAGCCCTTGCCCATGACGATGAGGTACTGCATTTTTAGGTCCACATTCTCCACGGGCACGCTGACTAATTCAGAAACCCGCATGCCGGTGGCGTAGAGGGTCTCCAGCATGGTCTTGTCCCGATAGCCCTCTAGAGTGCCCAGATTGGGCTGCTCTAGGAGCTCGTCCACCTCCTGCACGCTTAAAAATTTCGGCAGATGGATGCCCTTTTGGGCCGCCTCCAAAACCTCCGCCGGGTCCCGGCGAATGTAGCGCTCCGCTGTTAAAAAGCGGTAGAAGGCTTTAATGGAAGCCAGCTTCCGGGCGATGGTGGTGGGGCTGCGACCGGCCTGCTTGAGCTGGGATAAATAGGCCAGTAGCTGTCGCCGAGACACGGTCAGGAGCTCCTCGCTGCTCTTTTGGCCCAGGGCCTTTTGCAAAAGCCGCAGGTCCCTGAGATAGGCAGTACGGGTATTATCCGCCAGACCAAGCTCCACCGCTAAATATTGCTCAAACAGGACTAGATAATCAAACATCTTCCACTCCAGTAAAGATCCACCCGCATAGCGGGTGGCTTTTCTTTTTCGGGCATAGCCCTAATACTACTAGCCATGCACAAGTGCATCTTTTATTGGCCTGCCAGCC
>SFCN01000133.1 GCA_004558595.1 Phascolarctobacterium sp. | reverse complement strand
CGCCGGGCCGATAGCCATTATGCCATCTTTCAATTTAGAAAAGGCAGCTTTGCCCAGATTCGCCCAATTAAAGGCGCTCCACACATCCACAATGGCAGATATGATTTTCGGTATATTTTTTACCAGCGTTGGTATTGCCGATATAATGCCCTTGATTATGGTTAAGATGATGTTAACCGCCGATTTAAGGATTGTCGGCGCATTGTCGTTTATAACATTTGCAATGTTTGACACTATTGTTGGCACTTTCGCAATAAGAGTAGGCAGCGCATCCATGAGGCCCTTTACAAGGTTCTGGATTACCTCCAGGCCGGATTTTATAAATTTCGGTGCGCCCTCCCGGATTTTTTCGGTCAATTTCTCGACCATGCCGAGCGCCGATTTTATAAGCTCGGATGTGTTGCCTCTTATGCCGCTTGCAAGGTTCTGCAGCAGTGTGAGCGCCGCCTGTGCCATCTTTGGTGCGCCGGTTTTAATGGACTGCACAAGTTTATCAACTACTTGGCCGCCAAATTCCGCAAAAGATATTTTGCCGCTGAGCATATCGTTAAAGCCGCTGAAAAGGTCCGTTACTGCATTGAGCGCCTCTGCAGCCTTTGTTTTTAATATGGTCATAACCGGCTCTGCCATCTGTCCGACTTTGGTCATGCTGTCGTTAAGCTGGCTCTGTGCCGTGTTGGCATCCATTACGTCCTTGTTGACTTCTTTATATTTTGTGGATGCCTCCGTATAGAGGCCGTTTAATGTGCTTGTTATGAGTGCCTGCCGCTCCTGCTCTGTATTGCATTTTGCCAGGCTCTCGTTAAACGCATCTTCACTCACTCCGGCCCAGTTTAAGGCATCCGCTAAAGGTCCGGTTACCTGGCCCACCTTTGCGGTTTCGTTTGCCGCTTCGGTTAACCCCTCAATCGGTAAGCTATCGCCAAAGGTAGCAAATACGCCGGTGGCTATGTTTGTCCAGGTTGCAAGGTCCTTTTCATTGTCTACGAGCTTTGCCAGATGGTTTGCCGCCTCTACTGCGGTGTCCTCTTCACCCATAAAGGCATATAACTCCTCATAGGTTTTCTTGGCCGCCTCTGTGGTGTGGCCTGCCGTGGTAAATGCCGCCTCCAGCTTGCCCATTTCCGTGCGGTATTCCCTTTAAAGCCTTAACGCCTCCCACGGCCGCAGCTTTGGCTTTTGCTCCAAAACTCTCAGCGCCGGAGCCTGCATCCTCTCCTGCCTTTGCTGCCTTTTTTTCTTTGTCGGCCAGGTCATCGGCTGCGCCTGCTGCACTATCGGCGTTTTTTTCAAGCTCATCTAAGGCGCTGCTCACCCTTTCAAGCTCTGCCCTATTCTTTTCTCTGGCGGCTGTTTCGTTGTTGATTCTTATTTTTAAGTTAGTAGCCGCTGCAGAGTTTTCGCCCTGCGCTTGGGCTACCCTGGCATACTCCTGCTCCAGTGCTGATATTTTCGCATTTTGCAAATCTACTGCCGTATTGAGCTGCTTCTGCTTAGCTGTTAAGCCCTCGGCGCAGTCTGCCCAATTTCCCAGGCCTGCAGCAGCAGCTTTAAACTCACTATCTGCTAATCTCATCAATCTATTAGCCTGTGATATGCCGTTTTTTAAATCTTCTATATCAATCGTAAACTTGCCGCCGATTTCGTTTTGAGCTGCCATTTTTTCACCTGCCTTTCAAAAAAAATGAGGCTCTATTTTGCGTTTTAAGCGATTTTTTTATTGTTCTGGCACTGTTAATCCTTTGATTTTAGTACCAATTTACTTGATCTGCGTACACTCTCTTTTTAGTCTCTTTCGGCTGCGGCGGTGTGGCCACATTCTTGCCTTTTTCCTGCAGTCTGCAGATTAAAAAGATAACATCCTCTGCTGGCTTTTCATCCAGGATAAAATAGTCCAGCGTATGTGGGAACATCTCGCAGATGCTCATTGATAACTCGAAAAATAGTTGCTCTATGGTAAGCGATGGGCCAGGTTCCCCCAGCTCATCGCTTATAAGTTTTTTGCCATTCTGTCCGCAGTGTTTAAAATCTGATTGAAGCAGTTAAAAATATCATCC
>SFCN01000132.1 GCA_004558595.1 Phascolarctobacterium sp. | reverse complement strand
ATGAACAAGACATTGAAGACCATCCTACAAGTAATTTCTTATGTAATCACTGCCGTTCTGGCTGCCTTCGGCGGAAGCGCAGTAATGTAGTGACTTTTTTTCCGCTTACTTATTAATGATAGGTGTAGTATCATAGGGTTTATGATTGATCGGGAGACGCAGGGATGCGTTTCCCGATTTTTTTTGTGTTATAGATAAATTTATCTAAGACTTTATTTGCAGATTTTCTTATTTATGCCTATATTTGCAAAATCATAAACCAAAATCATTTAATTATGCATTTATATCGTTTTATCAATCCGTCAGCCTATGGTTCTGACAAATGCGTGATAATTGTATCCGCAACCAGTGTAGAGGCTCTTAATGCCTATGTAGATAGATATCATCCTAATTGTAATGGGATACATTTATCTAAGGATTTTCATCGTGACAATACCATTAAAATGGAGGTTAGTCTAAAGCAGCTCAATGATGGAGTAGTGATTTTTTGTAAGATTTTTGCAATTGATATTAATTGAGATATGGAAATAGTTCAGAGTTTCATTTATTCGGTCAGCAGGGTGCAGCTGTCTCTCTATGAGCAGCGCATCCTCCTGAAGGTTATTGAGCACGCTCAAACCGTGCTAAAGGGAAAGTTAGTCAAAAATTGTTTGTTTAGGATGGAGCACGATTTGGATAATGTCAAAATCGAGGTGCCAGTGAGGTATATTCTTTCGGAGGGCAGCAAGCACTATGAAGATATCAAGGAAGCAGCAATAAAATTGATGGGGCGGCGCTTTGAGTTTTGGGATAGCAAGACTAATGCGTGGTATAGCTCGCCCCTCATCTATAATGTTGCTTATGTTCAGGGCAGTGGTTTGTTGTCATTCTATGTTTCCAAGATGCTATATGATGTAGCTTTGGATTTCACTAAAGGCTTTTGCCGCTATGATTTGGAAACGGCCCTATCTCTGCCATCTCCTTATGCGGTGCGACTCTATGCGATTGTATCTGGACAATCTCAACCGATTGTTTATAAGATTGATGCTCTGAAAAAAATGTTCGGAGTCGAAAACAAGTACAAGCAGACACGAGATTTTCTATTGAAGGTAATTGATCCGGCTAAGCGTCTTCTCGATCGTGCCGGTTGCAATTCCTTCACTTCAAAGATGGAAATAAAGTAACCGCAATTTGTATTGCTCCGCTCAAGCGCCGCCAGCTAACCGCTGATGAGCTTGCAGCTAAGGTTAGTCTTAAGCGTCTTGTTGATAACGAAATCCTGATTGTGATGATTTCATATATGGGATTTACGACAAAAGAGATAGCAGCGCATAAGGTTTTATTACATCAGTTTTGCGAATTGCCTTTTGCGACTGACGTGATTTATAACATTGAGCGCAGATTTAGAAAAGGCAAAAAATCCAAAGGCTATGTAATTGCGGCCATACGTGATGAGGTAGACAATTACAAGCGCCTGCAGGATAAAAAAGACAATTAAAAACAAAAGTCTTAGCCGCAATAAAGCAGATGCCCAATCTTGCGCCCTTTGCAGCCCTCGCCCCGTTCCGGAGCGGGGGTTAGTTGTTTTCCGGAGCCGTCCAGACGTCTCCAAAAAACAAATACTATTGATTGTATGGTCTATATATACTATATATGCTCGCAAAGTCCGCATTACTACAGGGATTGTCAGAGGGTCTATAAGACTTGCAGGAGGTAGGCAAAAGACTTTATAGGGGCATATCAGGCAGCAGGAGTAAGACCATCAAGGGGTAGGTAAGACCTAAAGGGGGTAAAGTGCACGCCGCCGAGCGAAGCGAGGGCGGCGGAGGAGCGGAGCGACGTTTGCGTCAGTGCGGTGCGTCAGACGGTCGGCAGCGGTGTCGGTGCGGTGCGGTTTTCGGGGCGGATGCGGCGGAGGGACGTGCGGATGATGCGGCATAGCAGCGGTAGACGGGGCTGATTTGGGCAGTTTGCAGGGGTTTGGGCAGTTTGCAGGGGGCAGGCGGCAGGGGGCAGTTTGCAGGGGTTTGGGCAGTTTGCAGGGGGCAGGCGGCAGCGGTTTGGGCAGTTTGCAGGGGGCAGTTTGCAGGGGGCAGGCGGCAGCGGTTTGGGCAGTTTTCGGCATAAAGCCCCCTCGGCGGTCTTAGTCGGAGCTCTGGCGGCAGGGGGCAGGGGCAGCTGCTTTGGGGGCAGGGGGCGCGGCTTCGGCATCTCCGGTCTCCGTCAGCAGCTTTGGGGGCAGGGGGCGCGGCTTCGGCATCTCCGGTCTCCGTCAGCAGCTTTACAAGCAGCTGCCGTAGCCCTCCGCCGCCGTAGCCACTACCCCCTGCCCCCAAAGCAGCTGCCGTAGCCCTCCGCCGCCGTAGCCACTGCCCCCTGCCCCCAAAGCAGCTGCCGTAGCCCTCCGC
>SFCN01000007.1 GCA_004558595.1 Phascolarctobacterium sp. | reverse complement strand
GGAATGCTCTATAATAATTGTCATCCTTTAGCTCATTAAAAAGACGCAGCTCCTGTTCATTGTAAACACCCGGAAAGAAAAGTACCACAGGCACCTTCCTAAAAGCCATACTCAAATTATTGAGTATCTTATGGGAGCGCAGTATTGGAAAAACCTTACCAACGCCCATCAGTAGCACGATGGCTTCATCAGGAGTGTTTTCTTGAACATGCTTAATAAACCAATTTTCACGATCATTGAACTGCAAAAGCTCGAATATGGAATCTATTACCACGTGCATGCCAGCAGTTTCTTCCAACATATAAGTAGCCTCTAGATATCCTTCCTTGGTCAGAGTATCGATAATATAGTCATAAATATCAAACTCCACTAGCTTATATTCCCTATAGCTTTGTTGGCTTCGCTTTACAAGCCTTTTTACTGTTTGACGCACCTCAAGCTCCTTGCTTGCTGGATAATCAAAGACCCAGTAGTTAACTTCATTGGCACGGCCATCACTCTTCCAAAAGCTTGGCGTCTCTAATACTTTTTCTAGCTCATCTATTCTTTGCTCAAAAGTTTTCATGATGCTATTCACCTGTCAGTGCTGCCAACACGGGCTGTAATCCGTTACCACGCAGCCATTTTTCTATTTCCATGGAAGGAATAGGCTTAAGGATTTTCTTGGTGCCTGCAGCATTATCAGTAACGCCTGCTTCGCTTAAATACTGCTTGTAGGTACTAGCTAACCGCTTGAGGGTAACCTCTGTCAAGCTCGCCACCTTTTCACTTTGCACCTGTTTATTAGCCCAAAAAGCACGCACATCGCTTTCTCCATATTCTTGTATGCCAAGAATAAGCTTGCCGCGAATTATTTCATAAGCAAAATCAAAAAACAAAGTGTCAGTACACATACATGCAGTCAAACATAAGAGTTTCTGGCCAGTCACATCACTTGCCATAAACAAAGGAACAAAGGATGGGTCCAAGGACTCAATACGCTTAGCTACGGTGTTCATTACCATTTTGGCTCGGTCAGCGGATGAAGCTGCAAACAGGTTCTCTGCAGCATTCTTGGCTTTAAGATCCTTCATGCTCATACCAGTAGCCAAAAGGCTCACAGCTTTTTTGAATTCTATAAACCAGAACGAGAACTTCACGGCTCCCGCACTGTAGGCATTACGTTCCATAGGCACAACCCTTTCTCAAGACACAGATTTTGTCATCAGGACATAGTTATAGATGATATTATTATATCACAAAAAGTAATCATTTAGAGCATCTGCTCCATTATTTCTATAGCTTATCATGAGTGTACCCCGTGTTCAGTTTCCTTCTCTCTGCAGCACTATAATCTGCAAGCAGTTTATTTTTTGTGTCCTCTATTCCAAAATATAGCACTATAAAAAAAGCAGATAGGCCACAGCCTACCTGCTTTATATTTATCTTTTATTTCAAAATTCTGCAAGCACCATAATAGCGAGCACCCCAGTAACCAGTAAAGGCTGAGGCGACAGTCACACCAGTGCTTGTTCCTGCATGAATAAAATTACCATTACCTACATAAATGCCACAATGAGATGCACCGGGCTCATAGGTAGTAAAGAATACCAAATCACCAGGACGTAGCTGACTCATGGAAATGCGTTTACCATAGTACAGCTGGCTATCTGCTGTGCGAGGTATATACACGCCTGCACGTTTAAAAGCATATTGGGTAAAACCAGAGCAGTCAAAGCCATAAGGACTGGTGCCACCAAATACATACGGAGTACCGATGACGCTATATGCCGCACGCAAAATACTTCTCACAAGGTTTTGTGCACGATTAGGAGGCAGCTCCTTGTTCATCAAGGCCCTATAAGTAGCAGAACCAACTACACCATCAACCTCCAAGCCCTGTGCTGCTTGGAAGGCTTTAACGGCCTTTTCAGTAGCAGAGCCAAACTCACCGTCTAGAGTACCAACCGTATAATGCAGCTCAGCCAATCTCTTCTGGATAGCTAAGACCTCTTCGCCGTCATCACCACGTTGAAAGGAAGCAAATGCACCAACTGCACCACAAAGTGTAAACAGCACAGTTAAGCCAAGTGTTATTACTTTCTTTTTAAACAACAACATCCACGTCCTTTCATATTTTAATACGCATCTATTATAGCACAAAAAAGGTCATCTGTAAAATCTAATTTGCGAGATTATTTCCCGCTCCAATTAATTTTACTTATTGTTACTTTCTTTACACTTTATGTGACGCGCTACTAAATATAGAGGACGATGCTTAATTTCTTCAAATATCCGACCGATATACTCGCCCAAAATACCTATGCCAACCAGCTGTATGCCACCTAAAAACAGTACGCTTACAGTCATAGTTGCCCATCCGGGAACTGCGTCATCAATTACAAATTTAACATAAAAAACATGACCCAACAGCAGCAAGCTGCTCATACCAAATACTAGGCCAATATAAAAAGCCCAACGCAAGGGCAAATTAGAAAAAGCGGTAATGCCATCTAAAGCAAAATGCAGCATTTTGTGCAAATTGAACTTGGAATGACCCGCAAAACGAGGCGGTGCTACAAATTCTAAGACAGCCACATTAAAGCCCAAGGTAGTAATCAAGCCGCGAATAAAACGTGCCCGCTCACGATATTGCTTAAAGGCATCCACCGCAATCCTGTCCATAAGACGAAAATCACTGCCACCGGGCGTTATTTCCACCTTAGAAAGGGCATTAATCAGCTTATAATAAACCTTAGAAGTAATATTTTTAAAAAAGCCTGCATCCTCTGTGGCCATACGCTTGGTCTGCACGATTTCATTTCCCGCTTCCCACAAACGCAGCAGCTCCGGAATGAGCTCGGGCGGATGCTGCAAATCACCATCCATGGTGATAACGGCATCGCCATCAGCATTATCCAAGCCACAGGTCAAGGCCATTTGATGACCATAATTACGACTCAATAAATAAGCCTCCACATGCTCATCCTGCTTAGCCAGCTCATTCAAAATGACCCTGCTGGCATCCCTTGAGCCATCATCCACAAAGACAATGCTATAATCGTAGGCCTCTGCCTGCATCACTGATGTGGCACGTTTATAAAATTCGTGTAAATTATCTTCCTCATTAAAAACGGGAACGACTAAGGATACTTTTTTCACTGTATCACCAACATCCTTAAAAAAAGGCTGCCCGAAGGCAGCCGCATTTACATGTGAGTACTCAATAAGCCGAGTTCTGTTCCGCATAGCGGTGACAACCATTTATCTAGGCTTACAGTTACCTGCAAGCTCAAGCGACACAACCCGGAAGGCTCAGCGGGCCGCTTCATCCCTCCCCTATTTGGTCTTGCTCCGGATGGGGTTTACCTAGCCAGCCTGTTACCAGACTGCTGGTGCGCTCTTACCGCACCGTTCCACCCTTACCTGCCGCAGCAGGCGGTACACATTTCTGTGGCACTATCCCTAAGATCACTCTCGCCGGACGTTATCCGGCATCCTGCCCTATGGAGCTCGGACTTTCCTCATCTGGCTCAAGGCCAGCCGCGGTCGTCTTTCGTACTCAGTAAATTATTTTAACACAGATAATTTTCTGCGTCAATAACTTCGACCTGCAAAATATTCTACTATTTCCCGCTGAAAAGAAGCTTAACTAGCTCTTCCTTAGCTCTTTTTCTTACTCCTCGGGATTATTTCCCATAAAAAGAGCCTGTTACCGAAGTAACAGGCCCTAGAAAAATTAAGCTTTAAACTTGCTGCAAATAATTATGCTTCTTTGCGTTCAGCGATAATCTTTTCAGCCATCTTAGCCGGAACATCCTCGTAATGGTCAAACTTCATTTCGAAGGTGCCTTGGCCTTGGGTGATAGCACGCAGGTCAACTGCATACTCAGTAATTTCCGCATAAGGAACCTGAGCGGTTACGACACTCATGCCCTCTTCAACAGATTGCATACCCAGAATGCGGCCGCGTTTTTGGTTCAAATCGCCAATAACATCGCCCATCATGCCATCGGAGCAGGTTACATTCAGAGTGTAGATAGGCTCCAGCAGAACAGGTTTACATTGCTCCATAGCCTTCTTGAAGGCGATGTTAGAAGCAGTCTTGAAGGCCATTTCAGAGGAGTCAACCGGGTGATAAGAGCCATCCAGCAGAGTAATACGCATGTCAACTACAGGATAGCCGGCCAAAATGCCCTTATCCATAGCTTCACGCATGCCTTTTTCAACTGCAGGAATGTATTGACGAGGCACGGAGCCACCGAAAATCTTGTCCACGAACTCGAAGCCGCCTCCAGGAGGCAGGGGCTCCATGTTAATTACCACATGACCATACTGACCATGGCCACCGGATTGCTTCTTGTGCTTACCTTCAACCTCAGCGCTGCCACGAATGGTCTCACGATATTCGATGATAGGAGCCTTCAGCTGAGCTTCCACACCAAATTTACGTTGCATACGCTCCATAATAATTTCGATGTGTTGGTCGCCCATACCGCTGATCAAGGTTTCCTTGGTTACAGGGTTCTTGGTTACGATAATGGTCGGATCCTCGTCCATCAGACGGGTCAAAGCGGACATAATCTTGTCCTCGTCGCCCTTCTTCTTCGGATAAATAGCTCTGGTGTACATGGGCAGCGGGAACTCGATAACGGGGAACTCAACCTCGGAATTCTTGTCGCACAGAGTATCGCCGGTTGCGGTGTATTGCAGCTTAGCAACAACGCCGATATCGCCTGCCACAACCTGCTTCATGGGGATTTGGGTCTTGCCACGCATGGTAAATACGTTACCAACACGCTCTTCCTGCTCACGGCGAGAGTTGTAAACCATGCTATCAGCCTTAATAGAGCCGGAGAACACGCGGAAGAAGCTCAGACGACCTACGAACGGGTCAGAGGTGGTCTTGAATACCAGAGCTGCCATAGGAGCGTTGGCATCGCGAATTTCTTCTTCGCCAGTAGCTTTATCCATAACAACGAAGTCGTTCAAAATCGCAGGATAGGTGAAGTCCACAATAGCATTCATCAAACGGCCCAAGCCGATATCCTTGTACGCGCTGCCGCACAGCATAGGATAAATAATAGCTTGGCGAATGCCCTTAATCAAGCATTTCATGATCTCTTCATCACTGATGGTTTCGCCATCCAGATAACGCATCATGCAGTCATCATCGGCCTCAACAGCTGCTTCGATCATTTTTTCACGAGCTTCCTCAGCAGCTTCTTTATATTCATCAGGAATTTCGATTTCATCGGAGCCGTTGCCATTAGCACGGTAAGCCTTCATCTTGTACAAATCAATAATGCCTTGGAAGTTATCCTCTTTACCCAAAGGCAGCTGCAGCGGCAACACGTGCTTGCCAAATTTACCGCGCAGATTATCAAGAATGCTGTCAAAATCAGCATTTTCACGGTCCATTTTGTTTACGAAAATAATGCGGGGCAAACCAGCCTCTTCAGCCAGCTTCCAGCATTGCTCGGTGCCAACCTGTACACCGCTAGTTGCGCACACAACAATCAAAGCGCTATCCACTGCTCTGAAAGCACCCTTTACTTCGGCTACGAAATCAGCGAAGCCCGGAGTATCGATAAAGTTGATTTTGGTATCGCGCCATTCAACGGGAGCCAAGGTTGCGTTTACGGAAACCTTACGTTTAATTTCCTCTGGCTCATAGTCAGTGGTGGTAGCACCGTCCTCAACCTTACACATTCTGTTGATAGCACCGCTGCGATACAACAGAGCCTCGGTTACGGACGTGGTTCCTGCTCCACCATGACCCACAATGGCCACGTTTCTAATTTTATCGCCAGTATATTCTTTCATGATAAATCCCCCTTTATTACAGGCAATTTTTTGTTGCCTATATTTTTCGCTAAATTTACTGATTATTCCTGCTTAACAAGCAAATTTTTGTTTTTATTTTTTCTGCGCTGTTTAAACTGTAACGTTATTTACACTTTACAACAATATAGTACTACATAAATTTCTTAGAACAGCGCCTAACGAAAATTCCAGTTATTTGCTTCCTGCTTCGGCGTTGCGCACAGCCACAAATTTAGCTACCTCAGCCTTGATATCATCAGCGCCCAGAATGCCGCTGATGACGGCGGCGCCATCGGCGCCAGTGGACAAAACCTCGCCATAGTTGTCAGCCTTGACGCCACCGATGCCCACCATGGGCTTGGTGACCACACGGCGAATAGCACGCAGATTTTCCAAGCCCAGCTTGGCGACGCCGGGCTTGGTAGCAGTGCCAAAAACAGCGCCACAGCCCAGATAGTCCGCGCCAGCAGCAATAGCATGGCGTGCTTCCTCAGGATTGTGGGCTGATACGCCGATGACGAAGTCAGCGCCAGTCAGCGCACGCACTACAGAGCAAGGCAAATCATCCTGTCCCACATGTACCCCAGCTGCGCTCACTGCCAATGCTACATCAACCCTATCATTGATAATCAAGGGCACATCATAGCTGTCGCACAGCGCCTTCAGCGCCAGCGCCTCCTCATACATAGGTCCCCCATCCTTAAATTTAGAGCGATATTGCACCAGAGTTACACCACCCTGGAGAGCCTCTTCAACAGAAGGCAACAAGGGTCTACCTTTAAGGCATTCGTCATCTGTCAAAAGGTAAATGCTGTAGTCTATTCGCTTTTTATCAAATTTTTTGAGCTCACTCATGATATTTAAGAAACCTTTTCCTCGGGCTTGATGTTAACCAAATTCCATTTAGTAGTCACATGGTAAACACAATCCATAAGCCGCACCTTAAACATACCAGGACCATCCTTCTTTTCTAAGAAGTTAGCGGCCAGCTCAGCACTCTGTCCCATAATCACTACACCCAAGGCAGCGGCTACCATCATATCCTTAGTTACTGCTGCGCAGCAAGCTACAAGTGTGCTAGTCATACAGCCGCTGCCGGTGATATCCTGCAGCAGCGGGTGCCCATTGTTTAAAACAACTGCCTGTTTACCATTGGAAATATTATCAATAGCACCGGTCACAGCAAAAACACAGTTAAACTTTTTCGCCGCATCCTTAGCGACCTTCAAAGCTACGCCCTCTTCCGTAGAGCCCTCTAAATTATCCACACCATGGCCACCAGCGCTACCGGTCAAAAGCGCATTACATTCACTGTAATTGCCACGCACAATATCTATATATCCTTTATTCAAGAGCTGCAGGGCAAAATTTAAGCGCATTTTCGAAGCCATAACCCCCACCGGGTCCAGCACCACGGGAATTCCCTTCTTCTTGGCCACAGCTGCCGCACGCTCCATAGCGATTTGCTTATTAAAGCTAATAGTACCCAGATTGAGTACTAAAGCATCAGCACCGGCAGTGATTTCCTCTACTTCCTCCGGCTCATCGGCCATCACCGGGGAAGCGCCTGCTGCCAAGGCCACATCGGCACAGCTTTCCGCCGTAACGTAATTAGTAATCTCGTGAATCACAGGCTTTTTTTGGCGCAGACGCTCCACCAATTCGCCAAAAACATTCGTCAATTCCATTATTCTAGCATACCTGCCTTTCTATATAAGTCCACAAAATGATGAGTGGGACCGCAACCGCTGCCCAAGGCGATGCCGTGAGCAATGGCCTCGGTTACATAAGCCTTGGAGGCCTGCACAGCCTCCGCTAGGCTCATACCCTTGGCCAAATTAGCCGCTAAGCTACTAGATAAGGTGCAGCCCGTACCGTGAGTATTTTTAGTAGCGATACGCTCACCGGCAAACCATTCTTCCGTTTGCCCATCAAAAAGCAAATCATCTGCAGTATCGCTCAAATGTCCACCCTTTACTAGCACGGCCTTAGCGCCCAGAGAAATGATTTTTTCCGCCACAGGTCGCATTTCTTCCTTGCGGGTAACCTTCATCCCGCTGATGGCCTCTGCCTCGGGCAAATTAGGAGTTACCAAAGTCGCTAAAGGTAGCAGCTCGTTAATAAGAGTTTCACAAGCCTCTGGCTGCAGCAAAGGGTAACCACTTTTAGAAATCATCACTGGGTCCAGGACGATAACCTTCGGCTGATATTTTCGCAGGCTGGCAGCAATGGCCTTAATGGTCTCGGGACGGGATAGCATACCGATTTTCACGGCATCCACGGAAATATCATCAAAAACAGCAGCAATCTGAGCTTCTACTACCTCCGGAGTAATATCCTGCACCATGGTCACACCGCAGGTGTTTTGGGCTGTCACCGCTGTAATGACGCTCATTCCAAAGGTGCCATGAGCGGCAAAGGTTTTCAAATCGGCTTGAATGCCGGCGCCACCGCTGGAATCGCTGCCGGCAATAGTCAATAAATGCTTTAACATGGGTTCATTCCCCTTTCACAAAAGGACCGAGGACGCACTGCATCCCCGGTCCCAAAAAATCACGCCAAATATTTAGCTTACAGCGCTGCCTTAACCTTAGCAACCAAATTATCCACAGTGAAGCCATATTTTTCCAGCATCACGCCACCGGGCGCGGAAGCACCGAAGGTGGTAATGCCAAGTACGTTCTTCTCGCTGCCTGTGTAGCGGCTCCAGCCATAGGGCACGCCTGCTTCCACGGCAAATTTAGTAACGCCGGCGGGCAATACGCTTTCCTTATATTCCTCGCTTTGCGCGTCAAACAAATCCCAGCTGGGCATGGATACAATGCTAGCATCGATGCCTTCCTCTGCCAGCTTAGCCTGTGCCTTCAGAGCCAGCTCAACCTCGCTGCCAGTACCAATCAGAATAACCTTCGCAGCCTCCTTAGCCGGGCTCAAAACATAAGCGCCCTTAGCCGCATTTTCATGAATAACAGCTGCATATTCGTGCATAACGGGCAGATTCTGACGGCTCAGCAGCAAGCAGGTGGGCTTAGTTTTATTCAGGCAAGCCTGCTTCCAAGCTACTGCAGTTTCCAAAGCGTCAGCAGGACGAATTACGGATACATTGGGAATCAAGCGCAGACCCATGGTAGTCTCGATGGGTTGATGAGTAGGACCATCCTCACCCAAAGCGATGGAGTCATGGGTTAACACGAAAATGGATTGGATGCCCATGAGAGCCGCCATACGAATGGTGGGACGCAGGAAATCGGCAAATACCAAGAAGGTGCCGCCGAAAGGAACAAAGCCCCCATGCAGAGCTAATCCGTTCAGCACGGTGCCCATAGCATGCTCGCGCACACCAAAGTGAATATTGCGTCCCTTGTGATCCAGCTTGGAGAAATAGCCACCGGCCTTCATCACAGTCTTATTAGAGGGACCCAAGTCGGCGCTACCACCTACCAGAGCAGGTACCTGCTCTGCAAGCTTCTGAATCACATCGCCGCTGGAAGCACGGGTTGCGCTCTTAGCTTGGTCCTTGAAAATTGCTTCCAAGGCCTCCAAATCCACATTGATCTTGCCTGCCATACGGTCAGCTAGTTCAGCTGCCAGCTCAGGATAGCATGCCTTATAATCTTCCATTAAGGAGTTCCAGTCGGCCTCAGCCTTAGCGCAGGCGGGTAGCTTAGCTTCAAAATGCTCCTTAGCCTCAGTAGGAATATAGAACATTTCCTGAGGCCAGCCAGCCTTTTCCTTAGTAGCTGCCAACGCTTCAGCGCCCAATGGCTCGCCATGGCAGGAGGGACTGTCCTGTTTGGGGCTACCAAAGCCGATATGGGTACGCACGATAATCAAGGACGGGTGAGTAGTATCAGCCTGAGCCTCTTTAATGGCAGCAGCCATAGCTTCCACATCCTCGGAATCAGCTACACGCAGCACCTGCCAGCCATAGGCCTTGAAGCGTGCTTCCACATCCTCAGTGAAGGCAATGGAAGTATCGCCTTCAATAGTAATTTTGTTATCATCGTATAAGTAAATCAGCTTGCCCAGACCCAAGGTTCCTGCCAAAGAAGCGGCCTCGCAGGAAACGCCTTCCATCAAGTCGCCATCAGAAGTCAGACCGTAGGTATAGTGATTAACTACAGGGAAATCAGGCTTATTATATTTGCCTGCCAGCATAGCTTCAGCAATAGCGAAGCCAACGCCCATGGCGAAGCCGTGACCCAAGGGGCCAGTGGAAACATCCACGCCGGGAGTCAGGCCATATTCCGGATGGCCGGGAGTCTTGCTTCCCCATTGACGGAAGTTTTGCAGCTCCTCCAAGGACAGGTCATAGCCAGCCAGATGCAGCATAGCATATAAAAGAGCGCTACCATGACCGGGGGAAAGGATAAAACGGTCACGGTTAAACCAATTCGGATTAGCGGGATTGTAGCTCATATAGCGATCCCAAATAGTATACATCAAGGGAGCGGTGCCCAGAGGGAAGCCCGGATGGCCGGATTTTGCCTTCTCAACCTGATCCGCTGCCAAAAAGCGCAGAGTATTTACACAAGCCTGATCAATTTTTTGCATTGAAACAACCTCCATTTTCGTGAAAAATGCCTACTGCTATTATAACATGTTTTGATATCTTGTACACTGTTTATTTTTGGTTAGACATAAAAAAAGCCGGAGACCCACAAGAATCTCCGGCTTTTTGATCCTTAAAGCCTGCTTTTATTTCTATTTTTCAATTCCTTAAATAGCAAATCATTAAGAACACGGATATAAGTACCCTTCATGCCCAAGGATTTAGTTTCAATCAAGCCTGCGCTTTCAAATTTACGCAGAGCGTTGACAATAACGGAACGAGTAATACCAACGCGGTCAGCGATTTTAGAAGCGACTAAAAGGCCCTCAAAGCCGTTGAGCTCACCTAAAATATTGGTAATGGCCTCCATCTCAGAATAGGACAGAGTATCAAAGGCCACCTGAACCATAGCCTTTTTACGGGCATCCTCAGCCACTTGCGCTTCTCTATCGTGAAGGATTTCTACGCCCAAAACAGTAGCCGCATATTCGGCCAGCAGCAAATCCTCATCGTCAAAGCTAGCATCGTATTTAGCGACAATCAAGGTTCCGATGCGCTCGCCATTACCATAAATGGGCACCACGGTAGTCATCTTATCCTTAAAAATACATTTAGTATGAGTTATAAAAGAGCAGTTTTGATTCTCATGGGGTATATTAGCCAAGGTTTCCTTGACACGCATGATGAAGTCCAAATAATCATCAGGGAAGGTCTTGGTATCCAAAACCTGCTCACGCATAATATCGCATTCGAATTCATGAATGAGAGCATAGCCCTTAACCTCACCCTTGCTGCCAACGATATAAGTATTAGCTTCGATTACATCGCGCAATAATTGGGCGACTTCATTATATTCTACTTTGTCGCCCTTTTGCAGTAATCTGTTAATTTTTCTAGTCTTTTCTAATAATTCCATGATGTTCCTCCTCATTTCAACTAAGCTCTAGGATGATTCTGCTTATAGACAGCAGCGATACGCTCTGTAGTTACATGGGTATAGATTTGGGTGGTGGATAAATTAGCATGTCCCAAAAGCTCCTGTACCGCCCGTAAATCTGCCCCGTGGGTCAATAAATGAGTGGCAAAGGTATGCCGAATAGTATGGGGGCTCACATGCTTTTTGATGGCCAAGCGAGCAACATATTTATCCAAAATACGTCGCACACTGCGATCAGTCAAGACACCGCCTCGATTATTGACAAAGACGAAATCGTGCTGCTCCGCTCCATACTTTTGCATCAGCTCCTGCCTAATTGGGTAATAGGCAGCTAATGCTTCACAACAAGTATGCCCTAACGGAACCAAGCGTTCCTTATTGCCCTTGCCGAGAACGATAGCGAAGCGATTACCTAAATCGACGCGATCCAGCGTCAAACTCACTACCTCGCTTACACGGCAACCAGTAGCATACAAAAGCTCCAACAGGGCCTGGTCACGACGACCTAAAGGCTTTTGATCCGGAAGGGTTAACAGGCCATCAATTTCCACCTCATCTAAAAATGAGGGCAGCCTTTTATCCAGCTTGGGCGAATGCACCTTAGTCAAGGGACTAGCATCCAAAACATTCTCACGCACCAAAAACTTATAAAAAGATCGCAAAGCTGAAACCTTGCGAGCTACGGTGCGACGAGCATAGCTTTCATCCTTGAGAAAAACCAGATAAGCACGAATATCCAAAGCGGTTACCCGTTCCCACAGCGCAGGCCCCTGACATCTTTCGCGCCAGAAGCTTGCAAAGGCAGCCAAATCCCTTCGGTAGTTTTCCACAGTCAGCTTAGAGCAAGCCTTTTCCACGGCTAAATAATTCAAAAATCTTTCAGGATACTGTTCAAAAGTAGTAGCCATCGAAAAACCAACTCCTCAGCCAATATCCTAGCACAAAAATCTTCTGAATACAAGTATTTTTTTAATAGTTCACAATTATCTAATTTAACATACTTGCTCAATGCAGCTATCAGAATAAGAAAAAAACAGTGCTCCAGAAGAGCACTGTTCATCCTTGAAGCAGCATTTAGAAAATTTACACGATTATAATAAACTAATCTTGCTTTTCTGTCAAGTTAAATTTCGCTTAAAGCTGAATTTTTTATTACTGTTGCTTTAATTGTTCTTGGAAAACGGCCAAGGCCTCCAAGGCTCTTGCTGCAATCTGCGCATTCTTTTCCCTTTTCTTGCGAATGCGCGCAGTAAGAGGTGGAAGCAAGCCAAAGTTAATATTCATGGGCTGAAAGTTTTCAATGGACTCATTGCTAATATATTTAGCCAAGGCTCCATGAGCAGTCTCAGCCGGAAAAGCTACCTTGGGCAGACCAAGAGACTCTCTAGCCGCCGCCAAGCCGGCCATAAGTCCGGAGGCAGCCGACTCCACATAGCCCTCCACACCGGTCATCTGTCCGGCGAAGTAGAAGCGTTGATTTTGACGCAGACAAAAATGCTCATCCAAGAGCTGGGGAGAATTCAAATAGGTATTCTTATGCATCACGCCATAGCGCACAAATTCCGCCTTCTCCAGGCCAGGAATCATGCCAAAGACCCGCTTCTGCTCGCCCCACTTGAGATGGGTCTGAAAGCCCACAATATTGTACAAGGAGGCAGCGGCATTGTCCTGACGCAGCTGCACCACCGCATAGGCCTCCTTACCATTGCGCGGGTCTATAAGCCCTACGGGCTTAAGAGGACCAAAGCGCATGGTATCCTCGCCTCTGGCGGCCATTTCCTCGATGGGCATGCAGGCCTCGAACACATCGTGTTCGAAATCCTTCACCGGTGCGCTTTCAGCATCACGCAAAGCTTGCCAGAAGGCCACATATTCTTCCTTGGTATAGAAAGGACAGTTCAAATAATCAGCGCCGCCCTTATCATAGCGGGAAGCACGGTAAACCTTGTCGTAATCCAAGGATTCGGCAGTGACAATGGGAGCAGCCGCATCAAAGAAATGGAAATATTCCTTTTGCAGCAGCTCTTGAATATTGGCAGAAAGAGCATCGCTAGTCAGAGGACCGCTGGCCACAATAACCGTACCCTCCAAGGCTGCCAAATCGGTGACCTCCTCATGAACGATGGTCACCAAAGGATTGCTTTGCACCGCCTGGGTTACCCCTGCAGCAAAGCCCTCCCTATCCACCGCCAGGGCTCCCCCTGCCGGTACCTGATGCTTGTCCGCCTGCTCCATAATCAAGGAGCCCAAGCGGCGCATTTCTTCCTTCAGAAGACCTACGGCATTCTCAATATTAGCAGCTCGCAGGCTATTGCTGCACACTAATTCCGCAAAAAAATCTGTTTTATGGGCAGCGTCGCTTTTCACAGGACGCATTTCATGTAAAATAACGGGAATCCCCATTTTAGTAACCTGATTGGCGGCCTCACAGCCAGCCAAGCCGGCTCCAATAATATGAATTGGTTTCATCTTGTTATCCTTTAGCTAGAAATATATTAGAAGGCGCTTAGGCCTTAGGAATAGCTTTTTTTCTAGTGGTTGTTTTTTTAGCTGTGGTTTTTTTCACTACCTTTGTAGCAGAGCTTGCTGCTGTCTTAGCTTCAATAGTCGTTCGCACCGGCCTTGCATCTGTACATTCCGGATTACTGCAATACTTACGCTTGCGACCGCTCCTATCAGTGTGCTCCACCAGCATATGACCACATTTAGGACAAGCCTCGTTTAAGGGCAAATCCCAAGTTGTATACTCGCAGGCAGGATATTTTTCGCAGCCATAGAAAACCTTACCGGTTTTAGTCTTGCGCTCAATTATCTCTCCACCACATACAGGACAAGCCACGCCTATTTTCTTCACAATGGGCTTCGCATTACGACAATCAGGGAAATTTGGGCAGGCCAAAAATTTGCCGAAGCGCCCTTCCTTGATGACCATCATGGCGCCACATTTTTCGCACTGCACATCGCTGACCTCGGGCGGTGCCGGAGGCAACGCCGGACATTCCTGCTCAAAGCGCTTCACATCCTCCATGAAAGGAGTATAGAATTTGCTCAAAACCTGAACCCAATTAGCCTTCTCCTCAGCGATCAAATCCAAATCGCTTTCCATTTCTGCAGAAAAATGGATGCTGATCAGCTTCTTGAAGTACTCCGTCAGCATATCCGTGGTTTGATTACCAAGCTCTGTAATTAAAAGCTTCTTGCCCTCCTTCACCACATAGCCACGACTGATAATCGTTACAATAGTAGGTGCATAGGTGGAGGGACGACCAATACCCTTCTCCTCCAACTCCTTGATAAGGGTTGCTTCGGTGAAGTGAGCAGGAGGCTCGGTGAAATGCTGCTCTGCGGGCAAAAGCTTGTGCAGAACCAGCTCCTTCCCAACCTCGATATAGGGCACGGATTTATCCTTTTCCTCATCATTAAGCTTGGTATTAATAGCCAAAAAGCCGGGGAAGCGTAAAATAGAACCAGTGGCTCTCAGCTGATAATCACCGGCGTCAATGAGCAGCGTGGTCATATCATACACCGCATCGCTCATTTGGCTAGCCACAGCCCGTTTCCAAATCAAGGTGTACAGCTTCAGCTGATCCACGGTCAAATACTTAGCAATTTCATCGGGAGTACGCAGCACGCTGGTGGGACGTATAGCCTCATGAGCATCCTGAGCGTTCTTTTTAGCGCTATAATGATTGGGCTTGGGCGAACAAAATTCACCGCCCAGATTATTCTTGATATATTCACGAATCTCCTCAATGGCCACATCAGCCAAACGCACGGAGTCCGTTCTCATGTAGGTAATGAGACCCACAGAGGCCTTGCCCAGGCTTACGCCTTCATAAAGCTGCTGTGCTACCATCATGGTCTTTTTAGCAGAGAAATTTAACTTTTTATTGGCCTCCTGCTGTAAATTTGAGGTAGTAAAGGGAGGCACGGGATGACGCTTCCGCTCCTTGCGCTCCGCTTTGCTGACGATATATTTTGCCGCAGCTAAGGCTGCCTCTGCCTCGTGAGCCTCCTCAGCGTTCTTCAGCTCCAGCTTTTTACCCTTGTACTTCACTGCCTCAGCTTCAAAAATTGGCGCCTTAGCGCTTTCACGCAGCTTGGCATTGATGGTCCAATACTCCTCGGGTACAAAGGCCTCGATTTCCCGATCACGGTCAGCGACAATCTTTACCGCCACGGATTGCACACGGCCAGCGCTCAAGCCCTTACGAATCTTACGCCACAGCAACGGGCTCAATTCGTAGCCCACAATACGGTCTAAAATACGCCGTGCCTGCTGGGCATTAACCATATCCATATCAATGGTACGAGGATGCTTAATAGCGTCCTTCACAGCTGCACCTGTAATCTCATGGAACTCGATGCGACAATTTTGCTGTTCATCCAAATCCAAAATATGGGCCAGATGCCAGCTAATAGCCTCGCCCTCACGGTCAGGGTCAGTCGCCAGATAGACTTTATCGGCCTTTTTAGCCAAGGTTTTGAGCTCCTTAATTAAATCACCCTTACCACGAATATTGATGTACTTAGGCTCAAAATCATGCTCCACATCAACACCGAAGGTGCTCTTGGGCAGATCACGCAGATGTCCCATGGAAGCCTTGACCTTATAATTTTTTCCTAAAAATTTTTCTATAGTCTTGGATTTCGTGGGAGATTCCACGATAACCAGATTCATCGTCATTTCCTTTCCCCCTACCTACGGTAGTAGTGCATTGCTTGGTTTTGCCCAACCAAGCCCGCACCCTGAAGCTCCAAAAGCTCCATGCTTACGCTGGCAAAATCGGCTCCACTATCCTCCACCAGCTTCTCCAAGGGCAAGCTACCCACTTGCAAAAGCTCTAACAGCTTGGCTCCCAGCTCAGAGGTTTGCGCTTTGGGCTCTTCTTCCACCTCTGTGCTTACAAAATCAAATATGGAAGGCTGGGTAATTCTTTCCTTGCGAGCCAGCTCCCACTGAAGCTTGTCCTCTAAAATATCCTCCGCCTTATCCACCAGCTTAGCTCCTGTGCGAATCAGCTCATGGCAGCCTGCGCTAGTACTTTCAAAGATATTTCCCGGTACGCAGTAAACCTCGCGGCCCTCGTCAGCAGCGATATTAGCTGTAATAATGGCACCACTTTTCTGCTTGGCCTCCGCCACTAGCACTCCCTGAGCAAGCCCCACGATAATGCGATTGCGAGCAGGAAAATTCTTGGCCAAGGGCTTGGTTCCCGGCGCGTACTCACTGATGACTGCGCCGCCATTGCGGACAATACGCTCAAAAAGGCTGGCATTCTCCTCTGGATAGGCGATATCAAGGCCACAGCCCAATACAGCCACCGTCTTTCCGCCCACGCTCAGGCAAGTCTCATGAGCTTGGGTATCAATGCCGCGAGCTCCACCGCTTATAATGGGAATGCCCCGCAGAGCCAAGGCCTTGGTAAAGGTCTTGGCCGCCTTAATACCGTAGCCGGTGCATTCTCGCGAGCCCACCACCGCCACAGCGTAGCCCGCTGTGGGCAGCTCGCCCTTCACATAGAGAGCTAGAGGAGGATCCGCGATTTGCAGCAAGGATTGAGGATATGCAGCATCTCGATAGCTCAGCAGAGCCACGCCCTGCTGTTCGCAAAAACGCTGCAGCCGTACCGGCACCTCCTTACGCCTTTTGCTCAGGAAGTTGGCCACAGCATCCTCCTTCACAATTCCTGTTGCCATAAGCTGCTGGGACTCCGCCTCATACACAGCTTGTGCCGAGCCCAGGGCCTGCACAAGCTTAATAATTTTGGCTCGTCCCAAGCCGCCCACCGCACACAGAGCAGCTAAGTAAAAATTATCTAATATATCCATCTCTTGCATCCTTATAAAGATTTTACTGCTGGGGACCAAGCCTTGCTTGGTCCGGCAGCCTAGTCCGTGAACACAGGGTAATTTTTATCTCATTATAATGAAGAAAACTCTATCGGTCAAGTGGCAATATTTTAAACAATATTTTTCTTGGCCAGCTTCTCTAGCACCAAAGCACAAATCTGCTCTGCTGCAAAAGGATTTCCCAAGGGCTTTTTCATAAATAGATGCTCATCCTTGGCAAGCAGCTCCTTCACAGACTCTACTAGCTCAGCTGTATTTTGACAAACCTGTGCACCATAATGATTTTGTAAAAAGCTGGCGTTCCCCTGCTCCTGTCCGGGCAAGGGCTTATAAATAAGTAGCTTCAAGCCCGATGCCAAAACCTCGGCACAAGTAAGCCCACCAGCTTTGGTAATAATCATATCCGCGGCTGCCAGCATTTGCGGCACATCATCTCGAAATCCGTAGATTTCTATAGCAGTATCCTGTTGGTAATGACCAAAATTCTCAGGATTAGCAGTGTTAAAAATACTATTTGAAGCTTGATTTTTCGCTACGAAGTGCTGACGTAATTTTTGGGCCAAGCCCTCATTATGCCCGGTGATGGCTATCAAGCGTAAATTTTGCAGCTTGGCAGAGCGTAATGCCTTAAGCATTTCCTCCATAGGCAACAGGCCCTCGCCACCGCCCATTATAAGGCACACCTTCTCCTTATCAGACCAGCCGTACTTCTCGCGACAAGCGGTATAATCATTATTTTGTAAGGCTTGACGCACAGGTATACCAAAAGCATATACCTGACTGGGCACGGTAATTTTCTCCTTTAAGAGTGCATCCGCAACAAAATAAGCGTCCACACCCTCTACTAGCCACCATTTATGCACCGTAAAATCAGTTATCACCGCTCCTAAAAATATCTCTGGATGCTTTCTTTTATAATAGCTCATGATTCCTGCCGGAGTAGCATGGGTCGCAATAACTGCATCGGGATGCACACCACGTAAAAAGCTTCCACCTAAACAGGCCAAGGTTCGGTTAATTAAGCCACGCAGCCATAGAGAGCCCTTTTGGTTATCACCCCATTTATAGGCCAGCTCATATAGCCAAGGACAGCAGCCCAAAATCCATAAATAGCACAGTCTGTGCCCGGAGCCTATGGGTGCTGACAGAAGAAGCACCGTATATTTTTTACTATTATTAGCCATACTTACACCATCTCTTTAAGAAAAAGAACACAAAAATTCGCATATAGGGCTTGAATAAGCAGCGTTATTATTGTATCATATTTTTAATCACATTCAACGCTAGAATAGTGTAATTAAAGAAAATTTTTGGGAGGCCCTGAAAATGACAAAGAGACTACCTGTTGAAAGCTTCAGCTTTCCTGTAGACAAAATTAAAGCTGGTTACTATACTGATGCATATTTTATCCGCTCTGCGGAGATTTTAAATGGTGATAATTATCATCCCCGTGTTTTAATGCAGGTTTTTGCTCGTGATCATGTGGTTGTTTGCGGCACTGATGAGGTTATCGCCCTTATTAAAACATGTGCCTTCCATCCGGAAAATATCGTTATTCATTCTCTTCATGATGGCGAAGAGGTTGATGAATGGGAAACTGTAATGACCATTGAAGGCGATTACGCTGATTTCGCTCATTTGGAAACCTTGTATTTAGGTATTTTGGCTCGTCAAAGCCGCATCGCTACCAATGTACGCAAAGTTGTCAAGGCCGCTAATGGCAAGCCCGTGCTCTTCTTCCCTGCTCGTTATGACATTTACCAAACCCAAGAATCCGATGGCTACGCTGCTAAAATTGGCGGTATCAAGGGCTTCTCCACTGATGCTAACGCTCTAGCTAGCGGTGGCAGGGGCTTGGGCACCATCCCCCATGCTCTGATCGCTTCCTACAACGGTGATACTGTTGCAGCGACCTCTGCCTTTGATAAGTATGTGGACCCATCCATTGCTCGTATCGCTTTGGTCGATTTTGATAATGACTGTGTGAACACTTCCTTGGCCGTTGCTCGCAAGCTGGGCAAAAAGCTGGCCGGTGTACGCCTGGATACCTCCGGCTCCATGGTGGACAAGAGCCTGTGGACCCAAATCGGCACCTTCAAGCCCACCGGTGTATGCAAGGAGCTAGTTTGCAATGTACGCCGTGCTCTGGACGCAGAGGGCTTTAACCATGTGAAGATTATTGTTTCCGGTGGCTTTGATGCTGCTCGTGTGGCAGCCTTTGAGGAAATGGGCGTGCCCGTTGATACCTATGCCGTAGGCTCCTCCTTCTTCGATGGTAATATTAATTTTACTGCCGATATCGTGAAGGTGAATGGCAAGGATTGTGCCAAAGCCGGACGCAAGTACAATCCTAATCCTAAGATGGAATTAGTTGATTGATTTTTGTTTCGTTATCTTTAAAGCACTGTGGCTTGTCCCCAGTGCTTTTTGCTCTTTTTTGTGATTTAAGGAGGGAAATACTATGAGCTTAAACACTACTCCCGCAGCAGAACGCGTGCACATCGGTATTTTTGGCAAGCGTAACGCTGGCAAATCCAGTCTCATTAACGCTATTACCAGCCAAAATCTAGCCATTGTAAGCGAGCAAAAGGGTACTACTACCGACCCTGTTTACAAGGCTATGGAGCTGCTGCCCCTAGGCCCCGTCATGATGATTGACACTCCGGGCATTGACGACGAGGGCGAGCTGGGCCAGCTACGCATTGACAAGGCTTATCAAGTGCTCAATAAATGCGATATTGTGCTCCTCGTTGTGGATGCCCAGGTAGGATTGACCCATGAGGATGAGGCTCTCTGGGCCAAGGTCCAAGAGAAAAATCTGCCAGCTATTTTAGTTTTGAATAAAATCGAGCTTTTAGAGGATATGCAAAAGGCATTGCTCACCGTGAACGCTATGAAGCTGACTAAGCATTGCTTCCTTGTCAGTGCAGAGAATGGTACCAACATTCGCGAGCTAAAGGAGGCTATTGCTGCCCTCAAGCCTAAGGAAACTGAGCGTCAGCTGGTGGGCGATTTACTTGAGCCACTGGACGTTGTTATCCTTGTAACTCCCATTGATAGTGCTGCTCCCAAGGGACGCTTAATCCTGCCCCAACAGCAGGTGCTGCGTAATGTTTTAGACAATAATGGCATCGCCATGGTGGTGCAGGAGACAGAGCTGGCCCAAGCCCTGCTGAAGCTGGCTGCTCCTCCTCGCTTAGTCATTACCGATAGCCAGGCCTTTGCCAAAGTTAGCCAAATTGTACCGCCATCCATCCCTCTAACCTCCTTCTCCATCCTTATGGCACGCTACAAAGGCAGCTTGTATAATGCGGTGAAGGCTGTGCGAGCATTGGATGATATTAAGGATGGGGATAAGATTCTCATTAGCGAGGGCTGTACCCATCACCGTCAGTGCCAAGATATTGGCACCGTCAAGATGCCTAACTGGATTCGTCAATATACCAAGGCAGAGCCGGAGTTTTGCTTTACCAGTGGCACGGAATTCCCCACTGACTTAAGTCCCTATAAGCTGGTAGTGCACTGCGGTGCCTGCATGCTTAACGAAAAGGAAATGATCCATCGTAACAAGGTAGCCTTGGCCCAAGGCGTGCCCATGACTAATTACGGCATCGCCATCGCCTATATGCACGGCATTTTAAAGCGTACAGTTGCTCCCCTGCCCGATATCGCGAAGCTGTTAGAATAAATATGATACGAAAAACGCTCCTGTGCGCAGTGCACAGGAGCGTTTTTTATGCCAGTATTTACTTTTACAGCATGCTGACTGCTTCCTCGCCAAAGATTTTCGCCAAAAGATTCTTGGACTTACGCTCAACCTCTTCATCAATATAGCCCTGCACCTTAATCAGGGCGAAGGTAATGGCCACAAAATCATCCGTATAGCCCAGCACGGGCATCAAGTCAGGCAAAAAATCCAGGGGAGCAATCAAATACCCTAAGGCACCCATAATGACCGCCTTAGTCGAAGCAGGCACATCCGGCTTTTGTAGCACAAACCAAAGCTGCACTGCCTTATACAGGGCATTGATGCCAATCAGCTTTCCATATTTTGTTATCTTATCTAGAAAGCTGGAGTCGTTGTAATGCTGCTCATACTTTTGCAGTTCCTTTTCTGTAATCTGGCTCTTGTCAAACTTAAGCTCAGCTTGTTGCTTTTCTGCTGCCATGGCCCGCCTCCCTTCTGAATGACAAAGCTTATAAAGAGTCCTTAAAGATGCTGCCGCCTACGAACTCTCGCAGAATGGAGTTATTTGGGATAACCGCATCATCAATCTCTTTTACAAAATAAAGCATATTGAGCAATCGTTGTGCCGTCATATAAGCCTTGCCAGCTTCTCTTGGTACAGCCTGCAACAGAGGCACAGCGTACTTTTTAAGTACAGCCAGCTCGTAAATCAGTGTCGTGTTGAAGACCACATCGGCACTGGTCTGGAAGGGGAAAATATATTTTTCCTCTCCCTCGCGAACGTCAGGCCATTGCATCAGAGTGGACTCCGCATCACGGGAGCGGAATTGACTATCCCGCACCATGCGACGCAACAGCCGCACATCAGTAGTGTGAATGCGATTGTATTCATCAAAGGACATAGGTGTCAGAGCACTAACGTAAAGCTTCATTTTCTTATTAGCTGGAATGGCAGCAGTCAGCTTTTCGTTCAAGCCATGAATGCCCTCCACAACTAACACGGAATTCTCCTGCATTTGCAGCTCGTTGCCACGGTATTCCCTAAAGCCGGTACGGAAATTATACTTGGGCATTTTCACCCTTTCACCAGCTAGCAATCTTTGCAAGTGGTCGTTGAAAAGCTCCAAATCAATAGCCTCTAGACACTCAAAATCATAGCTGCCATCGGGCTTTCGCGGTGTGTCCACACGATTGCAGTAATAATCATCCATGGAAATGGGCATGGGCCTCAGACCATTGACCGCCATTTGAATGCTCAAACGCTGAGCCGTAGATGTCTTGCCGGAGGAAGAAGGTCCGGCGATCAGGACCAGCTTTAGCTCATCCCTGCGTGCAGCGATCATATCTGCAATACCGGCCAGCTTCTTTTCATGAAGAGCCTCGGCCACCTGGATAATACGACCGGCGTACCCACCTTCAATAAGCTTATTAAGCTTGCCGATGGTATTACATTGAATCATGGCGGACCAATCCTCAGCTTCTTGATAAGCGGCATTTAATTTTGGCTTATCTTCAAAGGGAGGCAAATGAGTCCAGTCGCCCACGTCCGGATAATTGATTATTACTCCATTACCATAGGGCAGCAGCTCAAAATTAGGCACATAACCACAATCAGGGCACATGGGGCCGAAGAAATATCCTGGTTCACCGCAGAGGAAATACAAGGACAGCACCTTATCCTCGGGCACCTGCTTCAGCAAAGCTTCCCTATCACCAACGCAGAAGCTACCAGCAACCTTCATGGCCTCGGCCTTACTCATTAGCTTAAGCTCAATAGGAGTTCTCGCAGACACCAACTGCTTCATAGCAGCTTCAATGGCCTTGATATCCTCCTGTGTCAGCTTGCGGCTAGAGTGATCCACGCAATAAAAGGCGCTTCCTAAGGTATTACGTACCTCTATCTTCACATCCGGGTAAAGCTTTTTCGTACATGCTAAAAGCATGAAGAGCAGGGTGCGAGTATAAACTCGCATACCTGACTCCGTATTTACTTCAATGAAGCCAATACTGCCATCCTCATACAGGGGCTTTTGCAAATCGATGGCCTCATTATTAAAGATACCTTCTACAACCGGAGACGCAAAGCTGCTTTGCAGAGAACGAGCAACATCCAGTAGGGTGCTCCCCTCCTCCACCTGTCGCAGCTGCCCATTAGGCAGCTTCCAGGCTAACATTTTATTGCTCCACAGCCTGCATAGCTGCGTTCACCTTAGCAGCCATACCGGCGATTTTCTTCAGAGGTACTGCGCAAACGGCAATACGCACGCCTGCAGCCAGCGGTACGGCGAAGATATTATCCTCATGGAGCTTATCGCAAATAGCATCAGGATTCTTAGCCGGAATGCTCAGGAAGAAGCCAGCCACATAGGGCAGCATGGGCAGACCGCATTCCTTAGCCTCTTTGGTAAAGAGGTCAGCACGAGCTTTAATCATTTGATAGTAGTAATCGCGCTCTTGGCAAACCTTTTCCAATAGCTCAGGGTCGCTGTAAATAGTAGCTAAGGTGCGCATAGCGGGACGGTTAATATTGGACCAGGTTGCGCGGCTAGTGTATTGGTTAATGTCAGCAAATTCCTTGATTACATCAGCATCGGAGGAAACACCGATCATAGCACCGGTACGTTGGCCATACATGGTAAAGCCCTTGGACATGCTGTAGCCCACGATGCAAAGAATATTAGCCGGCAAACCACCCAGCTTCTTGAAGATTTTACGAACTTCTTCTTTTTCGCCTGCATAGTCAATATAAGCTACGTCTAGGAAGAAGACAATATTCTTACCGGGCTTAGCCGCAGCCCCCTTCAGCACGCCCAGCACACCGTCCATATCCTCTTCGCTGAGGCTGTAGCCAGTGGGGTTATGGGCAGGAGTATTCAAAAGGTACAGCAGATTATCCTGTTGAGCCAAAAGCTCGTCAATCTTCTCCTTTAATGCAGGCAGATTGAATTTATTATTTTCGTCAAGCATCTTATAGGTAGTGAATTTGCGGCCCATATCGTCGCAGAGCACCTTATAAGCGCCCCAATACCAATCGGAGCACAGAGCGGTCTCGCCCTCGTCCAGATAGTTCCAAATCGCATGGTGAATAGCACCGGTGCCGCCAGCAGTTGCTACAGCGGCGATATAGCCCTCGGGACGGGACTGGCCAAAGGCAGCAGTCAGCACGCAATCCAAATATTCAGGCAAACCGCTAATGGGTGCGTAAGCGATTAGCTCGTTAGTTTGTAAACCGCGATAAACCTTTTCCACGGTGGGCAGGCACACCAGCTTTTCATCTTCATCCAAAATAGCGCCGATGGTAGCGTTAGTAACAGCGTCCTTGCCATACTTGGCAGCAGCTGCTACCGCAGCAGCGTTGGCACCAAAAATTTTGTCCTGGGCAGCCTTGCCCTTAGCATGTTTAGCAGCAATACTCATAACCATAATATATGCCTCCTTGCATTAATTTTATAAATCATTAACCCCTCAGTCAGCTCGTAAACTCGCTGACAGCTCCCCTTTAAAGGGGAGCCATTCATAATACTTCTCTTCTGATAGCCTCCCCTTTCATGGGAGACTAACTCTACATTCTCTTCAGATAGCCTCCCCTTTAAAGGGGAGGTGCCGAGCTTGCGAGGCGGAGGGGTTCCTATTTCTTACAAATATTATAAATCTATCACCGTCGCGCCGCTGCCGCCGGCATCTAAGGCCGCCGTCTCCAGCTTGCGCACAAAGCGATTATTCTCTAAATAAGCCGTCAGACCAGCTCGCAACGCGCCTGTGCCCTTGCCGTGAATCAAGCGAAGCTGACCAATGCCCGCGATAAGAGCATCATCAATAGCCTTATCCACCGCAGGAATGGCCTCATCCAAGGTCATGCCACGCAGGTCGATTTCCTGCTTGGCGCTGCCGGACTTAGCCACAAACATTTGGTGAGCGTAATTGGCCGCAGCGTTTTTCGTAAAGCCCTTACGCTTCTTCGCCTCCCCACTGGTGTCGGCAGGCTGCGCCTTAGTTAAGAGGCACTTCTTGGCAGGCACATTCATCTTCAAAATGCCCACCTGCACCGTAACCTCGTTGCCCTTCACATCCGTAATAATGCCGTTCTTGCCTAGGGAAATCACGAAAACATTGAGACCTTTCTTGGCCGTCTTTGCGTCCAAGGGAGCTCCCTCGGGCAGCGGCGCCTCCTCGCTCAAGGTCTTGTTCAGCTTCTTGCGAGCCGCCTCCGCCGCTTCCTCCAACTTTTTGGCATCGTAATCAGCCTTCATGGAACGCAGCTCCTTGAGCACCGCCTCGGACTCACGGCGGCTCCGACGATAAATCTCGTCGGCTTGCTCCCGTGCCTTGCGCAGCATATCGTTCTTGCGCCTTTCAAACTCTGCCTTAGAATAGGCCAGCGCGTTGCGCAGCTGCTCGCTTTCCCGCCGCAGGGCTTCAATCTCGGCGCTACCGCTTTCATAACGGCGGCGCTCGCTATCCAGCTCCTGCAGCACATTTTCCATGTGCACATGCTCTTGGTTCAGCAGCTTACCCGCCTGTTCAATAATGCCTTCCGCCAGCCCCAGCCTGCGGCTGATGTTGAAGGCATTACTACTACCAGGCACGCCCATAAGCAAGCGATAGGTAGGCCTTAAGGAAACAGGGTCAAATTCCACGCTAGCATTTTCCATGCCCTCGTGACCGTAAGCGAAGGTCTTCAACTCGCTGTAGTGCGTAGTGACCATAGTCAGCACTTTGTTTTCATGTAAGTGCTCCAGCATACTCATGGCTAGAGCGGCGCCCTCGTTGGGATCTGTACCGGCGCAGATTTCGTCCACTAGCACTAAGTCCCCTGCTTTGACCTCATTCAAAATGCTGATCAAATTGGTCATATGGGCAGAGAAGGTGGACAGACTTTGCTCAATGCTCTGCTCATCGCCAATATCCGCATAAACCGCTCTAAATACGGGCAGCGTTGCGCTTAGAGCTGGGATAAACATGCCAGTTTGAGCCATTAAAGCGAATAAGCCCACGGCCTTTAAAGCCACGGTTTTACCGCCAGTGTTAGGACCCGTGATCAGCAGCATAGTGAATTTTTCGCCCAGCTGTACGTCCAATGGTACCACTGTGTCCTTATTGAGCAAGGGATGACGTCCCTGATGAATATCCACCTTGCCGTTTAAAACTAGCATAGGACGCACCGCGTGCTGCTCCTGAGCTAGCAGGGCTTTGGCGCAAATCACATCTATTTTGGTAAAAATGTCTAGGGTCGCTAGCAGCGCAGTCGCCTCTTGACCCACGTTCTGGGTCAGCTGACGCAAAATGCGCTCCATTTCCTCCTTCTCCTCGGCCACATAGCGCTTAATATCGTTGTTCAAATTAACAACAGCCAGAGGCTCGATGAAAAGGGTAGCTCCGGTGCCACTCTGGTCGTGGACGATGCCCGGAAAATTCATCTTATATTCCTGCTTTACAGGAATCACATAGCGGTCACCACGCATGGTAACTATGTTATCCTGAAAATATTTCTGATTATTAGGGTCATGCAGAATACTGTCCAGCTTATCCTTGACCCGATTTTTGGAAATCTGAATAGCGGTTCTCAAGCCATTTAATTTGGGAGAGGCATTATCCTTTATCTCGGCATGCTCGTCAATAGCGCTGGAAATTTGCTTCTCCAAGCGAGAAAATTGCTGCATTTGACTGGCATAATTGGCCAAGGCAGGAGCCATTTCGGCATTATCAGCCAAGAACTCCTTCATGGAGCGCAGAGCCTCCGCCGTGGTCTGAATGTGTAGCAGCTCTTCCGGCAGCAGGGTGCTGCCTAGCTCCGCCCGCTTCACGTCGCCGGTAATATTAAAGGCACCGCCAAAGGGAAAACGCTTGCCCTCATCCATAATGCGCAGGGCCTCCGCCGTCTCCTCCTGCAAAGCCTTCACCTTGCCAAAATCGCTTTCGATTTGCAAAGCGCCTACGGCCTGCTTACCCAAAAAGGTTCCGGCCTTAGCGGCCAAAAGGCTTTTGACCTTATCAAATTCCAATGTTTTAATTGCAAAGCGTGCCATTTACATCACACCTCTAAAATAATGTCCACGGGTTGTTCCAGGCAGATTCTCCGGATTTTCCACAGCTCCGCCCAGTACACGACGATAAAGCTCGATGAGCTCTGCTAGCTTGGCCTCATCGTACTCACGCCCATCAATGCGCAGACTAGCTACCCCAGCCTCCGCCAACTGCTCCACGTTGGCCACTAGGGACAGTTCATGAGCATTTAAAATATGCATGAGGCAGAATTGGTCCGTAGCCACCGGGAATTGGGCTTCCTTGCGGTCGCCCAGAAATAATTTTTCGCCACAATTAAATCGACAAGCTCCCTTATGCAAATCCCCTAAGAAGCTACCGCCAACGCAATACTCGGAAACCATCATTTCCAAGCGACCTTGAATCATGCATTCCAGGGGCAACGGGCTCACACTAGTTAAATGCTCGACCTGCGCCATGGTCAGCTCCGGACTGATGACTGCGCCTACAGCGCCATGCTCCTGCCAGAACTGCAGACTCTGGCTGTTGAAAATATTCAGGGACATATCAGCGACAAGCTTAAGTCCGGCATATTTTTTAGCCAAGGGCCACAGGCCATTATTATTGATATACACATAATCAGGCTCTAAATCCTGCCATAGAGCGAAAAGCTTGTCAAAATAGGCCAGCTGCGCTTCCTTAATAATACGCGGCGTTGCGAAGGCCAGCTCACGCTCCGCCTTCCGGCAGAGCTCAGCTGCCTTAGTATAATCCGCTCCGCTGGGCAGCTGATGGTTGAAGCAGTCGCCACCGAAGAGGATGCGCTCCGCGCCAGCCTGCAAAGCAGCATTCACCTTGCCCAGGCTATCGCAGTGCACGGTAAGCTTGCTTTGCGCAGGACGCGGCTTGCGAACCTGAGGCACAAGCTTAGCGCTATAGGCGTGCACAGCAGCACGTGCCGGTGCAAAGGCCTCTAAACGCGCAGCGTCCAGGGCCTCACAGGCCATACGCCGCGCTTCGTTCATTTCGCTCATGGGCACCATAACACTATCGTCATGGACGAATTCCAAATCCTGCAACGCGTACTCCGTCGTACCAAGACGGTCCATTTGCTTAAGCACCGCTTCACGATCCAGTGCACGCTTTCGGGCCGCTTCCACGATGAAGTTGGTCTCGCCATAGCCTACGTTACCCTCGTCGTCCGTGAGGACAATGGTCATGGGCTCGCCTATCTTGGCCGTTACGAGAGCCTTTATCCCTATACGCTTCTTCGCATCGGGTCCAAAAAATTGGCCTGCATAGGCCATTAAGCGACTGTCCAGAGTGCGGAAGACGCGGTCATTAAAGCGCACACCTTTAGGTACATCAATAGTAACCTGCTCGCCGGGACGAGCTACCTCTACACTGGCACCGCCCTTGAGCATTTCCGTAACAGTGGTGCCTACGCGGCCACCTACGCTTACCCAAAACTCCAGACCATCGCCTAAATGCAGCTCCTTGTCCAGCTTTACAGTGGCCTTGTTGTGCTGCTTATCCAGCTTGGTTACACGACCTACCAACACACCCCGGTTGTTGGGCCGTCTATCGCTCATCATTTCCTTGCCCGGACGATGGGTCAAATAGGCCGTGGTAAAGTCACGGTTAAATATTTGTTCGATGTTCGCCAAATCTTCTTCAGGAACGTTGTAGTTCCCTGCCTTATAGCTGTCGATAGCGCGACGGTAAGCGTCTACTACCACAGCCACATATTCAGGCCGCTTCATGCGACCTTCGATTTTATAGCTCACTACGCCTGCTTCAATGAGCTGGGGCAGTATACTCAAAGTGTTCATATCCTTGGGGCTTAGCAGATATTGCCCTGCATCCTTGCCTGCCAACATATCCTCGCCCTTAGCGTTTAAAAGCTTGTAGGGCAAGCGACAGGGCTGAGCGCAGCGGCCACGATTACCGCTGCGACCGCCAATAAGACTGCTCATGAGACATTGACCGCTATAGCAAACACACAGCGCGCCATGGATGAAGGTTTCAATCTCCGTTCCACGGCTGCAGGCAGCTTCGATTTCCTTTAGGGACAGCTCACGAGCCAAAACGCTGCGCTCCATGCCAGCGCCCACGGCAAAGTCCACACCACTGCTATTGGTAATAGTCATTTGGGTGCTGGCGTGCAGGGGCAGCTCCGGCACGATTTGGCGTGCTAATCTAATAACGCCCAAATCCTGCACGATGATGCCGTCCACACCCACATTATTCAAAAAGAGCAGATAGTCCGCCAGCTCCGCTAGCTCACTATCATCCACCAGAGTATTTACCGTAATGTACAAGCGTACTCTGTGCATATGAGCGAAATACACCGCTCTCGCCATTTCTTCTTTATCGAAATTGCTGGCATAGGCACGGGCGCCAAATGCTTTGCCGCCCATGTACACAGCATCGGCGCCGGCATTCACCGCCGCCTCCAGCGCTTCCCAGCTGCCAGCTGGAGCCAAAAGCTCAATATATTTTTGCTTCATCATTCTTACCTTTCGCGCACTGCGGCTAAAAGCTTATCGTAACGCTCCTGCAGCTCCGTTAGCTCCGCCGCCAAATCTAAGGCCGTCCATACAGCCAGCTTTTCCCGATTCTGTACCTTTTTGTCCGCAGCCAAACGCTTCATACGCTCGTCCACATTTTGAGCGATCTTCAGCACCTGTGTTTGAGGTGCGGAGGTACGCAGCACATAGGTTTCATTATATATTTGTACCGAAATAGCTGTTTTATCCATAGCCTCTCCTTATGCTCCTTTGACAACAATGGTAAAGCTAAATTTATCCAGGCTAATTCTTTCCCAAGGACGCTTGTACTCCATTTGCACCTTGTAGGTACCTGGCTCCTGCACGTTTAAGAACAGTATCTCCGTACCCACCACGCCGGTCGCCATACGCTCCTCTTCCTCACGGGGAATGATGAAGGTACTGCCGACTCTCACCACAGTAGCCTTATCAGCGCTCATGTGCCAGCTATAGCCGGTGGAAGGATTGCTAGCCAGCTTTAAAGCCAAAAGTCCCGGCTTAGCCAGAACCAAGGTTTTGCCACTGGCAGCTGCTGTTAGACGAGCCACCTGCATAATACGCCCGGCTTCGCCAATGCGCATATGGTCCAGCACCTTGTTATAGGGCACAAAATTAGCATATGCCCCATATTTTCGCTCCTGCAGATAGAAGCCCTCTTCAGCAAAAAGCACCTTGTCATAATCGCCTAGGGCCTGCTGCACCTGCTCCTTATCCACAAAAAAGTCCGTTACAGTGAACTCTTTGCCAGTTGTTAAGTCAAGGTTCAGCCCTGCATAGGCCACCCGCTCCCCATTGGTAGCTGTGAACAAAAGGCTCACAAGGCTAGGGCGATTAAGCTTCACTTGGTAATCTACGCTGCCGCCGCCCACTTCCTTAGCCAGACCTGTAGCGGTCTGACGAATGAGAGCGTTGAGCTGTTTTTCGTAGGCTGCGTCGTTGCTGCCATCAATAAAGGGTAGCGCAGCGCTAGCCTTGCCCAGCGTTACATTTTCCTGCAGCACCGTAGTCTGCTGGTCGGCGAGGGCAGGCAGGCAAAGCAGCAAACAAAGAATTGTAGTTAATAAGATTTTCATAAGAGTTCTCCTAATAAACCCCTCAGTCATCCGCATTTACAACATAGTTCTATTTCAGTCAGCTGCGCGGCCTGACAGCTCCCCTTTCAAAGGGAGCCTTTACTTTACTCTGCATTACAGATTGCCTCCCCCTTGCAAAGGGAGACTTTACTTTACTCTGCATCACAGATTGCCTCCCCTTTCAAAGGGAGCCTTTCCTCTTCTCTACATTTCAGATTGCCTCCCCTTTCAAGGGGAGGGGGACCGCTTTAGCGGTGGAGGGGTCAATTACAGCGCCTTAATATATTCAATAGCCTTATGCAGGCGCTCCAAGGTCTTTTCCTTGCCTAGCAGCACCATAACATCGAACATACCCGGAGATACAGTCCTACCGGTCAGCGCTAAACGAGTAGGATGAATTACCTTACCCAGAGCCAAGCCATTGTCGGCAGCGATCTTATTATAAGCTGCCTCGGTGCTAGCCAAGTCGTAAACCTCATCTTCCTCGATAGCTGCGATGCATTGCTCCATGATGGGAATATTCTCCGGTTTAAAGTGCTTAGCCACACCCTTCTCATCGTATTCATTCACATCCTTAAAGAAATAGGTGGAAGCGTCTGCAACCTCTTGCAAGGTCTTCACGCGTACACGCACGCAATCGACTAATTTGGCAAAATATTCCTCATTGTGGGCAAACCAAGCCTCATCCACCAAGCCATCCTTCACGAAGAAAGGCTTTGCCTCCGGCAAAATCTTTTCCAGCGGCAGCTCGGACAAGTATTGACCGTTCATCCAGGTCAGCTTTTTCGTATCATAAATAGCGGCCTTGTGGCTCATTTGCTCCAGTTCGAAGAGCTTCACAGTTTCTTCCTTGGAAAAAATTTCCCGCTCATCCCCCGGGCCCCAGCCCAGCAGAGTCAGATAGTTCACAATAGCCTCGGACAAATAGCCCTGACCACGGAATTCTTCCACAGAGGTAGCGCCATGGCGTTTGCTCAGCTTGGAGCGGTCCGGTGCCAGAATCATGGACATATGGCCAAACTTAGGCGGTTCCCAGCCGAAGGCACGGTAAACCAAGAGCTGCTTCGGAGTATTGGACAGATGCTCTTCCGCGCGCAGTACATGAGTCATGCCCATAAGATGGTCGTCCACTACCACTGCAAAATTATAGGTAGGAATGCCATTGGATTTCATGATTACAAAATCATCGAATTGGTCCATGCCATAGGTAATATCACCATGAATCAAATCATGGAAGGTAATGGCGCCTTCAGTTGGGTTCTTTAAGCGAACAGTATAGCTTTCACCTGCTGCAGCGCGAGCCTTAGCCTCTGCCACAGGAATATCGCGACAGGTACCCACATAACGCGGGGACAGCTTGGCGGCTGCTTGCTTTTCGCGTTCCTTAGCCAGCTCCTCTACGGTACAGAAGCAGTAGTAGGCCTTGCCCTCTTCTACCAGCTGCTCGCAGTATTTTCTATAAATATCCAGACGTTCGGATTGGTAGTATGGACCATGGTCCCCGCCCTTTTCCGGGCCCTCATCCCAATCAATACCCAACCATTTTAAGCTGGTGATAATCTGACTAACAGAATCCTCCTTCAAACGTTCGATATCCGTATCCTCAATGCGCAGAATCAGCTTTCCGCCCATTTTACGAGCGAACAGCCAGTTGAACAGCGCGGTACGGGCACCACCAATATGTAAATACCCAGTAGGACTGGGAGCAAATCTTACTCTAACCTCGGACATTGTATCGTCTCCTTTTTCTTTTTTCATCAAGTCTAAAAATGAAAATTGTATATCAGAATAATTATAACTCTAAGCGCTGAAAAGCGCAATTATATTATGTTTTTCAGACTCGCGCTTTGTGTGAATTTGTGGTAAACTAATGGTGGTTCAATTTTATAGTTATGATGAAGGAGGATGCTTATGTGCCAAACCCCAGATTGGTCCTTAGGTGACGAATATCTGCGCGAAAATGCGCCCGAGCTCGCCCCATTTGTTACGAAATATGCTCCCTGCCCCCTTGTGGCTAAGCCTCAAGAAGAATATTTCGGCATTCTACTCACGGGCATTATTTCCCAGCAGCTGCCTCCAGAGGTTAGCCAAGAGCTTTTAGCCAAGCTAACGACCCTAACCGGCAGGCCCATTACACCTGAGGCTGTTTTAAAGCTTCAGCATGCTGATTATCTGGCCATCGGTCTCAATCAACAAAAGATTGATTATCTTTATGGCTTTGCCCAGGCCGTGGCTGATGGCAAAATTAATATGGGCAAATTTGCTGATATGACTGATAGCCAAATCACTAAACAGCTGCTCACGGTGCGCGGTTTAGGTCAATGGACTATCGAAATGTTTTTGCTCTTAGGGCTGTGTCGTCCGGATGTGGTTCCTTCCGCTGATTATATTTTTAAGAAGGAGCTGCAGCAGCTGCTCAATTTGTACGATTTACCCAAGCGTGGCGTGATCAATAAGGTCACTGAGACTTGGCGCCCTTGGCGCTCACTCGCTGTCTGGTACTTGTGGCAGCACGCCAATGAGAAGTGAACAACTTTTATAACTCTCACGAGCAATATGCCTCCCTTTTAAAAGGGAGGGGGACCACGTAGTGGTGGAGGAATTAAAATAGCTCCCTACTGTGTCACGCAGTAGGGAGCTTATTTTTATGCATTTTAAAACGTTACATGGCTGGGCTCGTAGTCCACCGTGGTCTTCACAAAGGCAATCTCATTGCAGTAAGGATACTGTGGGCAATACACGCATTCCTTCCATACCTTTTGAGGCAGCTTCTCCTTCGCTGTCTCAATATAATCGCACTTAGCAAAAAATCCCGGTTGATAGGTCAGCGTAAAGAACATGGTGACCCCACGCTCGATGCCTTCCTTTTCTAAGTGCTGCACCAATTGACGACCGATACCAGTGCACTTGAGCTCCGGCGCCACCGCCAGACTGCGGATTTCCGCCAGCCTGTCCCACACGAAATGCAGGGCACCACAGCCGAGCAGATGGTTGCCTTCCACAGCGATAATATAATCCCGCAGATTTTCATAAATAGCGTTGCGGGCACGGGGCAGCATCAAGCCCTCCTTAGCATAATCATTTAATAGCTTGTGAATACTCTCCACATCGCTAAATTTGGCAGGACGAAACGTAATCATAACAAAGACTCCCTTATAGCAAGACATACAAAGCAGTGAATAAACTTGCAAAGTATTTTTATATATATTACCACTATTCTTCCGGGAGCACAACTAAAAAGTGAGGAGATTGAGGAGAATTTTCTCATTCAACAGTATCTATGGTGGTCGTTTTTAGGGTGCAAAACACAAAATTATCATGAAGTTTTCACCCTAAACGATGGAAATGACGGCTTTTCTATGGTGTGAACCCGTCATTTCAGTTAGAAAGTAGCAACCGCCTCTTCTTATATAGAATTATTTAGAAATCCGTCATTTTTGGTGATGTGGTCGACGCTCCTGCATTTTTTGTGGATGTTTTCGCTATAACATTTTTAGTGGATTGCTAAAACGACATCTGTGCTTAATTCTATAAACTTATTCATGGTTCTGCTTTAACACTTTTTGTGCTTAAAGCAGAACTTCTTTATTCATATTACAAATAAAACCTCCTTAGCTTAGAATGTTATTGTATCTCTAAAATAACTTCTAAAAGGAGGCTGAGACATAATGCCTTACGAAAATTTTATCACAAAACTGTTCAATGTAAACCCATCTGATTTACTTAAGGTCACAGATACCGAAAGGAAAGACGGAAGTATTATCCTCAGAATTAGGCTTGTAGCAAAGTATAACCTTTGCCCAATCTGTCGAACTCCAGGCAAGATTCATGCATATTACAAGAGAGAACTTAAACACTCTACCTTTTCCAACCGCCCATGTGAAATTTGCTATGAGCAAAGAAGGTACATTTGCCCGGAATATGCTACAACATTTAGTGAGTCCAACCCTTTTATTAACACAAGTGAAAGAGTTAATTATGAGACAATAGCTACATAATCAAGTATCATAAACAGCACAAAAAGCACTGTCGTATAATACCTCTTCACGCCCATCTTCTCCCATCTTTTGAGCTAGATTTTGCAATCTATGATAATCTAAAATATCTTTACAGATATACATAATAGTTATACTACCTTGGTATCCAATAGTCAATGTATAGCCCAGATTCGCCCATAAAATAGCGTACACTACATCCCCCACATAGACGCATTCTGTGCATCATTTATACGGCGAACTCCCCTTCATCCTCAACAAAAACTTCTCCACATAGTTACAGAATTGCCAAAATAGTGTATAATATATTGCAGATAACTCGCCAACAAATGAG
Source organism: Phascolarctobacterium sp. (assembly GCA_004558595.1). Classification (GTDB taxonomy): domain Bacteria; phylum Bacillota; class Negativicutes; order Acidaminococcales; family Acidaminococcaceae; genus Phascolarctobacterium_A. The sequence continues at coordinate 25,930 of SFCN01000007.1, read as the reverse complement.
GGAAAAATGATGAACGAAAACCATCTACAAAATGATTCAATGCTAAATAGCCCAAGTGCGGATAAAGTCCTAGAGACCGCCACCGCCTCCAGCGCAGACAAAATTCTACGGACCGCCACCGTCTGCAACTCGGATAAAGACATAGAGACCGCCACCGCCTCCAGCGCGGACAAAATCCTACAGGCCGCCACGAAGCTTTTCGCCCAAGATAATTTCAGCGCTGTCTCTATTAAGCAAATCGCTGCAGCCAGCGGCGTCAACAGCGCCCTTATCTCCTACTATTTCGGTGGCAAGAAAAATCTCTACCAAGAAGTGCTATATACTGAAGCGGATAAATTTCTAAAGCTCCAAGAGAAAATCAAAGCCCGTACGGAATCACCCTTGAGTAAGCTGCGTAGCTATGTGGAGTCCATTGCGGAAATGCAGCTACAGCATCCCTACAAAATGCATTTAATCTATAGGGAGCTTTTAAGTCCCCAGCCCATGTTCGAAAACTATGTAAAAAACAGACTTTACAAGGTGCACCAGTTTATGGCCGAGCTAGTAAATGAAGCCATCGCATGTGGTGAGATTGTGACAGCCATCAAGCCCACTCATGTGGCCTTTACCCTAGAAGGCATCATTATGTTCTTCTTCCTTACCCAAGGCCAAATCCGCCAAATCGGCAATTTCGACCAGCGTTCAGAGACGAACTATCTAATGGAAGCCTTGGACTCCTACCTCGCATCGTTGAGAAAATAAAATTCCTCCACCGCAAGCGGTCCCCCTCCCTTTTTCCCCTAACGGGATTAGCACGACCAACACGTTCTCACTGCACTGCGCTTGTGACAATGTGGGTCTTAGCGTCAAAGGGAGGCTACCTACTAATAAAATAACCTCCTATTGTACAAAGTTTACTGTACAACAGGAGGTTCTACTTTTTTAGAAACAAATAGTATATCACGAGTGAGCTGTGAGTTTTAGCGAATGAGTGGCTTGGTACAATGGCCTCAAGGGTTCGAAACAGTATATTTTTCTGCGATACAAATAGTACCCCGCAGAGGCCAATTGAACCCCACGAAATTCGCGTTTAGAAACTCACCGCGAGCGAGTGATATACATTTGTTTTGCCAAATTACATTCTCTCTTTTAACATATCCGCTGCCGCGCACAGCGCCACAATCATGGCGCTAGGGCGCGGCGGGCAGCCAGGAACGGCAATATCCACAGGAACCACATCGCTCACCTTGCCCACGATGGCATAGGTGGAGCCGTAGGTGGTGCCTCCGGCGGCGCAAGCGCCGCAGGCCATCACCAGCCGCGGCTCCGGCATAGCAGCGTAGGTCATACGCAAGGCCTGCTCCAGATTACGCGTCACCACGCCCGTCACCATAATCATATCCGCATGGCGAGGCGAAGCCACAAAGGCGATGCCGTAGCGATGCAAATCATAGACGGGGTTGCTGGTTGCGCCCATCTCAAAGTCGCAGGCATTACAGCTGCCTGCGTCCACATGGCGCACATGCAGGCTCCGCCCCAGCTTGGCCGTCACGGCCTCGCTCACCGCAGCCTGACTTGCCACAAGTATCTCAGCCACCGCTTCCTTATTAGTGTGGCTTAGCGCCTTAGCGGCGCAAGCCTCCACACACTTACCGCAAAAAATGCACTTTTTATAATCGATTTGCGGCTTACCGCCCACCATGCTCAGGGCCTGCGTCGGACAAGCTGCTGCGCAAGCGCCGCAGCCGTTGCAGCCGCCGCTGCATTGCAGCTGGCCCCGCATCCGCTCATGGCCAGTAGTATCAATATTTTCCGTGGCACATTTGCCAGCTAAAATTGCTTCCAATAGCTTTAACATCATGCCACCTCCTTAACGGTCTATACAAGCATAGCAGAGCTCAAAGCTCTTATTAATCAAGGGGAAGTCAGGAATAATATCGCCCTGCACCGCCACAGTCAGAGCAGGCCAGTTGGGATAGGATGCGGAGCGAATAAAGCTGCGGTCAATGCGACCCTCTTCATCCAGCATGAGCCAGTGAATATTGTCCCCACGGGGAGACTCGCTAATGCCCCAGCTACCCTCTAGGGTACGCAGCTCGCCCAAAGCCACAGACAATTCTGCATCTGCATTGCGGCGTAGCTTGCTAATAACCTGACGCACGATTTTCAGGCTCTCCCGCACCTCGCCCACTCTAACCTTAATACGAGCTTCTACGTCGCCGGTGGTTTCAGTCACTACCTCAAAATCCAGCTCATCATAAATACCAAAGCCCATATCCTTACGGCTATCGCGAGTCATACCGCTGGCCCGAGCGCCCACGCCCACCATGGCCAAATCAAAGGCCGTGTTCTCGCGCACAATGCCCGTGGTGCGAATGCGGTTTACGAAATTAGCCTGCTCCCACATAATGTGGACCATATCGGCGTACACGCGCTCCACTTCCTTGAGCACATCTAGGATCTTCTCCAGCTGCTTCTCTTCCACATCCATGGTCACGCCGCCAGGGATGATGAGACCACGCAGGAAGCGATTACCAGCGATGAGCTCATTGAGCTGCTGTAAATACTCCTTCATGCGGGCGCCCATGCTAATCACAGGAGAGAAGCCCACGCCAGCGCAAATATTGCCCGTATCGCCCACATGGTTATACAGGCGCTCCATCTCCAAAGCCAGCGTGCGGATGAGCCAAGCGCGATAAGGCACCTGCGCCTCACTGAGCTTCTCCACTGCTTGGCAAAAGCTCAGGGTATTGGCCACGCTGCAAGCGCCACAAATGCGCTCGATAATGGGCATGGCCTCCATGGGAGTCTTGCCCTCCAAGGCCTTTTCCAAGCCGCGATGGGTAAAGAAGAGCTTGGCATCCAGCTGCAGCATGGCTTCACCGGCCTGGCTGAAGCGGAAATGACCGGGCTCGATAATGCCCGCATGGATAGGACCAACCGGCACCTCAAAAAGGCCCTCGCCGGTGGAGGTCATCATTTCAAACTCTCTGTGACCGTGACACTCACAGTCCACTGCAACCTCCTTGCGCAAGGGATGGAAGCCTTCAGGAAAGCTCTCGTGCAGCACCAGAGGACGCAAATCGGGATGACCCTCCGGAATAAAGCCGAACATATCGTGCAATTCTCTTTCGTACCAAGCAGCCGCAGGCAACAAGGTAGTCAGGGAAGGATAATTCAAGGGACCCTCGGCGGGAAATTCCGCCTTCAAAACATCTAAATCACGCTTTTGGGCGTTATAAAACAAGCAATAGATGGCCAGGCCACCACCGCGCTGGGTCTCATCAGCGCCAAACATGGCAGCCAAGGGACGCTTGCCGCCATCACTGCAGATATTCGCAGCACCACGCAAATTTTCGGGTTTTACCAGCATAGCATCAGCCTCCTATTACACGCACAGCATGGTTCAACAAATTATTGAGCCAGGGTAAATTTTCAAAGCCTGCACCTACGATGCAGGTGAATACTAATAACAAAGCCAAAACAGGCACGTCGATAACCCCTAAAAGGTCGCCCAAGGGCTGGCGCTTGGCATTGTCGCACAGCATACGCATGCCGTGGTACAAAATACCGATGAGCACCCCTGCCAGAAGCACAATCAACAGGCTGCCTGCAACCCAATGTCCCTCATTAAAGAGAGCGGACATAATATAGAACTTGCTGAAGAACAAGCCCATGGGCGGCAGGCCCAGAATGCCCAGCATACCGGTGAGCCAGAAGGTGGCCGTATGGGGCACGTCCTTAATCATACCGTGGATACGCATCATATTACGAGTCTGGTACTCTTGGATAATGGTACCTGCGATATAGAAGAGCACGAATTTAATCATGGCGTGGCTATACATATGCAGCATCACAGCCTTGATGGAGAGAGCGGAAAAGGCGCCGATACCAGCCACCATAATGCCGATATTTTCCATGGAGGAATAAGCCAAAATACGCTTCACATCACGCTGTACCACTACGAAGGGCACGGCCACAGCCACGGTCAGCACGGCAAAGAACAGCAGCATGCTGCTCATCATCTCACTGCCGGCGGTGGGCAATAAAATCACCAGATTGCGCAGCAAAACGTAAATGGCGCAGCTGCAGAGCGCGCCGCTGAGCATACCGCTGGTCAGGGACGGAGCCTCCGCATAAGCATCCGGCAGCCAGGTGTGCATGGGCGCCATACCTGCCTTGGTGCCGTAGCCAATTACCAGGAACAGCAGCGCCAGCTTGGTCAAGGCCGGGTCCAGCGCAGTTGCGTGCTCGTGGAGATATACCCAGCTCAGAGCGTTCTCGCTGCCCAGAGCAGCCAGCTGTGCATAATACAGCACCAGCGTACCCAATAAAGCCAAGCAAATGCCTACGGTGCAGACCATGATGTACTTCCAAGTAGCCTCTAGAGCCGCACGGGTAAATTTAAAGGAAATTAACAAAGCAGAGATTAAGGTAGTCGCCTCGATAGCAACCCACATCAAGCCCAAATTCTTCACCAGCAGCACGATGAACATGGTCCAGCAGAAGAATTGCATCAGGGCAAAATAACGACCTGTTTGCAGCTGCTCGCCCTTTAAAACGCCACAGCGCTCCTCGCGAGTGAGATAGCTGCGAGCAGTCCAGCTGGCTGCCACATACAAGGTAGTAATGATGATTACAACCCACAGGCTCAGCGCGTCTACATAGAAATAATCGTCCATGTAGGGCTCAGCAGGATTGAACTTGCTGGCTAAAAGGCCCACGCTGATACCCACGCCGGTGGCGGTCAGGCGGTGCAGCCAGTGCAAAATACTATTGGAAAATAAGCCTGTCAAAGCCAAAAGAGCGCATACAGGGGGCAGGCACAGAAGTAAAATAATATATTCTAACATGCTCCACCTATCCTTTCAGCTTATCCAGCACGTTGGTATCCGTAGTCCTAAAGGACAAACGCAAACGTGAGGTCAAAATAACGAGAATTACCACAGCAATGAGCACATCCAGGAAAATGCCCAGCTCAATAATCAAGGGCAGGCCCTCGGTCATGATCAGGCCCAAGAGGTAAATACCGTTTTCCATGGTGATCAGGCCAATCATCTGCATAATCGCGCGACTGCGCATAACAATCAGGGTCAGGCCCGTCATAATCATGAACATGGAAGTGGCCAAAATATCGCGACCCTCGGCTTGGGGCAACAGGCCATCGATAACCATATAGCCCAAAGCTAAGCTACAAGCAGCTACCGCCGTGGAATAGTTAACATTAATATCGCTAACAATTTCGCGCTCGTCCCGCAAGCCCTTAACCGTGCGCAAAATCGCCGCAGGAATAAAGAGCACCTTAACCGCGATGGTCAAAAGGCCGGGCATCCAGCCGTGCAGTCCCCCACCGTGGCTCAAGCCAATGACCAAGCAGGCAGCGGCAATCAGAGCGGACTGCACTGCAAGGCACAGGGTGGCCCGGCGCAGCTCCATAAATCTCGTCTGCAGGAAGACGATAAACATTAAACTAACTACTAAATATTCCATCGTCTACCTCCTTACTGAGCCACAATGGCCAAGAGCAGCATCAAAGCAGCCGCAGCCAAATATACGCGCACCTTGAAAAGGCGCATTTTATTATTCAAGGTTTCTACCACACCCACAGCCACAGCGCTCAGCAGCACCTTCAGCGCTACCGGCAAATTCAAGGGCAGGTACAGCATGGAAAAGAGCATTAAAAACATCAGGAGCTTCAGCTGGCTTGCCCAGTGAATCAAGGCCAACAGCCGTCCGGAGTATTCCAAAGTCATGCATTCATGAATCATGGTCAGCTCTAGATGGGTATCGGGATTATCCACAGGAATGCGACTGTTTTCGGCCAGCATCACTAGGAAGAAGGCGATACAGGTCAACACGCCTGCCACGGTAAGATTCACAGTATCGAAGCGCAATGTCATACCGCTTAGGGAAGTGCTACCGGTGTGCAGCACATTGGACAAAATCGCCAGCATAATCACCGGCTCAACGAAAGCCGCAATATACACCTCGCGGCTACCGCCCATGCCACCGAAGGCAGTAGCGGCATCCATGGAGGAAACAGCCATGAAGAACCGACCTAAGGCCAGGATATAAACGAAAACGAACACATCGCCGAAGCCAGCCTTGCCACCTAAAAAATTAGGCAGCATGCAGGCAGCTACGAGAGTAGTTACAAAATACACACAGGGCGCCATTTTGAAAAGAGCGCTGGTATAAGGCGTAACCATGGTGGGCTTACCCCACCATTTTTTTATATCATAATATTCTTGGAAAATGCTGGAGCCAATGCGATTTTGTAAAAGCGCCTTGACCTTTTTCACAATGCCTGTGATCACAGGCGCTACCAAAAGCAGCAACAACGCTTGAGCTAAGCACAGGACTAGGCTTTGTAAATCAGTTTGTAAATTCATCATTTATACAACGCCCCCCATACTAACACTAACACCATAGCGGCCATAACGTAGGATACATATAAACGCACGCTGCCCTGCTGCATACGGCGCAAGAAGGCGGAAACGCCTACGAAGCGCTTTTGGAAGGGCGCATATAATTTTTCCGTAACCATATCGGGAATTTCCAGCTTGTAGGACAGCTGGCGACCGAAATAAGCGTGATCCTTGCGCATGTAGGAAACCTGACGCTTGGGCTTCAAGAGATAGTCGAAGGCGCGGCGCACGGGCTTACTAAAGCCGGTAGCAGAATACTGTTGACGCTCCGTAGGATAAGTACCGCAGTTCCAGGTTACATCCTCTTCCACGCAAATATTGGCAGTACACAGATAAATCACAAGGCCAATGCCTGCTACCAGAATAAGCAGCAGTACAGGATTGAACACAGCCAGGGTGCCGGTACCAGCCCACTCCAGGGCCAGACCTTGGGCAGCAAAGCCCTGGTTAATGGCTAAGGCGTTGCAAATAGTTTGCACCACGGGCACAGGATACAGGCCACATGCCACAACTAGAATACTGGAAATACCCATGGCCGTCAGCATAAAGCCATCGGATTCATGAGCATGCTCAGTGAGCTCACTACGAGCACGACCTAAGAAGGCAATGCCATAGAAACGCACGAAGCAGCCCAAGGCTAGAGCTCCGGTGAAGCCCAGTAAAATAAAGCAAACAGCTACCAGCAAACGGGTTGATTGGGCAGCATTTACGCTCGCCAAGGTAATGAAGCTTTGCAGCAACAACCACTCACCAGTAAAGCCATTGGTCAAGGGAATAGCTGCCAAAGCCAAGGAGCCTACCAATGTAAAGAGAGCCGTATAGGGCATCTTCTTAGCCAAGCCACCGAAAAGCTCCAGGTTTTTACTGCCGGTGCCATGCATAATGCTGCCGGCGCTCATAAACATCAGCACCTTCATAATGCTGTGGTTAAAGGCGTGCACCAAAGCGGCTACAAAGCCTAAAAGGAACCAGTTGCCGCCGGCCAATACCTTTAGCAGCATGCCGCAGCCAAAGGCAGCGAAAATAACGCCCATGTTTTCCACGGAGGAATAGGCCAAAATACGCTTAATATCGTTTTCCATCTGGGCATAAAGCACGCCTAAAAACGCGGAAACGGCGCCCACCAGCAGCACAATCACGCACCACCAGTAGTTCCAGGTGGGCAGGAAGCTGAACATAAAGCGACCAAAGCCATAGAGAGCGATCTTTAGCATGACGCCGCTCATCAATGCGGACACATGGCTGGGCGCAGCAGGGTGAGCATTGGGCAGCCATACATGCAGGGGCACAAGACCTGCCTTCAAAGCAAAGCCGATAAAGGCGGCGGCGAAAACACCGTGCTGCCACCAGCCCACCAGCTTATTATGAGCCATGGCCTCAAAGCTAAAGTTAGCACTAGCGGCGCCAGTCAGCAAAAAGGCGATCATAATGGCTGCGGTACCAACGGAGGTCATGACCAAGTATTGGTAGGCAGCAGTCCAGGTAGAGCGTTTCTCGGACTCATGGTTAACCAGCATAAAGGAGGCCACAGCCATGATTTCCCAGAACAGCAGGAAGCTGAAGGCATCCCCGGCCAGCAGCACCAGCACCATGGACAGCACAAAAAGATTCCACATTCCGCCTAAAAGACGCAGGCGGCTACCCTCATAGCTTTGGGCGTAGCCCAAAGCGTACAGGCTGGTAATAACGCCTGCGATACCTGTGAGCAAGAGGAAGATGGCGCTCCATCCGTCCACGCCCAAGGAATAGGAGCCCCAATATAGTGGCTCCACCCCATTACCTGCCAGCACCTGCCAAGCCTTGGCGGCCACCATACCACTGCCCGCTAGGGCAGCGAGATTGGCCAGCCAATGGGCAGCTCGCTGCAGTCCATGGGGAAAGAAAAGGGTTATGATGCCGACGCCGAAGCAGGCGGCGGCCAGCAAAAAGCATTCCATTTCTTCACCTACACTTTCAAAATTTTTTACAGCATTTTCACAAATTCACATTTTTGACAAGGAAATATTATACCATATTTAGCTGCTTTAGGGAATAGGCTAGCGTGTATACATAGCAAATTTTACGAATTTTGAACATCCCTAAATCCCGTTACAAAGTCTTACAAAGCGATAGATTAAGGCAAAATCAAGATATCACATACTTGTTGCTTGACGCTTGCTGCATCTGTATTTATAATTTAATTGAACGATTAAATATTTGCAAAATAAGTTCTATTCTGGCATGCTTGCAGCTGTCAAATTTCTGCTAAGTGTGGTGTGTATATAATGAAAGATTTTTTCACTAACCCGACCAACAAAAAAGCCTTCGCTATTGCTACTGTGGTCCTGACCCTGGGCTGTGGCGGTTATGCGCTGTATAGCAATATGACGCGCAACCCCAAATCAGCCAAAGTCATTCCTATTGTACGCGTTTATACCGTGGGCCAAAACGCAGTCGTCGCCAATACTAAAATTTACCCTGGCGAGGTCCGGGGTAGATATGAAAGCCAGCTGGCCTTCCAGGTGGCCGGTAAAATCGCCGCCCGCTACGTCAACGCGGGCGACACCGTTAGAGCAGGCCAGGTCCTGCTTGCACTGGACCCCAAGGACGTCAACCAAAGCGTAGAGGCCACCACGGCCCAGCTGGACAGCGCCCGTGCTAGCTACAAATTAGCTGCCGATAACGCCGCTCGCTATAGCTCGCTCTACGCCCAAGGCGCGGTCAGCGAAGCTATCCGCGACCAATATGCCACGCAGCTGGAGGCGGCCAGCGCCGCTCTGCGCCAAGCCCAGTCCCAGGCCAACGTGAGCAGCAACCAACTGGGTTACACCCAATTGGTCAGCGACACGGATGGTGTGGTGACCGCTCTAAGCGGTGAGGTTGGACAGGTTGTAGGCGCAGGAGCACCCATAGCCACCGTGGTACGTAGTGGCCAGCGCGAAGTGCAGATTAACGTGCCCGAAGGAGCGGCTTTAAAAATTGGTCAAAAGGCAAGCATTAGCTTTTGGGCTCTGCCCGGTGTAACAGCTTCCGGATATGTCCGTGAAATCGCTTCCATGGCAGACCCCGTAACCCGTACTTATAAAGTGTGCGTGGCTGTGCCTGATTTGCCGTCTACTGCTAAGCTTGGCATGACCGCCAAGGTAGAGCTGGCCACAAGCGCTGACTGGCCTACTACCACTGCCAACGACGCTAACGCTACCTTCCTCATTCCTGCCCAAGCATTATACCAAGTGAACAACAAAACCCAAGTTTGGCTTGTACGCGATAACAAGGCCCAGCTAGCGGACGTTAAGGTCAACGGCTACAGCGGCAACCAAGTGCTCATTGAGCAAGGACTCAGCCACGGTGATAAAATTATCACCGCTGGTCTAGCCAAGCTCACCCCTAATCAGGAAGTACGCCTTGAGGAAGGCGGTGACAAGTAATGACTAACCACTTCCATGACGATAATCACATTAACAATGATCGAAACGCCCACAGAGCTAATTGGGCCACCTGGTCCATTGAGCATAAGCAATTAGTCTACTTTTTTGCCTTTTTAGTATTGGTCATGGGGCTCTTCTCCTTCAAATCCCTCGGTCGCAGTGAGGACCCCAATTTCGCGGTGAAGCAAATGGTTATCTCAGCCGCATGGCCCGGGGCCAGCGCCCAGGATGTGGAGCAGCATTTGACTAATACCATTGAAAAAGAAGCCCAAAACCTGCCCCAAATCGATAAAATTACCAGCTATTCACGGCCTGGCACCTGCGTTATTACCGTAACCCTCAAGGATGAGGTCTCCGGCAATTTGGTGCGCCAGCGCTGGCTAGAGCTGCGCAATATCATCAATGATGCCCAAAGCAAGCTCCCCACGGGCACCTACGGACCCTATTTTAACGATCGCTTCGACGATGTCTATGGTAATATCTATGCTCTCACCGGGGATGGTTATTCCTACGAGGACATGCGCCGTTATGCGGAAAAAATCAAGCTGGACTTTTATGGCATCCACGATGTGAAAAAGGTGGAGCTAGTAGGCGTACAGCCGGAGAAAATCTTCGTGCAAATGGAAACGGAAAAGCTGGCTCGCCTTGGTCTCGACATCAATACTATCGCTAGCATCATCAAGGCCCAGACCGCCATTACTCCCTCCGGTATGGTGGAAACTGATACCGCCAATGCCTTTTTGCGCATTACCGGTAGCCCCGACAGTCTGGCCAATCTGGCTGCGCTTCCTATCAACGCCAACGGTAAGGTTTTCCGCTTAGGAGATATTGCCCAGATGCAGCGTGGCTATGCGGATCCGCCTGAGCCGCTCATGTACTATAATGGTCAGCCCGCTGTTGGTATCGCCCTCGCCATGGAGGATGGCGGCGACAATATTCAACTAGGCGCTGACTTAGCTGAGGAAATTACACGCATCCAAAAGGAGCTGCCCTTAGGCTTGGAGCTAAACCAAGTGGCCAATCAGCCCGAGGTGGTAAAAAGCTCCATTAGCGAGTTTAGTCGCAGCCTTTATGAGGCCATTATTATCGTTTTGGCCGTGAGCCTTTTTAGCCTCGGTCGTCGCAGCGGCTATGTGATTTCCTGCTGCATTCCCTTGATTTTGTTGGGCTCCTTTGCCGCCATGCTAGCCATGGGCATTGATTTGCACAAGGTTTCCTTGGGCGCCCTCGTCATTTCCCTAGGCATGCTTGTGGACGACGCCATCGTGGTCGTAGAGCTCATGGAAGTAAAAATGTCCCAAGGCATGGAGCGCAAAGCAGCCGCCTCCTACGCCTTCGCTACCTGTGGCCGCCCCCTGCTCACGGGCACTGTCATCACCTGTCTAGGCTTTATGCCCATCGCTTTTTCCAAATCCTCTGCTTCTGAATTCGCCTACAGCCTTTTCCCGGTGATGAGCGTAACCTTACTGCTCAGCTGGCTTGTTTCAGCCACGCTAGCTCCTGCTTTAGGCTATGCCTGGATTCGTCCTACCGTTATCAAAACGGACAGCTATGACAGCTTCTTTTATCAAAAATTTCGTAGCCTGCTGCATTGGTCCCTAGCCCACCGCAGCATTGTCATAGGCATTACTATAGCTCTGCTAGGGCTATCCTGCTATATGCTGCGCTTTGTGAGCAAGGAATTCTTCCCAGCCAGCGTTAGGCCGGAAATATTGGTAGAGCTTAATCTTCCCGAGGGTAGCTCCATCAAAAGCACCGATGCCGCCGCCCAAAAGCTCACCAATTTAATAAAGAACGACCCCGATTTGGACCATGTTTCCACCTATGTGGGCAAGAGCGCGCCTCGTTTTGTCCTAGTTATCGACCCAGTACATCCCCGCGATAATTATGCGCAGCTAGTGGTTGTGGCCAAGGATTTGCAGGCCCGCCAGCGTTTGGAGCAGCGTATTAACGAGCTGGCAACTCAAAAATTGCCCGAAGCCATTACCTATTCCCGCTCCATTCCCCTCGGTCCCCCTGCTCCCTATCCCGTTATGCTGAGAGTTAGCGGCAGTGACGCTGCTCAAGTCAAGGAATATGCCAACAAGGTGCGCCAGGTCATGGCTGCCCATCCCTACGTGACTATGACCCGCTTGGACTGGATGGAAGAGACCAACGCTGTAAAGATTACCGTGGATAATGACAAGCTTTTGCAGCTGGGCCTGACTCGCCAAGCCGTGGCTACAGCTTTGCAAGCCCAAGTAAGCGGTTACACCGTGGCCGGCTATTTAGAGGGCGACCAAGAAATTGGCATCGTCTTCCGCCTTGACCCCAAGGAAAGAGCCACCATTAGCCAGCTAGAAACCATCTCCATTCCCACGAGCCGTGGAGCCGTACCCCTTTCCCAGATAGCTCGAGTGGAATATACCAGCGAGGATAATATGATTTGGCGCAGGAATCTGCGTCCCACCATCACGGTAAATGGTGGCCTCTGCGAAGGCGTTACCGGTAATGATATCACTCAGGAAATTTATGACCAATTGGCTGAGCTGCGCGCTAATTTGCCTGCCGGCGTAAAAATCGAAATCGGAGGCTCCCTAGAGGACAGCACAAAGACCTTCAACTATATTATGAAGCCCGTGCCCTTGATGATTCTGCTCATTATGGTGCTCATTATGCTGCAGCTGCAGGATGTACGCAAGCTATTAGTCATTATGCTCACCGCGCCCATGGGCATCATCGGTGTCATCTGGGGACTGCTGCTCTTCAACTCCACCCTTGGTTTTATGGCGGAGCTAGGCATTCTTGCCCTTACAGGCACCATCATCCGCAATAGTATGGTTATCGTGGACCAAATCCAGCAACATTTAGACAGTGGCATGCCCTTGCATACAGCCATCGTGGAGTCGGCTATCGTCCGCTTCCGTCCCATTATGCTGGCCGCCTTCACCACCATTTTAGGACTAATTCCCATGTTCGCCAGCCAATTCTGGAACGCCATGGCCGTCACCATCGCCTGCGGTCTCACAGGCGCCACGTTGTTAACATTAATAGTGCTACCTGTTCTTTACGCAATTGTATTTAGATTAAATGAAAAATGAGTAGTATGGCAACATCTATTGAATTGCATCCACCTATTCACAAAAATGAGTAATATGGCAACAGACAGTGAGCTGTGAGTTTTAGCAAATGAGTAGCTTGGTACAATGGCCTCAAGGGTTCGAAAAAGAATATTCTTCTGCGAGACAAATAGTACCCCGCAGAGGCCAATTGTACCCCACGCGGCCCAGGCCGTCTTCTCTTGGCCTTACGGCCAATTCACCTTAATATTTGCGTTAAGAAACTCACCGCGAGCAGTCTGTGCCATATTACGAATTTCTGACCAAAAAAAATCACCCCGTAAATTTATTACTTACAGGGTGATATTTTTTATAATTATTTACATGCCTTGAGTTGTATCGGCAGCTGCTCACGCAAATCCTTCATGCTATCATAGCCCACCTCATGGGTCACATACTCCGGCTTAATAGTCTCCAAAATACGCTTTGCTGCCTCCGTATGGAAAGGCTTATGCTGGTCAATATTACCGATATGCCGCCAAATCGTCTCCATATCAAGCTTCTCCGGCACCTGATGACTCAAGCTACGCTGATACGCCCCGGACAAAGAGCAGCTGAGATGGACACCGCGCACCAGACTGCGGCACTCCCCTAGCTTCTCATACATCTTCAGCACATATTCGGCTCCCTCAGCCTCATTCTTAAGACGCGTATTAGTGCTCATCAAATGACCCGTATCCAGCATAATGCCCACATTCTTGCGCTGCACACGGTCAAAGAAATACTTCACATTACGCACATCCGTAAGACGCAGACCGGGCCACCACAGATTCTCAAATAAAACCGGAATATGAGCCGGAATCTCGTCGCACACAGAATTAAACACATCCGCTGCCGCCGTTAAAACCTCTCGGTCACTGTAATTAAACTCAAAGGTAAAGGCTTCCTCATTATTAGACTCTGCCACATGCCACACCAAATACTCGGGCCCTAGAGCCAGAGCAGCGCCAATATTGCGACGAATAACGCTTAGCCACTCATCACAGCTCATGGCATCTTTAAAATATTTATTACGCTCACGAATATTACGGAACTGCTGCTTCAAGCGTTTCGCCTTCTTCAGCCAAAAATCCATCCAATAGGGCCAATAATTCAAATGCACACCCACAGTGATATCCTTGTACTTATTGGCCACCGGGTCCAAGGAATACACAAACTGCTCAATGCCATCCACACCAAAATCTTGCACCATCTGATGCAAATCCAGATTATTAGCCTTCAGCTCGTCCTCGTACCAATCAATGGCGCAATAATTAAACATATGCTTCATACTCTATTCCCCCAACCAGCGATAGTAAATTGATATTAGTTGCATCTAAATCTCAAATACGAAACTGATAATTATTCTCAACATAACTTTATTTCATTATATCATCTGCACTTACTTTTGGCAAGGAATAGGGGTAATAAAAAAGGACTGCTACTTAACGTAACAGTCCTCTAGCTTTTAAAATCACTTGCCCAGCCAGGAGCCCAGACCGGAGGAACGCTTAACGCCCTTCTCCTTGGCCACAGTAACCTGAGCCGGCGCATACATCAGCAGGTCATCACTGATATACTCCACAGAAGCGCTCACAATATAGCTTACACCATTCAAATAATCAAAAATACGATTCTTCAGGGCAGCATCCACCGCTTCGAAGCTCACCAAGATAGCAGAGCCACTCATCAAAGAGTCCGCATATTCACGCACATCAGTAAAGCTTCTGGGTGTACGCACCATAATATTCAGATGACCGGTCTTCACTAGACGAGGGCCAGCGTACTGCTCTTCAAACTCATCATCCGGAGCAGATGTGAAAAACTTCCTTGCCGTATTCTTGAAATCCATGGCCACAGCCTCCAAACTCGAAAGTAGAATTATTATTGTATTCGCCCTAGAATATGAAAATTCCTGCTTGTGTTATTTATTTTAACAAATTATCTGCCAATTGTCAAAATATTTATGCAAAAATCCCTGTTAAACTTAGGAATTTTTCAGGCGAGCACGCAGCTTGCCACGCTCCAAGCGATTCAAAACCTTTTTGCGCATACGAATGGACTTGGGAGTAACCTCCACCAGCTCATCCTCATTAATATGCTCCAGAGCTTGCTCCAGGGAGAAGGTGCGAGGCGGAATCAGGCGAATGGCCTCATCGCTACCGGACGCGCGCATGTTGGAAACATGCTTCTTCTTGCAAGGGTTAACATCCATATCATCCTCACGGCTGTTCTCGCCTACCAGCTGACCTTCGTAGATCTTTTCAGAGGGAATTACGAACATAGTGCCACGCTCCTGAGCGTTGCCAATGCCATAGGAGGTAGTTTCGCCGCTTTCAAAGGCAACCAGGCTGCCACGGGTACGACCGGGGATCTCTCCCTTATAATCCTCATAGCCAGCGAAAACGTGGTTCATGATGCCGTTGCCCTTAGTATCGGTCAGGAATTGGTTACGGAAGCCAATCAGACCACGAGCGGGAATCTTGAATTCCATACGCAGATAGCCAGCCATTTCAGTCATGTTCTGCAGCTCAGCCTTACGCAGGCCCAGGCCCTCCATTACGGCGCCCATATAGTCCTGAGGAACGTCAATAGTCAGCGCTTCCATGGGCTCCTGCAAGGTACCGGTTTCATCCCGGTGCATAATAACCTTGGGTTTACCAACCTGCAGCTCAAAGCCTTCACGGCGCATGGTTTCAATCAAAATGGACAGATGCAGCTCGCCACGACCGGAAACCTTGTAAGCATCAGGGCTATCGGTTTCTTCTACACGCAAAGCCACGTTGGTCTCTGCTTCCTTAAACAGACGGTCACGGATATGACGGCTGGTTACATATTCGCCCTCTTTACCAGCGAAGGGGCTATTGTTTACATAGAAAACCATGGACAGAGTGGGTTCGTCGATCTTAATACCCTTCAGCGCTTCCGGATTGTCCTTATCAGCAATGGTCTCGCCAATTTCTGCATCCTGCAGACCCATCAGCGCTACGATGTCACCGGCCTTAGCCTCTTCCACCTCGACGCGCTTCAGGCCCTGATATGCATACAGGCGACCAATTTTACCCGGACGTACCTTGTCCTCATTCATGAGAGCGATATTTTCACCATTATGGATGGTGCCACGCATTACACGTCCTACGACAATGCGACCGATGAAGTTATCGTAGTCCAGAGTATTAACCAGCATTTGCAGGGGAGCCTCGGTATCTACGTCAGGAGCAGGAATGTTCTCCAGAATTACCTTGAACAGGGGCTCCAGATTGTTATTGTCATCCTCCATGGACAGCTTAGCGATGCCGTTACGGGCGGATGCGTAAACAACGGGGAACTCCAATTGATCTTCGTCAGCGTTCAGCTCGATAAAGAGGTCCAGTACCTCGTCCACAACCTCCTCCACACGTTGGTCAGGACGGTCAATCTTATTGATAACTACGATGGGCTTCAGATGGGCTTCCAGAGCCTTACGCAGTACATATTTAGTTTGGGGCATGGGGCCTTCATAAGCATCAACCAAAAGCAGCACGCCGTCAACCATGTTCAGCACGCGCTCTACCTCACCACCAAAATCGGCGTGGCCAGGGGTATCCAGAATGTTGATTTTTACGCCCTCGTGCATAACAGCGGTATTTTTGGACAGAATAGTGATACCACGTTCACGCTCCAGATCGTTGGAGTCCATAACGCGCTCTTCCACATGCTCGTTAGCGCGGAAAACACCACTCTGCTTCAGCATCGCATCGACCAGGGTGGTCTTGCCATGGTCAACGTGGGCAATAATGGCTATATTACGAATATCGTTTCTAATCATGGTCCTATTCTCTCCTCACTTCAATCTTACCAATCAATATAAACATAAACAAGAAAAAGGATGCTTGTCAAGTGCATCCTTTCTCGGTATTACTGAAATATTATATGCTTTTTATGGTACACTGTCAATAAAATTTGTGTCATTTTTTACAAAAAAATTACTAAATGCCAAAGTATTTACGCCAGCTAGCCTTGCTGGTTATAGAGCAATTACCACAATTATTGCAGCGTAGGGGAGCCCTTTCCCCAAAGTATTCCAAAAGCTCCCGTCTCAGGCAGCCACTGGTGTTACAATAGTGAATCATCCTATCCAAAAGCTGCATTTCATGCTCCTTCCAGGCTAAATCAGGCTGGTCGTGGCCAATGAGATAGGTATTCACCGCGATATCCTGCTTGTTATAAAGCAAGAGACACTCCGAAGGCAGACCATCCCGGCCGGCGCGACCAGCCTCTTGATAGTAGCTTTCCATGTCCTTGGGCATATTATAGTGCGCTACAAACCGTACGTCCGCCTTATCGATGCCCATGCCGAAGGCATTGGTGGCTACGATAATGGGCGCGCTGCCGTTGACGAACAGGTTTTGGTTCTCTCGGCGCTCCTCAGGCGTTAGCCCTGCGTGGTAACGCAGGGCCTTATAGCCTTGACGCGCCAAGAGCTGCGTCACCTGCTCCACTCGCTGACGAGTGGAGCAATAAATGACGCCACACTGGTGCTCATGCCTAGCCAAAAAGTCCAGCAGGGAACGGTCCTTATCCTGGGTACGCTCCACGGCAAAATGTAGATTGGGCCTATCGAAGCCTGAAACCACAATTTTGGCGCCACGCATTTCCAAGCGCTGACAAATATCCTCCCGCACCTGAGGCGTGGCTGTAGCCGTAAAGGCCGCGATGAGCGGCCTGGGGCTTAGCTCACTCATAAACTGCGGGATGTTGTAGTAATCCCGGCGAAAGCTGTGACCCCATTGCGAAACGCAATGGGCCTCGTCCACGGCCACCATGGTAATATAGGCAGCCTTGGCAAAGCGCAGAAACTGCGGATTTAAGAGACGTTCCGGCGCCACATATAGGAATTTGCACTGCTTGTTTAAAGCGGCGTGCAAGACCCGTCCGTACTCGCTACCGGTCATGCTGCTATCCAAATAGGCAGCTGGGATACCACGGGCGGTGAGAGCTTCGGCTTGGTCCTTCATTAAAGAAATCAGGGGTGACACCACCAGTGTCACACCCCTGAGCAATAATGAAGGCAGCTGAAAGCAGATGCTCTTGCCTGCGCCCGTGGGCAGCACGGCCAGCACTGGCTGGCCTGTTAGGATTTCACTAATAATCGCCTCCTGCCCCGGACGAAACTCGTCATAGCCATAATAATGCTTTAGGGCCCGGCGCAGAAAATCACTATCGATTGTTCTCATATTATTTATGCTCTGCCTCGCGGCAAACGCCACAGCGCCTGCAATTGTCGAAGCACATGGGCGTAAATTTACCCTGCTGGCTACGCTCTAGCTCTAGGCGCAGATAAGCCATAGTCACGCCCATATCAAGATGCTGCCAGGGCACGGGAGCGTCCACGGCTAGCTCTCGCTCAGTCATTTCCTCAGCGTCCAGTCCATGCTGCTTCAGCGCTGACTTCAGATTCTGCCCGGACTCATGAGCCTCTAAAAGCAGCTCACCCAAGCGTCTGTCACCGCGAGCTAGCAGGGACTGAATCACTGTTTCCTTTAGGGACTCGGTGATAAGCTTCACATGCTTCGCCTTTTTCAAGCCATCATTGAGCATTTTAAAACGCTTTTTCAGGGTACGCACCGGACACAGAGATGCCCATTGGTAGGGCGTAAAGGGCTTGGGCACAAAGCCATTGACGCTGATAACTAATTCACCCTTAGAGCCCAGCCCATCCATCTCTGCCCGCATGCGCAGAATCATGTCCACGGTCTCGGCGATATCCTCGTCCTTTTCTCCCGGCAGGCCAATCATATAGTAAAGCTTAATATGCCGCATCCCCGCCTCCGCGGCGATGCTTATAGCGCGGCGCACATGCTCCTCAGTGATGCCCTTGTTAATAGCAGCTCGCATCCGCTCGCTGCCCGCTTCGGGAGCTATGGTCATAGTCCGCTGCCCACTGGCGTACAGGGCCTGTGCGATTTGCGGCGTGAGCATATCCGCACGCATGCTAGCTACACTAAACTGAATCTTATGCTCTGCTAGATAAGCCGTAAGCTCAGCCATTTGCGGATGGTCGCTGACCGCCGCTCCCATGAGGCCCACCTTTTTCGTGCGAGCCGGACGACGCTCGATATCGGCAATGATCTGCTCTAGCTTACGCGGCCGCGGCTTTCTAAAGCAGTAGCCCGCCATGCAGAAGCGACAGTGACGACCACAGCCACGGGCCACTTCCACAATATACATATCCTCGAATTCCGTACCGCTACTCATTACCGCCGTGGTGTGAGGATAATTATCAATATCCTTAACCCACTGACGCTTAATAGTAGCAGGAGCGCTACAACCTGCCTTTACGTTTAAAGCCGCAAAGCTGCCGTTCTCGTCGTATTGCGCCTCGTAAAACGACGGCACATACACGCCCGGCAGCTGCGCTAGCTGCTCCAGGCGTTCAGCCTTACTACTAGCGCTATAGACAACATCCAAAATCCGCTGCACAGTGTCCTCACCCTCGCCAATAACGAAGGCATCGGCTACGGTGGCCAGCGGCTCCGGATTAAAGGTAGCGCAGGGCCCACCGATAATCACCAGCGGCTCGCGCTCCTTGCGCTCCGCCGCTCGCAGCTTAATATTACCCAAGTCCAGCACCGTGAGTAAATTATCATAGTCCATTTCAAAGGACAGCATGACGAAAATGACAGGAAAATTTGCTAGGGGCTTGCCGTTTTCTATACTGAGCAAGGGGGTTTTGCTCTTCACATGCTCGTCCATAAGACGACGCTCCGGCAAAAAGAAACGCTCGCAGGCGCTGTCCCCCCGGGCGTTAATCATCTGATACAAAATATGCATGCCCAGATTGGACATCCCCAAATGATACACATTGGGATAAATAAAAGCTACCGGATGGCGGAGCCCCGGTGCAAAGCGCTGGGCTCCCTCCTCCATAGCTCGTAAATCTTGTAAGTAGTTTTTTATCTTCCAGGACAAAGCTTGTACCTCACTAATTCAGCCTTATTTTCCCAGCTTCTTTTCGAACAAATCAACAATGGTCTTTAAAACCTTCAGGCGAGCAAAGTATTTATTATTGCCCTCCACCACGGTCCAGGGCGCATAGGAAGTGTCCGTGCGCACCAGCATTTCATTGACGGCCTCCTCATAGGCATCCCACTTTTCACGATTACGCCAATCCTCTTCGGTAATCTTCCATTGCTTCATGGGGTCATTTTGGCGGTCGTTAAAGCGACGTAGCTGCTCATCGCTGTCGATTTGCAGCCAGAACTTGGCGATAGCAAAGCCGTGCTCCGCCCACTGCAGCTCCATATCCTTGATTTCATCGTAGGCCCGCTGCCATTCGTAATCCTTGGCGAAGCCCTCTATACGCTCCACCATGACCCGACCATACCAGGTTCTGTCGAAGATGGCGATATTGCCAGGCTCCGGCAAATGTACCCAGAAGCGCCATAGATAGTGGAATTGGCGCTCCACCACATTGGGGGCCGATACCGGATGCACGCTAAAGCCCAAGGGGTCCAGCGCAGCGGTCAAGCGACGGATAGCACCGCCCTTACCCGCGGCGTCCCAGCCCTCAAAGCAGATGACGGTGGGGATTTGAGCCTTGAACATTTCAATCTGCAGCTGCTTTAAACGCTTTTGGTATTTGTCCAGCTCCTTCTTGTAATCCTCCTTGCTCAGCTCCTGAGTCGCGTTGATTTTGCCCAAGACATCATATTTAGTATTGGGACGAATCACCGCTGCAGGAGCCGCTACCGGAGTATTAACGGCCTTTTCCACGGTCTCCACAATGGAGGTGATGATTTCTATTTCCGCGCTGCGACGGTCGTCCGCGGCGATCAAATGCCAAGGAGCGTTCACCTTATCGGTGGCCTCCAGCATCTTTTCATAACGCTCCAAATATTCCTCATATTTATCGCTTTCATCGATAGCAGGGCTCACATCCCGCCAAGCCTTGCCCAAGGTCTTGGCATTTTTAGCGATATTTTCCTTTTGCTGGTTATTGGATAAATGCAGAAAATATTTCAGGATGATGTAATTATCATCGGTTAGCATTTTTTCGAAGGTGTTGATATGGTCATAGGAGATGAACTGGCAGCAGCTAGCGTTACCCTCCTTACAGGCCACTTCATTGGCCGTTTTTAAATAATACCAGCTGCGATGGTACACAGCGATATTACCCAAGGCAGGCAAATGCTGCCAAAAAAAGGTAAAAAAGGGCTGATTATGCTCCTCCTCGCTCATGCGAACCGTGGAATAAACATCAAAGCCACGAGCGTCCATTTGCTGCATCATAGTGTTGATGATGGCGCTACGCCGAGCGCCACGCCAGCCCTCGAAAACAATAATAATGGGCTTCTTGGCCTCTCTAGCCATACGCTGCACCTGACCAAGGCGTTCCCCCAGCTCGTCCATCACGGCATTATAATCAGCCTTGGACAGCTTTTTCTTCATATCCAGCTTTTCCAGCATAATACACACATCTCCTTAAATCTCCACCAGCACCCTCTTCTTGCCAAAAGGATGCTAAACTACAACATTTTCTCTCCCTTTATAAATAGCTAGAGCTTATAATTCTTCAGTACCATAGGGCTTTAAGCTTCTGGGCTTGTCCAGTACCTGAGCCATAATAAAACCATTAACCAAAGCGGCATGCTTTAGCTTAACCCTTGGCTGATCCTGCTCCTGCTGCTTAGCATAATAAGCGCTGAAGGCCGCAGCCTCCTTGTTAAAGCGCTCCTCATTATAGCTATAGTCACCTCTGGGGTCACGATAAACCTTGCTCTTTTCATGCTGCAGGGCTTCGTTTTCACGATGTACACGCCCCTTGCCCTCATGGTGAGTCTCTGCATCGTGATGAACCCTTTGCTTATCCTGACGCACCCTCTGCGCTTCCCCAGCTGTCTCCTGCTGCCCCTGCTGGCGCTTCTTCAAGCGCCGCTCAAACTCGGCAGCCAAATCAGGCTTCTTCTCTTGGGGCTCCGGCTTCGTATGGGCTTCATACTCAGGCTGGGGCTGCCTCTCGCCCTCATAATCGGGCGGCAGCTCATCACCCTCCTCTGCTTCATCAGGACGACGCTTTTTCTTGCCAAAAAGCACGTCCAAAATGCCACGCAGCAGCATGAACATAATCACCATGGGCACCAGATTATCTAATAAATCAAACATAGCGCTACCTCTTATTTACCAGCGGGCTTGTCGGCTCCTTCTCCGGTCACGCCCTCCGGGCTTACCTCGGCGATGGTTTTGCGCATTTGGGTATCGGCCTGAATATTATTCAAACGATAATAATCCATTACGCCCAAGCGACCGCTTTCCAGAGCAGCTGCCATGGCCGCCGGCACCTTGGCCTGGGCCTCCACAACCTTGGCCTGCATCTCTTGGGTATAGGCCTTCATTTCCTGCTCCTTAGCCACCGCCATGGCGCGGCGCTCTTCAGCGCGAGCCTGAGCAATGCGCTTATCGGCCTCCGCTTGGTCGGTCATCAGCGCAGCGCCTATATTACGGCCCACATCCACATCCGCAATATCAATGGACAAAATCTCGAAGGCAGTGCCTGCATCCAAGCCCTTGTCCAATACGGTTTTAGAAATAAAATCGGGGTTCTCCAGTACCTTGCTGTGGTCATCGCTGGAGCCTACGTTAGTAACAATACCCTCGCCTACGCGAGCGATAATGGTAGCCTCACCGGCGCCGCCTACCAAACGGTCGATATTCGCGCGCACGGTTACGCGAGCCTTAACCTTTAGCTCGATACCATCCTTAGCCACGGCGCTGACCACGGGAGTTTCGATAACCTCAGGGTTAACGCTCATTTGCACGGCCTCTAGCACATTACGACCAGCCAAATCAATGGCGCAGCCACGCTCGAAGGTCAGATCGATTTGCGCTCTATGAGCAGCAATCAATGCGTCAATTACTCTGTCCACATTACCGCCAGCCAGATAATGGGCCTCCAGCTGATTTACATTAACATCCAAGCCTGCCTTATTAGCCTTAATCAATGGCAGCACGATTTGGGAAGCGGGCACCCGGCGCAGACGCATACCAATCAAATTAAAAATACCCACGTTAACACCGGCCGCAATAGCGCTGATCCACAGCCCCAGCGGCACAAAATTCAAGAAAATGGCAATACCGGCTATGGCCAAAATAAACATAAAACCACTGCCAAAAATAGCGCTAAACAATAAATCCATGCGCAATCACTCCTTTACTAAATCCACGAAAAGCTTACTGCCTTCCACCTTGCTCACAACAATTTTACTATTCTTCGACAGAAAATCACCTAGGCTGCTGACATCGTAACGCTTGCCTTCTATCAGCGCCGTTCCTGCAGGCCGTAGGGTAGTAAGGGCGACCCCCTGCTTCCCCAAAAGAGCTGAAAAATCGCTGCCACCAGTATAACCAGCGCTATTTTGCTGCTTATCCCAGAGTACGAAGGGATTCCATTTGCTCTCCCTTGGCAGGTACAGGCATAGAAAGGCGATCACTAGGGCTACCAGAATGTAGAAGCCTAAGAGCACGGTCAAGGCTGCCAAGCCACCACCCAAAAGGTAGTAACCACCGCCGGTCAAGCAGAGCAGTCCACCGATGCCGAAAATGCCAAAGCCCGGCACAGCAAGCTCCACGCTCATCAAAATTACGCCAGCGATCAAAAGATAATATTCTATAGGCATAGCATACCTCCCTCTTAACACTTGCATAGACTTAGCTTCGCTCAACATACTTCGTGGCACTGTCAACACTTCCATGAGTGCATGCCTACTTACAAACACCATCCCATAGTTTTTCTCACAAAGCTACACTTTATTATATCATTTTCCCTGCCCTCACGCTAGAAATAGTTGTGCATTTCTTGTGACATATATTGCCCCTTCCCCTCAGAAACATAAAAGTGCCCCAGCGTAGCGAGCAGTGATTACCACAATCACCTCGCCGCACTGGGGCGTTAGCTTTACCCTGTAAAAGCCAGCCGACTAGAGAAAGAGAAAAATATTTTAGCAATTCTTCACGCAAAAAACTGCAAACACTGTGCCCACCGCAGGGCGCTTCTTTTCGTCCACTGTACGGCTACAAATATAGTATATTTTTATGGGTAACCTGTAGTTACCGAAAAGAACGTTCGCTTTTATCTTCGCCACATCTATGGGCCATAAAAAACTGGTTGATTCCTGCTGAGGATTCAACCAGTATTTACCTATTTATTGGTGCCGCGGAGGCGAAGCATAACAATCAGATACGGTTTTATATCCCTGCTTGCCATGCACATAAATGTAGATTTTAGCAGAAGGCTCTCCCCACAGCACAGCAGGAATATCTTCTACAATAAACTTTTCCATTAGCATTTTATTTGACGAATTACCTCTCTAGCTCTCCCTTCCAACGGGAAATGCCTCTTTTTTAAGCTTCTCAACCAATCCATAACTCTCCTCTAAAAGCTGCTGTACCAAGGGCTCATCTACTTCTTTATCTAGAACAATCGTTATCCAGTGCTTTTTATTCATGTGATAGGCCGGATAAAAATGCACCCTGTCGATAAGGTCCAGTACCTTTTCCGGCGGCAGCTTAATATTTACCACATCCAACGTTCCTTTAGCCGCTAGTCCTAAGCTTTTATAATGTATGGTCATAAATAAAGCGTACCATTTGTTTCTTTTGGCAGTTTTGAATGTGTAGGCATCAGGCGAATCCTCCCACGGAGCCTCCGGCTCCGTGCCAAATTTTCTTTCGCAATACTCCATTAGCCTCAGCTTCATATTGGAATTGAGCAGGCATTTTTCTTTAATCTCCTGCACTAAATCCTCCACCTGTTCCCTTATCCCAGTAACAAAGCCAGTAATATTGTCCAAAACATTAAAGGGTAAATATTCTTCATCAGTATCGGCATCGAAGACATTGACTTCAAAGCTTTTACCGGCAATAACGAATATGGCATAAAGGCCCACACCTGGTAATTCCTTTTTGAGCTCCAAGCCAGCTTCCGTCCTGATAAATCCATATGCAATTGCCCTTTTACAGTCTATATCATACTGTTCAAGCAGAGGGTATAACATGGACTATCTCACTCCTGGGATGAAATCTACATACTTATTTTTACATTGGGGAAGGATTCCACAAAACAATCAATTACCAATAATCCTGCTGCCATGTTCAACGATTCAAAGATTTTTTACGCAAAGAACCAACAATGAATACTATTTTCTTCATGCTCCAACCTTCTTTCATATAAACATTTTTATGGGTACACAGATTGAAATGGTAATCACTCACACAGCAAAGGTCAAATTTTTTTAAACTTCGATGTTATGACGCTATCTATTTTCCAGCTTCACTGATTATCTTCTTTAAATACACTTCCTCATCACCTTACTTCAGCCTACTCATAGTTTGCACAGCATCATAGGCAACCAGCACCGCTTTGGCAAGGTCCGAGGCCTCACTTTTTTCCTCTGGGCAATGGCTTCTTCCCCCAGCGCTGGGTACGAAAAGCATGGCTGCGGGCATCTTGGCGCCAAAAATTTGCGCATCATGACCTGCTCCGCTAGGAAGATGCATATATTCAAACTCCCTAGTAATACAGCTCATTTCGAAATGGCCTTTAATCTCTTCATCCATCAGCACAGGCTCGGCATAAAGAAGATTCTCTACCTCATACGTCAGCCCTGACTCAAGGCTCATTTTATCGAGGTCAGCAAGCAGACTATAATACTGCGTCATAATGCTATCTTCATCCACACCGCGAATATCAACCACAAAGGTAACCCTTTGAGGAATAATATTCATTACATTAGGCTCCACCTGCAAAAATCCTACTGTGGCCACGCAATTGCGGAACAGCCTAGCCCTGTCCCCTATCTTGCTAATCACCTTCGTTGCTTGCTCTAAAGCGTCCTTACGCATATGCATGGGCATAGTACCTGCATGGTCCGCCCTACCGTTAATCCTGATGCGGGCTCGCTTAATGCCAACAATCACATCAACGATACCTATTTCCTTATGTTCTGCTTCCAAAATCGGCCCCTGCTCAATATGGATTTCGATGAAAGCTTTAATATCGTCA
>SFCN01000131.1 GCA_004558595.1 Phascolarctobacterium sp. | reverse complement strand
TACTATCACTTTGGAAGCCGTCAAAGGCAATCTGACCAACTATGATGATTTCAATACCCTGTCTACGGATAATCCTAATAGCTTTGCTAATACCTACAAAGGTAAGGCAATTGCAACTGGCAATATTGACTTCAAAGCAGTAAATGGTCATTTGTACAACGAAAAGGATCTGGAGTCCGGCGAGAATATCAGCCTAACTGCGGCTGAGGGCTTGAGCAACTTCGCGTACAACGTATATGCAGGTAAGAATATTACCTTGACCGCAACTACAGGTGATGTGGTGAATACCGCAGTGCTAGAGTCCGTGTATGGCGATGTAAAACTTGTGGCTGAGCATGGCAACATTATCAATGGCAAGGCAAGCGATCCTTCCTCCGGTGATATTGTTACCTCGGGCGGTAAGGTTATTTTGGAGGTTCGTGGGGCAGACGGGAGTGGCAATGGCTACAACGTAACCAACTACGGCGATATCATAGCGATTGGTAAGATGACCAAACTGTCTGTTAACAATGGAACAATTAATGCTA
Source organism: Phascolarctobacterium sp. (assembly GCA_004558595.1). Classification (GTDB taxonomy): domain Bacteria; phylum Bacillota; class Negativicutes; order Acidaminococcales; family Acidaminococcaceae; genus Phascolarctobacterium_A. Next base: position 2,544 of record SFCN01000131.1, on the reverse strand, counting down.
GTACTGTGGAGAGCAACAATACGATTACCTTGGCCGATGGCACTGTGAAGGCAGTGCAGGTAACTGCTGGTAAAGATATTAACATCTCTGGTGGGACCATGAATGCCACTAATGTAAACTCCGGAACCACGATGGATATCACTGGTGGCCTTGTCAATGCAGCCCATCTGGTTGCGGGGACGACCATGACCATTGCCGGTGGCGAAATTAACACCGGCTCCGGCGAGGGCACCTTGCAGGCTACCATTATCAACATGAACAAGGGCCAAGTAAATGGTGCTAAGCTAACTGTAACAGCAAAAGAAAACTTCACCCAAAACGGCGGCAGCATTGAAGCTAAGGATGCAGCTATAAATGTTAGCAATAACATGCAACTCAATGGTGGTTTGCTGCAGGCTGATGTGGTGCGCTTGCGCAGTGAGCATGGCAATATTGCGCAGCAGTATGATAATTCCGTAAATCAAGCAAATGGTGGGTTGGTATATGCAGGTGATCTGTATATAAGCGGTAATAACGCAGGTACGCAGCCTACGACTGTTGACCTTGGTGGTCGCTTCAACCATTTGAGCAATGTGGTTGTGGAAAATGGCACCACTGCTAACATTACTGTGGGCAATGGTAACGACGTTGATGGCACTTTGACTGTGTGCGTGGGGGCAGCGGAAGCAGAAGCTGCTGGCCAACTGAAGGGCAGTCTGACTGTGCACAACTACGTAAACGGCGCAGCTAATAAGCTCATCAATGATGAGGCTAACGTGGAAATCGTAGGCAGCGGTAGCGCAACTAATTTAGTTGCTGCTAACATCACTTTGCAATCCCAATACGATGTAATCCACAACGGTGGAACCATTACGGCTACGGACAAGGTCTTCTTGGAGGCAGATGGCAATATCCTTCTGCAAAGTGGCGCAATGCAGACCCGGAATCTGGATTTACTGGCCTTGGGTTATATCGATGAAATCTATGACAATAGCGTTGTAGATCCCCGTGGCTATACTCTCAAAGTGAGCGACAAATTAGAGGCTTTGGCAGGTGGCAGCTCCGATGACACATATGGCGTGGATTTGGGCAGCAGGTTCAACGAGCTGCATAATGTAGTCCTTGATTCTGACAATGGCAACATCATAGTGGGTAATAGCAATAAATCTGGTGCTGAGCTAAATGTTTCCGTACAATCCGGTCAGGTTGTTAATGGCAATATTTTGATTACCAATTACCAAGCTGGTGCACTCAATGATATCAATATCCAATCTGCTTTGCGGGCAACTGGCAAGATTAAGGTTGTCAACGAAGAGCAGGATGTGAACGTGGTTAGCGGAGCTATGGTTGATGCAACCGAGGTCGAGCTTTATGCAGCGCATGACGTAAATAATACTGCCAGCATTCACTCTGCCGAGCAGGTTTATCTGATTGCCGTAAACGACATCAATAACGCGGCAAGCATCACTTCTGGCAAGAATTTGATTCTGTGGTCCATGGTGGGGGATATCAAAAATGAGGGCACCATTCAAGCGGTAGAACGTATTGATATGGACGCTACCAAAGGCACAGTATACAATCTTGCAGGCATCACATCTACCAGTGGTGTTGTGGAGGTTTTGGCAGGCGAGAGCATTGTTAACTTGGGCGATAATGAAAGCGACGCCATCACTGCTAAGGGTGAGGTCGTTTTAGATGCTGGTGAAGTGCTGATTAATACTGCTAAGATTATCTCTACAGATGCCGATGTAAGTATTCAGGCTAATGCAGGCGTTATGAATATAGTTGCTAGGGATTATGAGGGTACTGGTACCACCAACCAAAATGGCTCCATCAAGGCCAAGGGCAATGTAGTTATCAAGACTTTTGACGAAAATATCAAGGATGTTTCTTCCGTCGTTTATAACAGCGCTGATATCGAATCGGATGGCAATGTCATTATTGATGCTTATGGCAGTTTGTATAACGATGGTAATATCAAAGCAGTGCAAGAAGTGCATTTGGATTCCTGGAAGGCCGATTTGCATAACACCGGTGACATTGTTTCTGTGCAGGGTGATGTAAAACTATATGCCAATCAGAATCTGTACAATGGTAATGAGGATAGCAGTGGCAACATTACAGCTAAGAACCAGATTGAACTAACTGCCTACAAGGGTAATGTGGTGAACTATGGTGTGATGGAGGCTGTGACCGGAGATATTAGCATTATCTCCACTGACGGCGTCATTTTTAACGAGAGCGGCGCGGATTTGCTCAGTGGTAATGGTAATGTAACGCTGCGTGCGGAAAGCACTAATGGGTACTATTATTACTTTGATGCTCAGGGCGTTCTGCATGAGCTTACTGATGCTAGTGCGCTGAAGTTGAATGATTATGGCGAATATGTTGTTCAAATTAACGACAATACCTATTATCCCGCCCTCAAGAACGGCTCCGTCTTCAATGCAGGTGATATCATGGCTATGGGCGGTACTATCACTTTGGAAGCCGTCAAAGGCAATCTGACCAACTATGATGATTTCAATACCCTGTCTACGGATAATCCTAATAGCTTTGCTAATA
>SFCN01000130.1 GCA_004558595.1 Phascolarctobacterium sp. | reverse complement strand
AGGGTTGGGCTGTTCGCCCATTAAAGTGGTACGCGAGCTGGGTTCAGAACGTCGTGAGACAGTTCGGTCCCTATCCGTCGCAGGCGTAGGAAATTTGAGGAGACCTGTCCTTAGTACGAGAGGACCGGGATGGACGTACCGCTGGTGTACCAGTTGTTCTGCCAAGGGCATGGCTGGGTAGCTAAGTACGGAAAGGATAAGCGCTGAAAGCATACTAATAGGTCGAGGACTTGACCAAGATAGTTATATCTTAAATGTTAGCAGTTTTGAAAGTACTAAAAACTTTCTAAAAAACTTTAAAAAAAGAGTTGACAGTATTAAAATAAAATGTTATTATAATACTTGTCCAGTAAAAAGAAAATAAATTTATGTGGTTATTATAGCAAAGAGGATACACCTGTTCCCATTCCGAACACAGAAGTTAAGCTCTTTAGCGGCAATGGTACTTGGTGGGCGACCGCCTGGGAGAGTAGCACATAGCCACGTAATGTTCCAAGGTAGCTCAACGGTGGAGCACTCGGCTGTTAACCGATAGGCTGAGGGTTCGAGTCCCTCCCTTGGAGCCAAGAAAGTATGCCGAAGTGGCGGAACTGGCAGACGCACAGGACTTAAAATCCTGCGAAACTTATACTTTCGTACCGGTTCGATTCCGGTCTTCGGCACCAACTTTAATATCGCGGAGTGGAGCAGTTGGCAGCTCGTCGGGCTCATAACCCGAAGGTCACAGGTTCAAGTCCTGTCTCCGCAACCATTTAAATAATATGGCTCATTGGTCAAGCGGTCAAGACACCGCCCTTTCACGGCGGTAACAGGGGTTCGATTCCCCTATGAGTCACCATGCGGGTGTAGCTCAATGGTAGAGTTCCGGCCTTCCAAGCCGGCTGTGAGGGTTCGATCCCCTTCACCCGCTCCATTTAATTATCCCGGGACCATAGCTCAGCTGGGAGAGCACCTGCCTTACAAGCAGGGGGTCACAGGTTCGAGCCCTGTTGGTCCCACCATATAAAACTTATAAATGCGGCCTGGTAGTTCAGTTGGTTAGAATGCCAGCCTGTCACGCTGGAGGTCGAGGGTTCGAGCCCCTTCCAGGTCGCCATAAATACTTCTTTAATAATATGCTGGTATGGCTCAATTGGTAGAGCAGCTGACTTGTAATCAGCAGGTTGTAGGTTCGAGTCCTATTACCAGCTCCATTTATATATACGGAGGATTTCCCGAGTGGCCAAAGGGGGCAGACTGTAAATCTGTTAGCTGTGCTTTCGGTGGTTCGAATCCACCATCCTCCACCAAGAAAGAAGTATGCGGATGTGGCGGAATTGGCAGACGCACTAGACTTAGGATCTAGCGCCTTTGGCGTGGGGGTTCGACTCCCTTCATCCGCACCACTTTTTGACTATACCTTATGCGGGAATAGTTCAGCGGTAGAGCGCAACCTTGCCAAGGTTGAAGTCGCGAGTTCGAATCTCGTTTCCCGCTCCAAATAAAATTAACAATATATGTGGGTGCATAGCTCAGCTGGATAGAGCAACGCCCTTCTAAGGCGTGTGTCCGGGGTTCGAATCCCTGTGCGCTCACCACTTATATTGGGGATTAGCCAAGTCGGTAAGGCACATGACTTTGACTCATGCATGCGTAGGTTCGAGTCCTGCATCCCCAGCCATATTAATATTAACATCATGCTCGATAGATAGAGCAGATGGAAACTATAAGGAGAGGTGTCCGAGTGGTTTAAGGAGCTGGTCTTGAAAACCAGTGATGCTTAACGGCACCGTGGGTTCGAATCCCACCCTCTCCGCCAATATAGTGCCCAGATAGCTCAGTCGGTAGAGCAGGGGACTGAAAATCCCCGTGTCGGTGGTTCGATTCCGCCTCTGGGCACCAAATTTTCAAATATTGTGGCGGTATAGCTTAGTTGGCTAGAGCGTTCGGTTCATACCCGAAAGGTCACAGGTTCGACTCCTGTTACCGCTACCATTTAAATTCAATATATAGAATTAACGTGGACCATTAGCTCAGTTAGTTCGAGGTGTAGCGCAGTTTGGTAGCGCACTTGGTTTGGGACCATGGGGCCGGGGGTTCGAGTCCCTTCACCTCGACCATCAACTAAAAAGTTACATACTAGTGCATTAGGTATGGTGGGTATAGCTCAGTTGGTTAGAGCGCCAGATTGTGGCTCTGGAGGCCGTGAGTTCGAATCTCATTATCCACCCCAAAAAACATGACTCATTAGCTCAGTCGGTAGAGCACTTGACTTTTAATCAAGGTGTCCGGAGTTCGAATCTCCGATGGGTCACCAATATGAAAAGGCGACATGACCAAGTGGCTAAGGTAGAGGACTGCAACTCCTTCATCCCCAGTTCGAATCTGGGTGTCGCCTCCATTTAATCATGCGCCTATAGCTCAACTGGATAGAGTGTCTGACTACGAATCAGAAGGTTGGGGGTTCGAGTCCCTCTGGGCGCACCACTTATAAAAATAAAGATAATTCGGGACCATAGCTCAGCTGGGAGAGCACCTGCCTTACAAGCAGGGGGTCACAGGTTCGAGCCCTGTTGGTCCCACCATTATTCCTCTAGTTTTCTAACTAGAGGTTTTTTAATATATAAAAAGAACTTATAAATATTTTTATTTTAATAAACAATAGAAATAAATACACTTAGTAAATAATAAAAGAAAATTAGTAAATTTAAATATAAAAATAAGGAAGGTGTTAGAATGTATATTATATTTGGAGAAGAAATAGTAGATAGTGAAGAAATAAAAGCAACAATTGAAGAAGTTAGTGATTTTAGAGTAGATAGAGATATGTGTAAAGGTACAAAAAGAGAAGATGTTGTAGCATATCAATTAAGTATACCAGTAGAAATATTAAATGAAGAACTAAAGGAAGATTATGAT
>SFCN01000062.1 GCA_004558595.1 Phascolarctobacterium sp. | reverse complement strand
GGAAATAATAGTGTCGGAGGGGAGCACTTCCTTAAAAATGGTAGAGAGCTCTAGCAAAACATGGTCGCCAAAAAGATGGCCATAGGTATCGTTAATCTGCTTGAAGAAGTCTATATCCACAATGGCGAAGGCGCAGGTATCGAAGGGATTCTTGTTGTGGAGCTCGTTGTTAATCAGCTCCATGCCATGGGCATGGTTATAAAGCCCTGTTAAGGAATCAAGCTGGGTTTTCTTTTCCAGCTGCTGAGCCTTTTCAGTAAAGGTCGTAATGTCCTTAATAGTGCCCAAAATAACATAAGCGTTATTATCTTCGTCCGGGAGGAGCATGCCCTGTACGAAACAGGTGACGTGCTTGCCGTCGGAAACACGAGTTCCCTCGCTGTACAGCGGCTGGGCTACATCACCTAAAAAGAATTGCCTCACCTTATCACGATACTGAGGATCGATGGAGCTATTGTAATCAATGTTTTGCAGGAAGTCTTCAACTTGGGTAATTACATTCAAGCAATTGTCGTAGACCGTTAAGGTATCCTTAGCGGAAACATATTCAAAGGCGTCCAGTTTACTTGCTTCCAAAATAAGGGACAGCTTTTGTAGCTTGCAGAGGCAGCTGGGCGTGGGCGCCGGACCACGCATGCAGTGCAGGGTTGTTCTTGCCTTGTCCATAAAAATCCCCTTCAGCGCCAGAAAACAACTGGCAGAAAATTTCGTCACAAATGTCTAACCTTATTATAAAGCATACTATATGAAAAAGGCAAATATATTTTGCTGAATTAGGAAAAAAGAAGGATTAGACAAAAAAAGATGACTGCGTAAGTGCGAACGCAGTCATCTTTTTGAGGAGAATGTGGTCATAGTAGCATGCTAATCAGATGCTTTGGAAGGAATATGGTCAAGGTCAAGGCTGTAAAATCAGGAAGGGTCGAAATGCAAAATCTTGATTAGCTATTGCTTACTACGCTTTGATTATAACATATTCTGCTGGAGTTAGCAAGTGCTAATTTAGGCTTTTTTACTTCTTTTTCATTTTTTTCTTTTGCTTTTGCAAGAATGCTTCCAGGTCAAGCTTGTGCCCTAGAAGAATGGCCGTGAGGCGTGCTCGTACTAGATCGTCCGTACTGCTGCGCATAGCGGTATAGATACTATTCTTTATGGTTGGGGTAATGCCCTCTGGCCCCCAAGCCTCCAGCACGTCGCAGGCACAGCTACGCAAAAGCTCGAACATGGAGCCAAGGGCCGCGCACAAAATGGCCTCGCCCTTACCTGGATGGGTCCGCAAGTAATGCAGGGGCACTACTAGGGAGTGTAAATCCGAGGCGTAAAGGGGTAATTGCTCGGTGAGACGAGCCAGTACCCTGTCGGAGCGAGTGCCACCTTCATAGGAGAGGAGATAAGGCAAAAGGGTAAATTCCAGGGGATGGGTAAGCCAAAAGTCGTACAAGCGCTGCCAAATATCCAGCTCTAGCTCATAGGCCAGATCGGCTAGCTGATAGTTCACTTGGTTCTGTTCAAAGAGACGGGAGGCGATAATGGGCTCCCAATTGGTGGAATAAACCATTTTATCGCAGGCCGCGATGAGCTCTTGAATTTGGTTAGGAGTTAGAGAATAGAGAGCGTTTTCCTCCTGCATGCTGCGCAAGGAGGTAGCCATGGTAATCATGTCCAGCATATCTTCGGCTTCCACGGACAGATAGAGAGCGTGATGCAGCAAATGCTTCAACAGGCTGTAGAGGTCAATATCGGTAAGATTATAGTTTTCTCGTACAGCATCAGGATTATAATGCAGTAGCAGCATCATATAATTGCCCACTATGGCGATAGCGCTTTTATAGCTGGGGTAGTCGATGACAGGCTGCGCCAAAAATTTATCCAGCTGGGTCGCCTGAATCAGCTTTACGGCAAGGGGTGGATATTCCACATCTATGTCGGGTCCATTTTGCAGCAGCCAACGGCGATGGTCATCGTCCGGACATTGGCAGTCGATAATGGCGAAGACCTTGCCCCAGCCCTTGGTGCAGCCCAGCAGCTCCCACACTGCTTTTTGGGAAATATAATTGGTGACGCGGCAGCTGTAGAGAAAGGCGAAGGTGAATTCTTCGCAGTGGGCAATGGTCACTAAATCACGCCACAGCTCCGGGTCCTCCTCTTCAATGTGCTGCATGCCGTAAAGACCGAACAGAAGGATGGCGAATTTCAGCGGCTCCCGATGGCGGTTTCGTTCATGTCGTCGCTGTCGAAGGCAGCGATGAAGGGGTCGGCGTATTCGGCCATGGACATGTCCTTGAGGTGCTTGTAGAGCCGTTGGTGGTTGTTGGCGCTGGGCTCCGCAAGATAGGCACGCAAATCCTTGTTCAGGGTGCTAGCGTCCTCATCGCTGGAGGGCATGTCGGCGGTATAGTAAAAAGCGTCGGTCTGTCCAGGCTCGACGATGTTGATGTAGTCGTTGCCGTCTGGCAAAGTGCGCTCCGTAAAGATGCCGTCCTCATCAATATGCTGTTGTATGTAGTCGTATAATGATTGTTGCATAGTTATATCCTAATTATAAATATATGATTATAAACAGTAATAAGTAATCATCAGGCTCGCAAGTGATTTTCTTGACGCCAATTTCGTGGGGTTCAATTGGCCTCTGCGGGGTACTATTTGTCTCGCAAAACAATATAGTTTTTCGAACCCTTGAGGCCATTGTACCAAGCCACTCATTTGCTAAAAATCACAGCTCGCCTGCTGATTACCAATTACTGTTCTGTAGCAAATAAAGTATAAAAAAGCAGCGGTCGCCTCCGCTGCTTTTTTTGTGTCACGCATTGGAAGAAACGCGTCCACACCTTCTGCTTTTTCAGTGTATCATATACTTTACGCAATGACAAGTATTATTTGTCTACTTGGGTTTTGATTTCCATGAGGCAGTCGCCGCTTTCTACACGCTCGCCGGGAGCAACGTGAATAATGCTCACAATGCCGCTGATAGGAGCGGAGAGGGTAGTCTCCATCTTCATGGCTTCGGTAATGATTAAGGGGGTACCCTTAGTTACGGCTTGACCCTTTTCTACCAGCACCTTCACTACGGAGCCGGAGAGGGAAGCGCCGATTTCGCCCATGTTGGACTTATCAGCCTTCTTGCGGGTAATTTCGGTAGCCTTGGCGTTGCGGTCCTTGACCTCGATTTCACGGGGGAGACCGTTGAATTCGAAGGTAACGGTGCGCATGCCGGCGGAGTTAGCCTCGGAAACATGTACAAGCTTAATGACTAAAACCTTGCCTTGCTCGATTTCAACCTTAATCTTTTCGCCGGGGGTCATGCCGAAGAAGAAGGTGGGGGAGTCCAGCACGGACACATCACCAAATTCATTGTAGCGAGTAACCCAATCGGTGAATACCTTAGGATAGAGGCAATAGGAGCTGATAGCTTCATCAGTGGTGGGAGCGCTCATCTCGGCTAGCTTCGTGCGTACGGCTTCAAAATCCACCGGAGCTAAGGCGGCGCCGGGACGCACGGTGATGGGCTCACGACCCTTGAGGATAATCTTTTGTAGCTTTTCAGGGAATCCCTGATAAGGCACGCCGATGCGGCCCTCGAAAAATTCTACAACGGAGGCGGGGAAGTCCAGCACATCGCCCTTAGCGTAAACATCTTCTTCGCTAAGGTCATTTTGTACCATAAAGAGGGCCATATCGCCTACGATTTTAGAGGAGGGAGTAACCTTAATCAGGTCGCCGAACATCATGGATACTCTGTGATACATATCCTTGATTTCTTCCCAACGGTCAATGAGACCAAGCGCTTGGGCTTGTTGCTTCAAATTGGTGTATTGGCCACCGGGCATTTCGTGGCAATAAACCTCAGGATTGGGGAAGTTTTCGGTCCTATCCGCAGCCTTGTAATAGGGGCGTACGGTTTCCCAATAGCGGGACATTTCGTTCAAAGCGTCCACATCTAGACGGGGTTGACGGGGATGACCGCTCAAGGCGTAGTAGAGGCTAGCGGTGGAGGGCTGGGCAGTGCCACAGCTCATGGCGCTCATGGCGGTGTCCACGATATCTACGCCGGCGTCGATAGCGCGAGCATAGGTATAAATAGCGTTGCCGCTGCCCTCATGGGTGTGCAGGTGAATGGGCACGCCCACATAGGATTTCAGACTGCTCACCAAGCGATAGGCGGCTTCAGGCTTCAGGAGACCAGCCATATCCTTGATGGCGATAATGTTGGCGCCGGCCTTTTCCAAAGCCTTAGCCATGTTGATGTAGTATTGTAAATCGTATTTGTCGCGATGGGGGTCGAGAATATCGCCGGTGTAGCACAGGGCTGCTTCGGCTACCTTGCCGCATTCGCGAACAGTGTCGATGGAAAGACGCATATTATCGAGGCCGTTCAGACTATCGAAAATGCGGAAGACATCGATGCCGTTTTTCGCAGCTAATTTAATAAATTGCTTAACCACATTATCGGGATAGCTAGTATAGCCAACGGCGTTAGCGCCGCGGAGCAGCATTTGCAGCAGCACGTTGGGCGCAGCCTCGCGGAATTGGGCCAGACGCTGCCATGGGCTTTCGTCCAGGAAGCGATAAGCTACGTCGAAGGTAGCGCCGCCCCAGCATTCAAAGGAGAAAAAGCCGGGGAGCTTGCCCGCTGTGTCGCGCATTACTCGCAGCATGTCGGCGGTACGCAGACGGGTAGCGAAAAGAGATTGGTGAGCATCACGGAAGGTGGTATCGGTAACCAAAACCTCCTGCTGAGCCATAACCCAATCGGCAAGGCCCTCAGGGCCTTGGCTGTCTAGCACATGCTTAGCGCCCAAAGCCAGGAAGCCGTTGTAGTGCTTGGGCAGATTTAGGGGCGCGAAGTCGGGCTTGGGCTGTACGCCCACGTTGGAATAACCGTTGACGGTAACATCGGCAATATAATGGAGCAGCTTGTTGCCGCGGTCCAGTGTTTTAGGGAACACGAACAGCTCAGAAGTGTGGTCCACAAAGTCCGTAGTATAGTCGCCCTTGATGAAGTGCTCGTTTTGCAGCACATTTTCCAAGAATTGAATATTGGTCTTTACGCCGCGGATACGGAATTCCTTCAAGCAGCGCAGCATTTTGGTAATAGCGATTTGATGGCTCAGACCCCAGGTAGTGGCCTTAACCAAAAGAGAATCGTAGTAGGGAGTGATAACGGAGCCAGTGAAGGCGTTACCGCCGTCCAGACGAATGCCCATGCCGCCGCCGCTACGATAGGTAATCAGCTTGCCGGTGTCGGGCATAAAATTGTTAGAGGGGTCCTCGGTAGTAATACGGCACTGAATAGCATGGCCGATGGTATGCAAATCCTCCTGCTGGGGCAGGCCGATTTCCGGACCGTGCAGGTCGTAGCCCTCAGCGACCTTGATTTGGGTTTGCACGATATCGATACCGGTGATTTGCTCGGTGACGGTATGCTCTACCTGAATACGGGGGTTGACCTCGATGAAGTAGAATTTGCCGTCGGGCGTAGCCAAAAATTCTACGGTACCGGCGCTGATATAGTCGACATTCTTCATCAATTTCACAGCGGCATCGCAAATAGCCTTGCGCTGCTCCAATGGCAGGGAGAAGGCCGGGGCGATCTCCACCAGCTTTTGGTGACGACGCTGTACGGAGCAATCACGTTCGAAAAGATGCATTAAATTACCGTGCATATCGCCGATGATTTGCACCTCGATATGCTTGGGGTTTTGCAAATATTTTTCCAAATAGATTTCATCATTGCCAAAGGCCTTCTTAGCTTCGCTTTTGGCTAAATCATAAGCGGTGATGGCTTCCTCGGCGGAGTGCACGACGCGCATGCCGCGACCACCGCCGCCGTTAACGGCCTTGATGATGATGGGATAGCCATAGCTTTCGCCAAAGTCCAGCACCTCCTGCAGAGAGTTGACGGTGCCCTTGCTGCCGGGGATCATGGGGATGCCGGCCAGCTCAGCCTGTTTACGGGCGTTGATCTTGTCGCCGAACATAATCAAATGCTCCAGACGAGGGCCGATAAAGGTAATGCCCTCCTCTTGGCAGCGGCGGGCTAAATTGCTGTTTTCAGACAAAAAGCCATAGCCGGGATGGATGGCATCAACCTCATGCTCGCGAGCCACACGAAGAATATCCTCGATATCAAGATAAGCGTCCGTAGGGCTTTTGCCCTCGCCAACCTGATAAGCCTCGTCGGCCTTATTACGATGCAGGGAAAGGGTATCTTCTTTAGAATATATAGCAACGGTGCGAATGCCCAGCTCATTGCAGGCACGGAAAACGCGGATAGCTATTTCGCCACGATTTGCAACTAAGACTGTGTTAATTTTAGGCATAACAGAACCTCCTTTTTTAGTTACAAGCATAATTGTATATAAAAGACTTGCTTAATGCAAGATGTAGCATAGATGTATACAAGTATTCTTCTTGTGTATACAATATTGCTATGTATTATCTGAGCCACGGGATAAGTCAGGGTGAGGCAAGCAGTGGCTTATGCTGTTGTTTGCAAAGATTTCATTTGTGTATTTGTGAACATAATAGTAAAATAGTAATGCGATAAGCTATTACAAAAGGAGATGAAGCTATGAATGGTGATGACAATAAGAAGCGTCCATTAATGTATTATTATGTTATGGCGCTGATGATTATTTTACTCATCAACACGGTAATTATGCCTACCTTCTTTAGCCCCAAGGTGCATGATGTGTCCTATAACGCCTTTATGGAAATGGTGGATCAGGGCAAGCTTTCCAAGGTGGAAATTACGGATAAGCGTATTGCTGCTTTGGGCAAGGATGAGCAAGAGAAGGAAATTTATGTTACCGGTCGAGTGGAGGATCCACAGCTGGTGGACCGACTGATTAAAAGCAAGGTGGAATTTTCTCAGGTTGTGCCTAAGGAGGATTCTGCTCTCGTAAGCATTTTCAAAAACTGGATTCTGCCCATTTTGATCTTTTTTGGCTTGGGGCAGCTGTTCATGTATTTTATGGGCAAACGTATGGGCGGCAATGCCATGACCTTTGGCAAGAGTAACGCCAAGGTCTATGTGGAGGCCCAGACCGGCAAGAGCTTTGCCGACGTGGCCGGTCAGGACGAGGCCAAGGAGGCCTTGATGGAGCTGGTGGACTTTTTGCATAACCCGGGCAAGTACAAGAGCATTGGCGCTAATATGCCCAAGGGAGCACTGTTAGTGGGACCGCCGGGCACTGGTAAAACACTGCTAGCCAAGGCTGTGGCCGGTGAAGCCAAGGTGCCCTTCTTCTCCATTAGCGGCAGCGAATTTGTGGAAATGTTCGTGGGCATGGGCGCCGCCCGTGTGCGGGACTTGTTCAAGCAGGCGCAGGAAAAGGCGCCCTGCATCGTGTTCATCGATGAAATCGATGCGATTGGTAAACGCCGCGACAGCGGCCAGTTCGGCGGTAACGACGAGCGTGAGCAAACCCTGAACCAGCTGCTCAGTGAAATGGATGGCTTTGATGGCAGCAAGGGCGTGGTAATTTTAGCGGCTACCAATAGACCCGAATCCTTGGATAAGGCGTTGCTGCGCCCCGGTCGCTTCGACCGGCGCATCCCCGTGGAGCTGCCGGATTTGCAGGGCCGTGAGGCTATTTTAAAGGTGCATGCCCGTGATGTAAAAATGGCTGATAATATCGACTACAAGGCCTTGGCTCGCGCCACCGCCGGCGCCAGCGGCGCCGAGCTGGCCAACATCGTGAACGAGGGTGCTCTGCGCGCTGTCAAGCTGCAGCGTCAGGTGGTGGAGCAGGCCGATTTGGAGGAATCCATTGAGGTGGTTATTGCGGGCTACCAACGTAAGGGCGCGGTGATTAGTCCTGAAGAAAAGAAGGTTATCGCGTACCACGAAATCGGTCATGCGCTGGTGGCCGCCATGCAAAAGAACAGCGCTCCCGTGCATAAGATTACCATTATTCCGCGCACCAACGGCGCGCTGGGCTACACTATGCAGATTGATGACAACGACAGCGTGCTCATGAAGAAGGAGACTCTCTTTAACAAGATTGTCACCATCACCGGCGGTCGCAGCGCCGAAGAGCTGGTCTTCGGCAGCATTACCAGCGGCGCGGCCAACGATATCGAGCAAGCTACTCGCATCGCTCGTAGCATGGTAACCCGTCTGGGCATGACGGAGGAGTTCGACATGATGGCTACTGAGGTAGTCACCAATCAATACCTGGGCGGCGACACGTCCCTGGCCTGCAGCCAGGAAACCGCCGGCCTTATCGACGCTAAGGTGCTGGCCATCATTAAGGAGGCCCACGAGAAGGCACGTCAAATTCTCAGCGAGAATCGCCACAAGCTGGATGTTTTGGCGAACTTCCTGCTGGAGAAGGAAACCATTACCGGCGACGAATTTATGGCGCTGCTGCGCCGTGAGGAGCAGACTGATACTAACGCCACTATCGATGCTGATGCTGTTACCGAAGCTAAGGTAGTAGAGGAAGGCTCTGCCGAGACCCGAGCATAATTAGTAGCAATGGACTAGGGTTGGAGGCGGAGATTTATGAAAAATTGGAAGCTTGTGCTAGCCATTCTCACTGCCAATGTGGTTATGATGGCTGCTGGATATACGATGCTGATTCCCTTTTTGCCCATGTATTTAATTAAGGAGCTAGGGGTGAGCATGGAGGCGGTGAAGCTATGGAATGGCGCGATTTTTTCCATTACCTTTTTGATCGGCGGTATTATGGCGCCTATCTGGGGCAAGCTGGCGGATACCAAGGGTAAAAAAATGATGGCTATGCGTGCGGGAGCCGGGCTAGCTCTTTCCTATTTCCTAGGCGGAATCGTGACGACACCGGAGCAAATGTTTGGTGTTCGGGTGCTACAAGGCTTTGCGGCCGGCCTATGGAGCGTGTGCCTTGCCATCGCTACCAGCCTTGTCCCCATGGATAAGCTAGGTGTTAGCTTGGGTATTATGCAAGCAGGACTCACCTTTGGCAATGTTATCGGACCACTGGTAGGGGGCTCGCTGGCTACTCTTTTCGGCATGCGCTATAGCTTTTTTGTGGCTGGCGGCCTGCTGACCTTGATTACCTTGATTTTCTTCTTCTACATTCCTGAGCCGCCGCGTCAGCCCGTTGCACGACCCAAGGGGCGCGCTCAGACGCAGCTTTTGCGGCAGCCAGTGATTCGCGAAGCCTTGATTTACGTGGCGGTGGCCCAGATGGTCATCCTATTAATACAGCCGATTTTGACTCTTTATGTGGGCGAGCTCAACCATGGTGAGGGTAATTTACTCTTTCTTTCGGGCTTCGTCTTTAGTCTCGTGGGTATAGCCAGCGCCTTGACCGCGCCTAGCTGGGGTCGCTTTGGGCAGAGGTATGGCTTTTATCGCAGCCTGTGCTGGGCTGCGCTGACGGCTGGCCTGATGAATTTCGTGGTAGCTTTGCCGGAGACGCTGCCCTTGTTTTGCGTGCTCAACTTTACCTATGGACTGTGTAGCGCGGGCATTCAGCCCTCGCTTTCGGCGGTTTTGGCTAGCAATACGGAGTCGGACCAGCGTGGTCGTGTCTTTGGCTTTATGTTCAGCGCACAGCAATTTGGTAGTATGGTGGGGCCGCTTTTAGGTGGAGCCATCGCTACCTTTTTCCCCTTGAAGTCTTTGTTTTTCGTGGCCGGAGCGCTGCTTTTAGGCATTAGTGGCGCGGTTTACCTGCGCCATGGGCAGGAAAAGCCTCAAGCACTGTGAGCGCAGCGACCGCTTATCCTACAAAAATTAACAATTTACTCAAGTCTCGCAAAGCCCTGTGGCAAGGGCTTTGCGGGGCTTTTTCTTTTTTTGGAGTAGGTGATTTTATCGCCGAAGTTCACAGAAAGTTTTCATATGTGACAAAAATACTTCGGCTTGCTACTAATGGGAAACTCTAGAATAGACGGCGAGGAGGTGATAAAAATTCTGCACAGGCAAGCCTTTTCTTGGCGGGAGCGGATCATGTTTTTACGCCAGCTGGCCTTGGTGCTGCAAAGCGGCCTGCCGCTGCTGCAGGCCATGGAGCTGCTGCGCCAGCGCTTGGATAAAAAGCTGCATGGGGTGTGCCTACATTTGTACCAGCTGCTACGCCACGGCGCTAGCCTGGCTGAGGCCATGGCTAAGGAGCCAAAGTTCTTTCCGGAGCTAACAGTGCAGCTGGTGCAGGCCGGTGAGCTCAGCGGTCAGCTGGGCGAAGTTCTAGATGAGCTTGCCGATTATTACCAGCAGCAGGAGCAGCTGCGCAGCTTTCTATTTAAAGCAGCGTTGTATCCATTGTTGCTATTAGCCGCCACTTTCGGAGTGTTGCTTTTCTTCCTTGTATATGTATTGCCCATTTTAGCTTCAGTGTATCGCGGCATGCATATTCGACCCACAGGGGGCATGGAGCTGCTTTTACAGGTGCAAGGCTTTCTTGTGGGTAATCCTATGTTCGTTGTTTGCCTGCTAGTAGTTATGGCCTTGGCCCTGCGAGCCGTCGGCAAGAACTTGTTGCGTTGGCTTGGCAGAAGGCGCTGGTGCGGAAATTTTTATGGCCTGCTATACGAGATACGCTTTTGTAAGCTTTTGGCGTTGCTTTTGGAAAGCGGCCTGAATATTACGGTGGCCGTCCAAACCATTGCCAAAACCATGGCGGACACCGGCTTTGAGCAGCAGCTCGCTCTATTGGATAGTCGACTTGAGCGAGGCGCAGAAATAATGACCTGTATGGCTGGCACGCGAGGCCTGCTATCCCCCTTGACCTTGGATTTGGTCAGCGTGGGCGCAGCTACGGGCTGCCTGCCAGCCATGCTGAGGGAGGCGGCTCGCATAGGCCAGCAGGATTTGGAGACTAGAATCGCTAAGCTCAGGGAAATTATTGCTCCGTTGCTGCTGCTTGCGGCCGCCGCGCTTATCGCGGCTGTGGTCTGCACAGTGCTGGGACCGCTGCTGGAGCTGTTATCCGCGTTGCCCCAGTAGGAAAAGGAGGAAGATTATGGTAACAAAAATTCGAAGCCAAAGAGGCTTCACCCTTATTGAGGTGGTGGCCGCTGCCGCATTAATCGGCATATTGGCCACTATGCTCATGCCCTCCCTGTCGGGAGCTAATGACAGGGTTAAAAATGCTAAGCTCAGCAATGATTTAGCGGCCATTGATCAGGCGATTCAGCTTTATCGTATGGATACGGGCAAGGTGCCTGCTAATCTGGAGGCTTTAGACAGCAGCTATTTAGGCGGAAAGCTGGAATTTAAGGATGCAACAGGCGATGCTATTGTTTATACCGCTGGTGAAGATGGTAGTTATAGCTTGAGCGGAAAAAACGCCAGTGGAGCCACCGTGAACTCGCCTGCTAGCAAAGTGACCACCAATAGTGATACCTAAAAAAGGTCAGCAGCGAGGAGCGATGCTGCTGGAGCTTGTGGCGTTGGTCGGACTGATAGCCTTGTCTAGCAGTCTTGTCTTTCTCAAAACAGAACATTTATGGCAGCAATATCATAAGCAGCAGCTGCGTTTTTGCGCACAGCTCTTTGCGGCGGATGTGCGTCACCTCCAGCAGGAGGCTCTCTTTCCGCCGGATACTAGCATGCGGGATGTGCGAATAAATCAGGCTAAGAATGGCTATTATCTGACCATTAAGGGTGTTACGGCCAGGTATATTCGCTTTGAGGAATTGGCCTGCGAGGGCGTGTATTTTGCCAATAGCTTGGCTAAGCTGAGCTTTAGCTCCAATGGAGCTCCCTCGGTGAATGGCTATTATCGTCTGCGACATAAGGAGCTGGGAAATTATGGCTTTCAGGTGGATGTGCAGCCTATTACGGGCAGGGTATTGGCCTATGAAATCCAGTAGGGGCTTTTTTGTGGTCTATGAGCTTATTTGCTTTGGTTTGAGTTTGGTGCTGCTTACCTGCGCTGCCCAAGGCTTGGTGGCTTGCTTGAGGCAGCAGGAGCAGGAGTTAGAGCTACAGGAGGCGTGGCAGGTTGCCCAAATGGCCGCAGCTGGTTTAGCTAGCGAGGAGAATTACTACACGGAGCAGGAAGCGAAGGAGCAAAATGGCTATCAATTTGTGGAGGTAAGGGTCTATGCTACGAAGGACGGTAGGCAGCTGTGCTCCCTGGTGGAGGCTTTGCCGTAGCAAGCGAGGCGTCTTGCTGGTGGATTACGTTATGAGCGTGGCGGTGGGAGCTATGCTGGCGGCTCTTGTTTGCGCCGGTCTAGGACGCACGGCTATCAGCTGGCAGCGGTTGCTGGGTCAGCTGGAGCTGGCTCAGGCTGGAAGCTATATGCAGGGCATATTAGAAAAGCAGCTTTCTTATAACGCCACAGCCATTAGGATTAGGTCTGACGGCAATTTGGAGCTGGACACTGTGGAAGGCAATAAAAAGCTACTGATTTATTATCGCAATGGTGGCCTGTATTTGCAGACTACCACAGGCAATGGCACGGGCACCAATCCTCTGTTTATTACCGGGGTTGAGGTGAAGGACTGGGATGTGGAAAAAGTTTCTGCCCAAAGGCTACGTATTAAATTTACCCTACAGGGAGAGCAGCACGAGCGTAGCTTCGTCCAGCTGCTAACCTGTTGTAATGGAGAGATTAGCCATGAAACCCTGTGAACGAGGCAGCATCAGCATTTACTTGCTTTTGGTAGCATTATTGTTAGCCTTGTTAGCGCAGCTAGGGCTTTTGTGTTGTCGGCAGATGCTGGAAAAAAGTCGGCAAGGGCTGCTTAAGCAGCAGCTACGCAGGTTGAATAATTCTTATTTTTTAAAGCTGAAGGACGCTGAGCTTACGCCGGGCGATTACCTTTGCTTCGAGGGCGTTTTGCGACCAGGACAGGAAGTGGTCACTGTAAAGGCCACCAGCTCCCAATCCAGCGATGGCTTGATTAATTTTTTAGAGGTGAAGGGCACGGCTCCTAATGTAAATGGCGCAGTACAGGGGCTATGCCAGTTGACCCTGCGATTTAGCGAGCCACAGCGCTTGTTGGCGGAGCAATATGCATTAGTCAGTAAAACGGCTACCGGATTAGACTATTTAGCTCAGGAGGGAGTATATAAACAAGCAAGCACAGAAGAAGTAAAGCTTCCTGAGGTAAGATTTTTCTATAATAAGGCAGCCAGTAATACGACGGCCAACATGCTGGTAAGCGAGGGCTTTACACGGCGTTTCACTTATTTGGACTGGGAGAGCAGCTTTGTTTTTTCCAAGCAGGCGCGGCTTATCGGGGCAACGGTTTTTGTCAACAAGGCGGGCATTGAAATTGGCTCTGGCGCGAGCTTTCCTGACCGGATAGCCATGTATAGTCAAAAGGGCAATATAACCATCGGCGATAATGTACGCATGGACAAAGCATTGCTACATGCTTATGGAACGATTACCATTGGCACGGGCTGCAAAATTAAGGGCTTAATCATAGCCAACAAGATTATTCTAAAGGGTGCTTCTGAATTTAGCGCAGATGCAGATGTGGTAGCGCCATTTGTATCCTGCGCCTTCATGAAATGATTTTTTACACTGCATAACCTATAGTATTTAATGAAAACATTGGCAAAAAGTATAGCAAACCATGCTAGAGCGCTCTCTGGCATGGTTTTGCTTTAGGGGGATAGAGATGATTTTGCAGTAAAAATAATAGAAAATTTAGCTTTATTGATTTTTGCTTTAAACATGATTATAATATTAATAGGAGGAAGCGATGAGTGATTCCATTCCTGATGGTCTGATTGCTAATATCGAAGAACTAATTAAGCAAATACAGACTATGGATTTATTTGACGATATTTTTACATCTGTTGTGTTCAAGGACGAGGGAGCTTGTCTGCATTTGGT
>SFCN01000061.1 GCA_004558595.1 Phascolarctobacterium sp. | reverse complement strand
TAGTAGGCATATCCAATTACCTCCTTCGGTGGTACTGTTTCTTACTATTATTATACGCTATTTCTCGTCAAAAATCAACCATTTGTTGTGACAGAGCCACTTTTTATTTTGCTTTTTTCTTTATCATTATCCGCTTTTGCTGAAGAAAAAAAGACAAGCAAGAATATGGAATCTCCTCAGCCTATAGCTATTATTAGTGTAGATGAAATGGAGCAACGTTTAAAAAATGCAGATCTTGGTGAGGATCTACTCTATATCAAGATTAAGGAGGAGCAGGTCGAGGTTTATAGCGAATTAGCTAATAATCGCTCTCTGCGGAAGCAGCTCATCCTAAAGCTACCTAATACCGAAATGCTACGACTTTATACCACCAATAAGGCCACCTATGAGCAAATGAGCAGAATGCTTTTGGATTATGAAGCTGATAATTACAATTTTAATGGCTATAAGATCATTACCGATGTTGACCAACCTCGTAAGCTCGAAAATAATGTCAAGATTTACCGCTTTTGGTTTATGAAAATTCTGCGCGAAAAACCCAGTCGCAGGGGTGTAGATTTTCCTATAGGCATTGGTATCGGTATAGGTGGTGGACATCACCATCATCGCAGATCCTGGATTGGCGTAGGCTGGTGATATTATAAAAAGGCGTTCTTCCCAAAGCTAGGAAGAACGCCTTTTCTTATGCCATTAACTACCATCTTATTTTTCAGAAGCAAGCTTTGGCAGCTCCTTAATGCGATACAGAATATAGGTAAAGCAGCAGGAGCGTAGAATCTGGTCCATGCAAATGGCCAACCATACGCCTAAAATGCCCCATTCTAAGTAATAAACAGCTCCAGCAGTCATCATAGGACGTAAAATCGTAATCAGGAAGAAGGAATAAGCGGCCACAGTGGTAGTTTTGCCACTACCTCGTAAAATGCCCCCTGTCACAATAGTGGTCGCGGTCAAATAAAAATGCCAAGCCACTATTAACATTACGGAATAGCTTAAATCCAGAGCAGCAGCATCCTTGTTATAGAGAGTAAAAATTTGCTCCCAGCCTAGATGAATCACCAGGCCGAAGATGGTGGCGATAACCATGCCCCATGCTAGGCCTAGGCCCCTGTATTTACGCCATTCCTCAAAATTCTGGCGACCACAGGCCTGTCCTGCCAGAACCATATTGGCCTTGCCAAAGCCAAAGAGAAAATCAAAGCCAAAATCGCTGATATTATAGCAAATGGAGTGCACCGCAAAGGCCAGTGTTCCCAAATCTGCCGTGATGCGTGCGTAGATGACCATGCCGATACGCTCAGCACCTAGCTCACTAAAGATGCCGCTGAAAATAGGCTTAAATTCCTTCCAAAAGCTTTTATCCGGCAGCTGAAGGAAGCCTTGGGCAAAATACTTATTTTTTCCCATAATCCACAGTGTTATCCCCAAGGTCACAAGGGAGCCAATCACCGTACCTATGGCCGCTCCGCGAACGCCCCAGCCAGCAAAGCTGCCGATGCCCGTAATCAACACATAATTACAGCAAATATTGACCACATTACCAGCCACATTACTCTTCATAATCATGGAGGTACTACCAATTCCCAGCTGAATAGCCTGCAGAGAAAGGGATAGGCAGGAGATAAAGACGGCTAGAGTGGCGATTAAGCCATAGTCCACAGCCATTCCTAAATAATCTGCCTTGGCTCCCATAAGTCCAACCAGCTCCGGAAAAAAGTAAAAGAAGCCTAGATGAATGAGTCCCATCACCAAAATAGTAATGGTTAAGGATTGACGCAATAAGGCCTTGATTCCCTCCTCATCGCCAGCTCCGAATTTATTAGCTGTCAAAATCGTCACGGAAGAGGCGAGGGAACGGGCGAAGGTTAACAGCACTAAGCGTAGGGGCATAAAAATGCTCACCGCAGCAATGGCTGCGGTGCCTAATGCTCCTACCATGACTAAATCAGCCGCTTGGAGCACGGTCATAAAAATGCCCTCTAAAGCGGCCGGAATAGCCACTGACAAATATTTTCTATTGTATTCACCCCTAAAGCAATGCATTCCTTATCCAATCCTTTAATCAAAATAGTAAAGCTTCATAGTGCTCATAAGGAAAGGCGTTCCCGCTAAGGGAACGCCTATTTCGCTGTTTCTAACTCCCAGCTTAGCTCTGAAAGCCTCTAAACCTCAATAGCTTATTCTTCCTCGTGGTGAATAGCAGCCAAGGAAACCACCTTATCATTCTCATTCAAGGTCATCAGCTTTACACCCTGAGCAAAACGTCCATATTGGGAAATGCTGTCCACATCAATGCGAATGATGATGCCGGCGGAGGTAATCATCATAATCTCCTGAGCGGGATTAATTACCTTCATGCCTACTACAGGGCCTGTTCTTTCGGTAATCTTAATATTGATTATACCCTTACCACCGCGGGTCTGCTTACGATATTCGCTAACGGCGGTACGCTTGCCCATGCCAAATTCGGTAGCGGTCAGCACCTCATAATTTTCATTGGGCACACTATCCATGGCTACAACCTCGTCACCATAGTTCAGGGAGATACCCTTCACACCGTGAGCGGTACGGCCCATGGAACGCACATCCTGCTCGTCGAAGCGGATGGCGATACCGTTGCGGGTAGCCAAAATAATTTCGCTATTACCGTCGGTTAACTCAACGCCAATTAAATCCTCGTTAGCATCCAAATTGATAGCTACTAAGCCAATCTTACGAGCACTTTCCAAATCCTTCAGATTGGTCTTCTTCACCGTGCCCTTATTGGTAGCCATAAACATGTACTGCTCATCCACAAATTCCTTTACAGGAATAACAGCGGTAATCTTTTCACCCTGCTCCAAGGGCAGCAGATTGATGATAGCCGTACCCTTGGCAGTGCGACCTGCCTCTGGAATTTCGTAGCCCTTCTGGCGATAAACACGACCCTTATTGGTAAAGAACAGAATATTATGGTGAGTGGTGGAGAGGAAGAGGTGCTCAGCACAATCCTCCTTCTTACCACTGCCACCGGTTTTGCCCATACCGCCACGCTTTTGGTTGCGGAAGGTATCCAGAGTTTGGCGTTTAATATAGCCCTGATGGCTAATGGTAACCACAATATCCTCTTCAGCGATTAGATCCTCCACATCCATTTCCGAGGTATCAAGGGAAATTTCTGTACGACGCTCATCGCCGAACTTCTTCTTCATTTCCAGCAAATCCTCTTTAATAATGTTCATGACCTTATGCTCATCAGCTAGGACGCTTTCCAACCAATCAATAGTCTCCAAAACGTCCACATATTCGTCGTCGATCTTCTTACGTTCCAAGCCGGTCAAGCGTTGCAGACGCATATCCAAAATGGCCTGAGCTTGGCGTTGGCTCAAATTAAAGCGTTCCATTAAGCTGGTGCGGGCAATATCCGCAGTAGCACTGCTGCGAATGGTGCTGATAACTGCATCCAGATTATCCAGAGCGATCTTCAAGCCCTCCAAAATGTGAGCTCTATCCTTAGCCTTACCCAATTCGTAGCGGGAACGACGAGTGATAACGTCCTTTTGGTGAGCCAGATAATATTCCAAAATCTGCTTCAGATTCAGAATGCGGGGTTGGCCATTAACCAAAGCCAGCATAATGATACCGAAGGAGCTTTGCAGAGCAGTGTGCTTATAGAGCTGATTTAGAACCACATCCGGTACAGCATCGCTCTTGAGCTCAATCACAATGCGGATACCATGTTTCAGATTGGAATAGTCGTCAATATGGGTGATGCCCTCAATAGCACCATCCTTTACTAATTGAGCGATATCCTTAATCAGATTAGCCTTATTAACCTGATAGGGAATTTCCGAAATAACAATATTATGCTTGCCCTTATTTGCAGGCTCAATGGTAGCCTTAGCACGAATCTTCACCACGCCACGACCGGTGGTATAGGCATTATTAATGCCCTCACGGCCTAAAATGCAGGCACCGGTGGGGAAGTCAGGACCCTTAATGGCGGTCATCAACTGGGGAATTTCTACCTCAGGATTGTCGATGAGCATCACAAGTCCATTTACAACCTCACACAGATTGTGCGGAGGAATATTAGTAGCCATACCAACTGCGATACCGGCACTGCCGTTAATCAAAAGGGCAGGCACCTTAGAGGGCAGTACTGAGGGCTCCTTCAAGGATTCATCATAGTTCGGTACGAAATCCACCGTATCCTTCTCAATATCCTCCAGCATGGCCTCGGCGATCTTCGCCATACGCACTTCCGTATAACGCATAGCCGCAGGGCTATCGCCATCAATGGAGCCAAAGTTACCATGACCATCCACCATCAGATAACGGGTGGAGAAGTCCTGAGCTAAACGTACAATGGCATCGTACACGGAGCTATCACCATGGGGATGATATTTACCTAAAACTTCACCGACGATACGTGCAGATTTTTTGTAGGGCTTGGTGGGAGCCATGCCTGCTTCCTGCATAGCATAGAGAATGCGGCGATGTACAGGCTTCAAGCCATCTCGCACGTCGGGCAAAGCACGTTGGATAATTACGCTCATGGCATAGTCAATATAGGATTTTTGCATTTCCTCTTCGATATATACTGGCAATACCTTGCCAGTGGTGGGCTCTAAATTATCCATTCAATCACCTTTCTTTCCAGCAATAAACTATTATGTAGAACACTCTAAGGGGCTTTCTTGGCCTTAGTAAGGCCAGATTAGCCTAGAATGTTTATTTCAAGAGAATTTCATAAACCTGCTTACCAATAAGCAGGGTAGTAACCAGTAAATACAGGGGACGCACATAGGAAGCACCCTTTTTAATGGCTAGGCGGGAGCCACAAATGGCCCCTACAATCATGGCAACAGCCATAATGATGCCATAGGACCATACGATAGTACCGCTCATAGCGAAGGAAACCAATGCTCCCACACCGCTGGCGAAATTCAAGGCCTTGGCATTACCGGCGGCGGTTACAAAATCGTAGCCCAAATACAAAAAGCCGAAGATCAGGAAGGAGCCCGTACCGGGACCAAAGAAGCCATCATAAAAGCCAATAGTAAAGGCCATGATGAAGGCTCCGATTAAGGCCTTAGCTCCCAGCTGCTGTACCGTACCCGTATCGCCCCAATCCTTGCGGCGATAGGTGTAAATGGCTACAGCTACTAGGAGGGCTACGATGATATTTTTCATCAGCTTTTCCGGTAGCAGGTATACCACATAGGCTCCTAAAGCGGAGCCAATGAAAGATAAGGGCATCAAGGCTAAAGCAGCCTTTTTAATCTTTCCTGCACGCCAAAAGGAGATGACGCTGGTCAAGGCTCCCGTAGAAGCGGCCACCTTATTCGTCCCTAAAGCGTAGGGAACAGGTAGGCCTAGACTGAGTAGGGCGGGGGTGGAGATTAAGCCGCCACCGCCAACGGTTGAATCAATAAAGGCAGAAATAAAGCCTGCCACAATAATAAAGATGATAGTCATAGGGTCCAAGGACCCGACAAAATTTTCCACGAATTATCCCCTCAAAATCATTTTTTATCTTAGCTTATTTCCAGTAGTTTTTAGCTTTCTTTAATCCCCTTGCCAGTGGAAATAGAGACCAATTTTACCACCATGACAGGTGCATTCTAGCTTGCTTCCCAAGGGCTCGTTGCTAATCGCATAGGGCCTTTGCTGCGTCAGCTCCGCCTCCTGTAAAGGCCAACGCACGCCTGCGATACTCACGGTGCTGCTTGCTGCCAAGGGCAGCAAGGATATGGCCTGCACGCTACTTAAGGAAGTAAGACTTACCTCCACGGACTCAGCTGCTGTTAATAGCACCAGCAGCTCCTTGTCATCCGCTAGCACCACCTGGGAACCTTGCTTTTCCTTATGGGCCAGCAGGGAGTACACATTGCTATAGAGATGGTCGAAGCGACCGCCCCAAATGCCAGTAGCTATAAGGTTCCCTTGGGGTAGCTGCTCAAGGAGCAGCTGTAAATCCGTATCATCCTTAGCAGGAGGATGAATATCCAGCTTCGCTCCCAATTTATGAGCATGCTCATAAATTGCGTGAGCTGCACTATCGCCATCTCCTACCACTAGAGCAGGGGAAAGGCCTGCCTCTAAAGCATAGCTAGCACCCTTATCAGCACAGTACACAGGGAAATCTTTTCCTAGGCTTTGTAGCCAAGTATTGGCAGGAGCACGACCTCCAGCTAGTAGCAACGTGGTCCGAGCTGTAGTAGACTGTTTGGCGTTACAGAATTCAGCAGGAGCAGTAGACTCTTTCTCATCATGTTTCACGTGAAACATGGTATTGCTTTGACTCTCCTGCTCTGGCTGATGTTTCACGTGAAACATCAGCTGCACCTCCGGCAGTGTCAGCGTAATAGGTCTGCTCATTTCTTTGCCACGGGCACGGGCTTAATTACGATTTGGTCCCCCTCACGGGCCACCTTCCAGGTACAACTACCATGATTCTTTTGCAAGCATTCCATGCTAATTTCCAAAAGAAAACGATTCAAGCGTTCCTGTGCCTCAGCAGGCAGGAGCAGCTCCTTCTTTTCAGAGGGCTTACTCTTAACCTTGCTCTTAACGACCTTTTCCTCGGCATAAATGCCATTTTCAAAGGTCAAATTCTCATTAAAACCCTTCAGCATATCTGCATCAGAAAGGCCTTTTCTAATCTTAACCATAGCTATACCTCACAAAATCAAAGTATAAATCTTAGCATTACAGATCCAAGTTACGGACCTTTTTCGCATTGGCCTCGATGAATTGACGACGGGGCTCAACCTTATCACCCATCAGGATGGAGAAAATAGTATCTGCCTCAGCGGCATCCTCCAGCTGAACCTGCAAAATGGTACGAGCGGCGGGGTCCATAGTGGTCTCCCACAGCTGACCGGGGTTCATTTCACCTAAGCCTTTGTAACGCTGGATATAAGGATTGGAATCACGTCCAACCTTATCCAAGATTTGCTGCAGCTCCTCATCACTATAAGCATAGTAATGCTCCTTTTGATTCTTACGAATCAAGTAGAGTGGGGGCTGAGCAATAAAGACATGACCCTCCTTAATCAAGGGCTGCATATAGCGGTAGAAGAAGGTGAGGAGCAAGGTGCGAATATGAGCACCGTCCACGTCCGCATCGGTCATAATGATGATCTTGCCATAGCGGGCCTTAGCTAAATTAAAGTCATCTCCAATACCACAACCAAAGGCAGTTATCATATTACGAATCTCTTCACTGCTCAAAATCTTATCCAGACGAGCCTTTTCCACGTTCAAAATCTTACCACGCAAGGGCAAAATAGCCTGGAAGTCGGAGTTACGACCCTGCTTAGCACTGCCACCTGCAGAATCACCTTCGACTAGATAAATCTCAGTGTCCTCCACATTGCGGCTCTTGCAGTCCGCCAGCTTACCTGGCAAGCCACCCAAATCCATGGCATTCTTACGTCTAGTCAGCTCCCGAGCCTTGCGAGCTGCTAAGCGAGCACGGGCAGCCACAATACCCTTTTCCACAATCTTCTTGGCGACAGCAGGATTTTCCTCCATGAACTCAGCCAAGGTATCGCCCACTAGACTATCCACAATGGGCATAACCTCACTGTTGCCCAGCTTAATCTTAGTCTGGCTTTCAAATTGGGGATTGGGAACCTTCAGGCTCAGCACTGCGGTCAAGCCCTCACGCACATCATCACCGCTTAAGGCATCCTCATTATCCTTCAGCAGCTTATTGGCCCGAGCATAGTTATTAATAGTTCTAGTCAAAGCCTTGCGGAAGCCGCTTAAATGAGTACCGCCCTCCTCGGTGTTAATGTTATTAACATAGGTAAAGACGTTTTCATTATAGGTATCGCAATATTGCATTGCTACTTCCACAATAATGCTATTCTTTTCGCCTTCTAAATAAATGGGCTTAGCATTGATTTTATCCTTATTTTGGTCCACGAATTCTACGAATTCGATAATACCACCGGCAAAATGGAAGCTCTCCGTGCGACCCTCAGGACGCTCATCACTAAGAGTAATGGTAATGCCCTTATTTAAAAAGGCCAGCTCACGAATACGCAAGCGTAGGGTATCATAGCTATATTCAGTTTCCGTAAAGATAGAAGCATCGGGCTTAAAATGCACCGTGGTGCCCGTATCCTCAGCAGTGCCCTTTTCATAAAGCTTTTTGCTGGTTTTACCCTGCTTAAACTCAATGCCATAGCATTTACCGCCACGGCGTACCTCAACCTCCATGTGCTCACTTAAAGCGTTAACGCAGGTTACACCTACACCATGAAGGCCACCGGAAACCTTATAGCCGCCATCGCCGAATTTACCACCGGCATGCAAAACGGTCATGATTACCTCTACAGCGGGCTTCTTTTCCTTTTTCATCATATCCACGGGAATACCACGGCCGTTATCAATAACCGTAATACTATTATCAGCATGGATAATTACCTTAATCTCAGTACAGTGACCGGCCAAGGCTTCGTCAATACTGTTATCCACGACCTCGTACACCAAATGGTGCAAGCCGCGGGCAGAGGTGCTGCCAATATACATGGCAGGTCTCTTACGAACAGCTTCCAGGCCTTCCAGCACATGAATCTGTTCCGCGTTATAGCTGCCACTGACAGCAGTTTCTTTTTCAATATCAATATCCTGGGCCATATTTACCTCCGTAATGAAACTTATAAATTAGTATAACAAGCACCTGCCAGAAAACCGGCATCGGCACGTTTTTTTAAAGTCAAAGCAGAAATAGCCGATAAATACAGAGTTTCCTCGGTCAAAATAATACTAGCATAATCCTCGCCCTCAGCGGCATCCACAACCTTATACCGTTCCCGATACTTTTCCACATAATCAATATAAATCAAAGATTGAGGATGGCGTACATCTAAAATAGCGATAATCTCACTATTTTTTACCATACAGTCGGCTCCCAAATGCAAGTACACTTTGATCCCTCCGCAAATAAGCTAAAGCATTTTCACACATACTAGGCGTCATATCCTGGGGCTGCTTTTCCATTAGGAAAAGGGCAGCCAAAAGGCATTCCTTTTTATCAGCGAAGCCCAGTCGCACTCGTTCAAAATAATAATTTTTTAGGCTGTCCTTTACAGCCGTAAAGACTATTTTATCACATTTATAGTAAGCTTTACAATCTTCATAGGTTAACCAAGGCTGAATCCGCAGGAGCTCCGCCAAATTATGGCGTAGCTGCTCCCGCTCCTGACGCTCGCACACGCTGCACATATTTAGTCCCTTTTCCATGCGAGCACCGCATTTAGGGCAGGTGGTGTATTCCGGCGGCTGCCAGAGGGGCTCAGCCGGCACAGCTTTGCGGGCCTGTCTAGCATAAAAGCTACCCGTGTGAAAATAGAGCTTTTTGATGATCAAGCAGCCTAAAAGATAGGCATTAATTTTTTGTAAAAACAAGGACTGCATCATATAGAGCTCATTGGCAAGTATGGAGTTAGCTGTGCGTATGTGCAGCTCGTTGCCCATAATTTTTTCCACACAGCAGCGTTTGGCTAAATTTACGCCACAAATATTGGACCAGTTGAGCTCCAAATAATGCTGCAAATAGAGATACTTCCCCTGGAGGGGAATATATTTATTCTGATAACGTGGGTCGAATAAATGCTTAATAATAGCATCGGTACTGGCTAATTTATCCTCATACATAATTAAGCCTCGTTAATGGAGCCATTTTCTATGCGAAAATAAGCATTACCAGCCAAATCAGGAATAAGCTCCCGATCATTCACCGTAATAAAGGTCTGCACCCGACCATCGATAAAGAGTAACAGCTGAGCTCGCCGACTATCGTCCAGCTCGCTCATCACATCGTCCAAGAGCAGCACCGGAAATTCCCCGATCTCCCTGTGGACATACTCCAGCTGGGACAGCTTTAGGGCTAAAGCTCCACTACGCTGTTGGCCCTGGGAGCCAAAGGAGCGGAGGGAAAGACCATTGAGCAAAAGCTGTAAATCATCACGATGGGGACCAATACCCGTATTACCACGCAAAATATCGATACGCTGCCTTGCAATAAGCAGACTCCTATAAAAATCTTCACTCAGGTCTGCACCAGCAGTGGGATAAAGCAGCTCACCATTATTAGCCTTCAGCTCGTAACGTACCTTGAGCTCCTCCTGATTGCTGGTAATAGAAGCATATATTTCGCTAGCGATGCTCTCCAGCTTGCCCAAGGCAGCCAAACGCTTTTTGGTAATAGCGGCAGCTAGCCTAAGAAACTCCTGATTCCAAGGCTCCAGGATGGCCTCGCTACCACCCTCATCCCGCAGCTCCTTCAAAAGGCGGTTTCGCTGTAGAAGAACACGATTATACTTGACCAATAAATCATAGTATACGGGGTCCGTCTGAGAAATCTGCATATCAAAAAAGCGACGGCGTAGGGCTGGCTCCCCCTTCACCAGCTGTAGGTCCTCAGGGGAGAACATTACCGTATTTAGGGCACCATAATGCTCCTTCGGTCGTACCTTGGCTCCATCCAGCCAAATTTCCTTTTTCCATTTCTGTTGTTGGCGAAACTTCTTCAGCTTGACCTGATGCTCACCGCTAAAGCTGGCAAAATCAATGCCCACAGCCATGGACTCGGAGCCCAGCTTCAGCAAATCCTCCTCGGCGGAGGTGCGGTGGGAAAGACCGAAGGCACCGTAAAAAATAGCCTCCAATAGATTGGTCTTCCCCTGAGCATTTTTGCCATAAAACACATTGATCATGGAAGCAAGCTCCAAATGGCACTGCTCATAATTGCGGAAGTTCACCGCGTAAAGATGGGAAATTTTCATACTTCTTCTTTGCTTACTGTAAGCTCAATTTGGTCATCAATATTGACCACATCCCCGGGGAAAACCTTTTTGCGTTTTTCCGTTACCAGCTTGCCGTTGAGCTTAACAATACCGTCCTCCACCATGAGAAAGGCTTGGCCACCGGTGTCAGCAACACCGGAGAATTTCAAAAGCTTATCCATGGTGATGCATTCTGTTGTAATAGCGATATTTTCCTTTTGCATGCTGGCACCTCTTAGAAGACTACCCGGACCGGAGTAACGATGTAAATATAATTATCCTCCTCCGGAGCAGTGATGCAGACGGGGCTCAGAGAGGTGTTCATGGAAAGCAGAACCTCCTCAGCGTCCACATTCTTTAAAATATCAAGAATATACTTAGCGTTGAAGGCTACATTTAGAGAATCGCCTTCAGTGGTGCAGGGCAGTACCTCCTTGCCGGTGCCCACGTCGGGACTGCTGGAGGTCAGCGTCATTTCCCCTTGACCGATAATCATTTTGACAGTGCTGTAGTCACCCTCGGTGGAGAAAAGAGCTACACGTTCCACAGCACTAGCCAGGCTTTTGGCGTTTACCTGGCATTTAACGGCGAATTTCGCAGGAATAACCTTGTTATAATCAGGGAATTTGCCCTCGATTAAGCGGGAAACAATGGTAACGTCATCAATAACGACCATAATTTGGTTATTGAGGAGGGAAATTTTAACCTCTTGAGGCATATCGCTGGTTAAATTACGGGAAATTTCGTTTAAAACCTTGGAGGGAATAATCATATTGAGAGGCTCTTCAGTGGGCTGGGGCAGGAACTTCACAGCCAAGCGGTGGGTATTAGTACCTACAAAGGTTAGCTTATCGTCCTTAGCTTCCACTAAAATACCTGTAAAGAGGGGACGTGCATCATCGCTGGAGCAGGAGAAGATGGTCTTTTTAATGAG
>SFCN01000060.1 GCA_004558595.1 Phascolarctobacterium sp. | reverse complement strand
GAAGAAGTCAGAGAGATTAAAACGGCTATTTTGCGTGAGCGGATTGACCGTATCGACAAGTGGAAAAAGAGGGAGTGAGATAATGGCGAGACCGAAAAAGACAATATCCATAGAGAAGTTCGAGCTTATGTGCCATTTGCAATGTACCCTACAGGAGATATGCGATGAGCTGGGGGTTACCGACAAGACGTTGCAAGCATGGTGCAGGGAAACATACGGGAAAAGTTTTTCCGAAGTATTCAGAGAAAAAAGGGGTCACGGCAAGCTATCATTAAGGCGAAAACAGTGGAGACTTGCCGATAGTTCCCCAGCAATGGCAATCTTTTTGGGCAAAAATTACCTTGGACAGAGTGACCAGCAGGAAGTGAAGTTACAGGGAGAAGTAAAAAACCCATACGCAGGATTGACCGAAAATGAATTGAGGGCGTTGGCCAAATTGGAAGGGGCAAAGGATAATGCCGAGGGATAAAAGAGCAATCGCTTTTTGTGCAAGGGTAGAACTTGCCAAGAGGCGATTTTTTGATTTCTGTCATTTGATGGCCCCGGATTTTTACAAAGAGGATAGGAAGTACCTTCAGGACATGTGCGACACATTGCAGGATTTTATAGAGAGCAAGGAACATGATGTGCTTATTATCGACCTTCCTCCGCGTCATGGGAAAAGCCGCACCCTGCAAATGCTTGTGGAGTGGTCATTGGGCAGGAACAAGCATCTTAAGGTTATGACGGGCAGTTATAACGAGACGTTATCTAAGGTGTTCGCCAAGACGGTGCGAGATGCCATCAGTGAGGAAAAGGGCGATTTATACAGGCCTGTGTACAATGATGTATTTCCCGATATAGCCATCAAGCCTGGTGATGGAGCGGCCAATTTATGGGGATTGGTCGGAGGTTACAACAATTACCTTGCAACATCACCAACAGGCACGGCAACAGGTTTTGGCTGTGATTTGCTCATCATTGATGATGTTATCAAGAATGCCGAGGAGGCATACAACGCCAATGTGAAGGAAAAACACTGGGGGTGGTTTGTTAATACCATGCTATCCCGTTTAGAGCAGGGCGGGAAAATAATCATCGTCATGACAAGATGGGCCAGCGATGATTTGGCAGGCAGGGCCCTTGAACATTTTGGAAGTGATGTTGTGCACATCAACATGAAGGCGATACAAGAAGATGGGAGCATGTTGTGCGATGAAATTTTGTCAGCATATAGCTGTGAAAAAAAGAAAAAAGCCATGGGCTATGATATTTGGTCGGCGAATTACCAACAGGAGCCAATCGACATTAAGGGCAGACTGTATCCGAGGTTCAAGACATATTCACGCCCGCCAAAATTCAAAAAGATTTGTTCGTATACAGATACCGCAGATACCGGAGCGGATTATTTGGCAAGTGCTGTGTATGGCATTGATTTTATGGGCGATGCATATATTCTTGACGCCATTTATACCAAGGATGCTATGGAAATAACCGAGCCAGCAGTGGCGGCGATGTTGTACCGTAACAAGGTCAATGTGGCAGATATAGAGAGCAACAACGGTGGCAGGGGATTTGCCCGTAATGTACAGAGGTTGCTAAAAGAGAAGCACAAGAGCAATTATACATCAATACATTGGTTTACCCAGCATAAAAACAAGGTTGCAAGGATTTTGAGCAATGCGACATGGGTGGCCGAGCATGTATTATTTCCCGAAGGTTGGGAAAACAAGTGGCCAGAGCTGTACGAGGCGTTATCCAAGTACCAAAAAGAGGGCAAGAATTTGCATGATGATGCCCCGGATATGCTTACAGGAATTTGCGAGAAAATCACAGAGGCGAGCAAGCCAACGCCGACTAGGGTGAATTATTAGGAGGTAGCAAAATGAAGAACAAAAACGTAGATTTATACAAGCTTTTGAACGCGGCCTACAATGGCGATGGTGGGTTTAGGGATGGCGGTTACCTAGTCCAGCATCCAAGGGAGTCAAACGAAAAATACCAGATGCGCAAGACATTGGCCCATTATTTGAACTACACAAAGCCGTGTGTAGATGCACATGTATCGCCGATATTCAAGACCATGGCTGTGCGTGATTACAAGGGTGCGGCATCAGGAGCATGGGAAATTTTCGCCAAGGATGTTGACTTTTTAGGCACAAGTATCGACAAGCTCATGAAAAAGGCCGCTTATGTGGCAAAATTGAATGGCGTTGCTTACATTGTCATGGATAGAGCCGAGGAGATAAAAATAAACAGCCTTGCAGACGTGGAGGCCAATCGAAACAATTTGCCATACGCATTCGTTGTGGATGCATCCAGCGTTGTGGAAGTAAAATTGGACAAATTCGGTCGGATCACGAAGTTTGTATTTAGTGAGCCCGACCCAGATAACAAATACGAGCCAGCCAAGCGCACACTTACAGCCGATGGCTGGGAATTGAAAACATCCAAGGGAGAAACAAGGGGCACATGGGATTTGGGATGCGTCCCCGTGGCAAGGTTATTCAGCAAAGAGCATCGGAGCAATGATGCCTTCCCACCGAGCGAGTTCGAGAGCATTGCAAGGACGAACCTGGCCATTTATAACATGAGCTCATGGCTTAGCGATATTTTGGTCAACCAGACATTTAGCGTATTGACATACCCCAGCAATGACGAAGAAGCTATTGAGATTGGCACGAACAATGCATTAAGTTATCCAGCAGATAGCACACACGCACCGTCATTCATTGCGCCTTCATCAGAGCCGGCCAACATCCTAATCAGCCAAATTTCCGCACTGCAACAAGAGATATACCGCATGGCTGTTGTGGTCAATGTGACAGGCGTTAGAAGCCAGCAAAGCGGAGAGGCAAAAGCATGGGACTATGAGGCAACGAACCAGATTTTGAGCGATTTTGCCGACATGGTGGAGGGCGCCGAAAAACAGGTGGCAAGATTGTTTGCTGTTTGGGTGGGCGCTGACCTTGAATACAAGGTGAGCTATCCGAGCGACTTCAAAATTTCCGAGGTAGAGCAGGAGTTGGCCAATGCAGAAGTGGCCAAGGGCCTAAATTTCGGTGACGAGTTCAATATGCAAGTGTTCAAGAGAGTGCTCACAGCATATTTGCCCGAACTCCCTGACGATGAATTCGACAAGATTGTAAAGGCATATGAGCAAAAGCAAAAAGAAGAAAAACTCGACCTAATGAATGTGGGTGGTAACGATGGCGGTCAAGAGGGACAGCAAGGCACTGAGCCGAATAATAGCATCATTCAATAGCGAATGGCAGGCAGAAGCAAAGAAGGCCATCGACAGGCTTTATCAGCTTTTGCAGGATGGGTACAAGGTAGATGCGGCCGTATCAAGATTAGCCAAAGAGCATCCAAGCCTTTTTACGTTGCCTAATTTGCAGGATGCCCTTGTGGAGGCGGCGGCGTATGGGTATGGCATCGTTCCTGAGGTATTGAGCGAGGGCACATTGAATAATTGGCGTACAAGGTTGGCCGACAAATGGGATGCAAGCGGCATGAAGTTATCCGAGAAGCTTCACGGGGCCAGCCAGAGCATGCGAAACAATATTATCGACACCCTGCAAGAGCAGATGCGCAAAAATAGGGCGTGGACAGATGCGGCAAGGGCACTTTATGAGGGCTACGAGGCCGATAGAGACATTTTACGCAAGCAGGATATACCAGCATACCTACAAGCGGTTAGAAGGGCTACAGGGGGCGATAAGAAGGCCGTAAGGGCACAAGAAAAAGCCCTTAATAATATTGCAAGGATGGCCAAGCGTGGAGCACCCAACAAGGCCCTAAAGAGCGCCTACACAGAGTTTTTGGACAGCGTGCAGAATGGTACCGAAGAACAAATAGAAAAAGCCTGCAGGGTGGCCATGGAAGAAAAAGCCCGTTATGTGGCCGAAAGGATTGCCCGAACAGAAATGGCGCGAGCGTGGTCCGATGGATTTTGGGCACAGGTACAGGCAGACGATGACGTGGTGGCGGTGCAGTTTAAGCTGTCCACACGTCACCCATTTTTTGACATTTGCGATATGCTTGCCAAAGCAGACATGTTCGGCCTAGGGGCAGGGATATTTCCCAAGAATAAAATACCAGCCATCCCCGTACATCCTCATTGCTTATGCAGGTACGTGGAATTATATGAGGGCGAGGCTGATATGGCCAAAAAGCGTGAGCAGGTCAAAAAAGCAGGGGACAAATGGCTGAAAAGTTTGCCCGAGGTACGCAGGATGCAAGTGCTTGGCGTTAGAGGCATGGCAGAATGGGAGAATGGGGAAAACTGGCAAGGCATTATACATGGGTGGGCAGGATTGAAAACGCCGGATACACGAATAAATAGTTTAGCGTGAAAAATGTTGCAAAATCTTGTTGCCTATGCTAGAATTATTGCGATAATTCAATCCAAGAGGCCACAGGCAAAGGATGTAAAAAAGATTTATCAAAACTGAATGATTGTTAAAATAAGCAGATTTTGAGTTAACGCTCGAAGTCTGCTTTTTTATATGCCTGGAGGGGCAAAGGATAAGGGCAGAGGCCCATAATACGGAGGTATTAAAAGACATGGATTTAAAAGAAGTTTACACCGCACTCGAAAAAGTGGAAAATGGCGCAGAGTTAATCACGGCAATCAAGACCGAGGTAAACAAGCTGAATAATGAGGCAAAGCGCCACCGTGAAGCAGGAGAGCAGAGCGGCAAAAAATTAAAGGATGTACTGGAGGCCATTGGCGTTGCCGATGATGACAAGAGCATCGAGAAGGCCAAAGAGCTGAAAAGCACCCTAGACACTTTTGCACAGGGCGGCAAGAAACCTGACGAGGTGGCCAAGCAGATTTCTACCTTGACCAAACAAGTGGAAACAGTTACCCAACAGCTTACCGAGATGACCAAGACAGCTACCGAGGAAAAAGCAAAACGGCTTAACGGCATGAAGGTGCAAAAAGCCGTGGAGTTATTGACCAAGGGCAACGCGGCATCACCTACCCAAATGGCAAAATTATTGCAGGACAGCATCGTCATCAAGGATGACGAAAGCCTTGTTTATAAGGATGCCGAGGGCAAGGAAATTAGCCTTGAGGATGGCGTAAAAGGTTGGTTGAAGGATAACACCTGGGCTGTTAAAGCCAACAATGCAGGTGGCAGCGGTTCCACTGGTGGTGGAGGTGGAAATGATGACCCGTTCCTCGCAGGGTTTAAAAATTAGGAGGTATAAACAATGGCAATCAATTACGCTGAGAAGTATGCTAACGCTATTGACGAGCGTTTCAAATTAGCCGCAGTTACCGGTCCTGCTGTTAACAACGATTATGACTTCGTTGGTGTAAAGACCGTAAAAGTTTACTCCCTGCCCACCGTTGGCATGAATGATTACACCCAAAGCGGCGATAATCGTTATGGTACTCCTACCGAATTGCAGGATACCGTGCAGGAACTTACCTTGACCAAGGACCGCTCCTTCACCATGACCATCGACAAGGGCAACTATCAAGATACCGGCATGCTGAAGGATGCAGGCAAAGCATTGAGCCGCCAGCTTGACGAGGTAGTCATCCCCGAAGTGGACATTTACCGCCTTGGCGTCATTGCCGCAGGAGCAAAGAATAGCGGCACTGGAGCAATCACTAAAGCCAACGCATACGAGGCATTTTTGGAAGGCACCAGCAAGCTGACCGATGAAAAAGCCCCGCTGGGTGGCCGTATTGCTTATGTAGCACCCGAATATTACAAGTTCTTGAAATTGGACCCGTCCTTTATTCAGGCATCCGATTTGGCACAAGACACCTTAATCAAAGGCCAGCTTGGCATGGTGGATGGCGTGCCCATCGTGGTAGTTCCTACCGCATATTTGACCGAGGGTGTAAAATTCATCATCACCAATCCCATTGCGTGCTGTTCCCCTGTTAAGTTAGCCGAATACAAAATCCATGACAATCCGCCCGGCATCAATGGTTGGCTGATTGAAGGCCGTGTGCGTTATGACGCATTCGTGCTGAATAACAAAAAAGGTGCCATTTACGTACACAAGGTAACTGGCTAATGAAGGTCATCACGCTGACGCATGATTTTGATGCACTGGTCAAGGCGTTTGAAGCGAAGCCCGAAGCAACAAAAAAGATGGTGCGTCAGCAGTTGAAAATGGCTGCCCGTGATGTGAGGGAATATGCGTCCTCGCATCACAATTATGTTACCCGAACAGGCGTCATGGAGAGGCAGGGCATCGCAACAGATGTGGAGGACACACGGGCAACTATTTCCCTTTCGGAAAGCGTCCCGTATAGTGTATATCTGCATGAAGGCACAAAAGCCCATGACATTGTGCCGCGCAACAAATTAGTGTTGAGATGGGCCACGGGGCAGGGATTTGTATTTTCCACAAGGGCAAGACACCCCGGCATCAAGGCCGACCCATTTTTGTACAATGCCATAGATGCCATGGCACCGAAAATCATTAGCAGATTTGAGCAAAAATTGAGTGAGATTTTAGAGGGCTAACATGGAAATTATCATTTTGGAGGATGTGCAAGATGACATCCTAAAAATCACGCAGGGCGATGTTGATAATGCAAACAATTTTATCGTGGACATGGCCGCAAGGCGTGGAGTGGCCGAGACCGAAATTATCATTGGTTATATGGTGAAGCGGTTGGCGATTGTGTATGCATGTTATACAAGGGCTGTAGCCAGTGTTGGCACTGATGTGATGGCCAACATGGATGGCAATCGTGGTACTGATGTGTATGCACAAAAGGCCGATTTTTACAAGAAGGAGCTGAACACCCTTAGCAACACAATGACCGCCAGCGATTTTAACGGCGGCAAGCGAAAAGGGGTTGCATCCATTCCCATTTATAGGAGTTAAGAGCATGAGCAAGCGGACAGAGGTTATCAATGCGTTGTTACAAATAGTCGAGGATGCAGTGCCGAGCGTTCCATGGTCGGTGAACATTACGGGCTCTAATGTATCAAAGGACATCCAAGGCACGGTAAGCTGTGACCGAGTATTATTTGACCAACAGGCAAGGGATTTGATATTAGCAACTGCGACATTCACAGTCTATGTCGTGGACATGGGAGCGAGTGCGCAGATTGAGGATATTGGCGATACCCTGTTTAGCGCGCTCAATAATTCTGATTTAGATGGCACATGCCTTAGATGCGATGTAAATAGCATTATATACGGAGCACCGAGGGGCAACAACAAAGCCATGGCCATGCTAATTGAGGTAGAGGCAGAATATTACGTATAGGAGGTAGCAGGATATGGCGCAAAGTTATCCGACCCGTACAAGCGGTGCCAGCACCGGTACCAAGGGTGCAAATTATTTGCTTTATGTCAAT
The DNA here is from genome assembly GCA_004558595.1 of Phascolarctobacterium sp. GTDB lineage: Bacteria > Bacillota > Negativicutes > Acidaminococcales > Acidaminococcaceae > Phascolarctobacterium_A. Next base: position 4,451 of record SFCN01000060.1, on the reverse strand, counting down.
ACAGGCACCAGCGAAGAAGCGGCAACCTGGACTTTAATTGGCGGCCTGCGTAGCACCGATTTAAAGCGTCAGGCCGAGGAAATTGATGCAAGCCACAAAACAAGTGGCGGTTGGAAAAACACCTTGCCGGGCTTACGTTCATGGAGCATTGAACTTGAGGCCGTTTATTTGGCAGGTGATGCAGGTGCTAAATTTTTGGAGCAGGCATTCTTGGATGGCAAGCAGGTACACCTAAAATTTGAATATCCGGACAAGAGTTACATAACTGGCTGGGGTAGCATCACTGATTGCAGTGTAAGCGCTCCGCATGATGATGTTGCGACCATTAGTGGCACCATCAGTGGCGATGGAGCATTGTCCGAAGTCACCCAGCCTTCCTTATAAGGCTAGAGGCTGTCAGAAATGACGGCCTTTTTTATTTAATTGTGGAGGTAAAACATGAAGAAAATAGACACCCCGTGGGCTGGCATGGGCCAGCAGATTTGGTTTAATATCGGTCGGATCAGACGAATTGAAGGAATGTTACACAAGCCCATCAGCGAAGTAGCACAAGAAATGTCGGGCCTTAATATTACCAATTTGGTTGTATTGATGCAGGTGGGTTTTAGCCACAATGGGCTGAAGAGTGAGCAATATTACGAGGACGCCATCCAAAAGGCCATCGACAGCGGCACAGCATTGGCCGAGATTTATCAAGATGTATTAAAGGCCCTGGTCGGCAGTGGCGTTTTGGGTGATGCGTTGTATTATCAAATTTTCCCCGAAGAATTGACGGGGGACGCTGAAAAAAACTGATTGAGGGCAAGGATGCGCCCGTAATTAGTTTTGTGCAGTGGATGGCCAAGGCAAAGCTGGTGGCGTATGGGGTTTTAGGCCTAAAGCCATGGGAGTTCGACGAGTTATCGGTCATGGACTTCAACGAAATGGTGGATGGATACAATCAAAAAGCCATGGCCGATAAGTGGGTGATGGCATATTGGACCGCCAACATTATGAATGTAAGCATAAAACACCCCGTATCACCTAGTGAGCTTATGAGGCCATTTACCAAAAATACTGGAGTGAGCAGGGCGAAGGATGCCGAGGCATTTTTCGCAGAGTTCGCGGCGCAGAGAGAGGAGGCAGAGCGTGAAAAAGGTTAGTGTTGAGATACAAGCCAAGGCCGACCAAGCGATAAAAGCGATGCAGAATTTTGGCAAGGCCCTTGAGGATGTTACCGCAGAGGCCAAGGACGCGGCAAAGGAATTGGACAATGTAGGCCAAGAGGCTGAAAGCGCAGGGAGTGAGGCCAACAAAGCAAAGAAAAAAATTGACAGCATGGGCAATGGGCTCGAAAAGGTAGGCAAGGCAGCGCAATTATTCGCCGCGTCTGCTATTGGTCAGAAAATAGCAGGATTTGCGTCCGAGATTGCACAGCTAGGCATTACCTGCATCCAGAGTGCCGCCCAAATGAAGCAATACGAGATTGCTTTTACCACCATGCTCAACAGCGCAGACGCTGGCAAAAAGATGCTTGCGGATTTAAAACAGTTTGCGGCATCCACCCCGTTTGATGTGCCTGGAGTAGTACAAGCAGGCCAGCAGTTAATGGCGTTTGGTTTTCAAGCACAGGAAATAATCCCGATGCTCACATCGTTGGGTGATGCGGCCGCAGGTTTGGGCAAAGGCAGTGCAGGCGTTGGGCAGATTGCCTATGCCATGGGCCAGATGCGGACAAGTGGCACATTGAAAACGCAAGACATGATGCAATTGACTAACGCCGGCATCAATGCATGGCAGATGCTCGCAGATGCCAGCGGCAAAACCATCATGGAAATAAAAGACCTCACCGAAAGAGGGGCCATTGATAGCGCGGCCGCAGTGGAAATTATCGTGGCAGGCATGAACGCCAAGTTCGGAGGCATGATGCAAAAGACATCCACCGAGGTGGCAGGCCTGATGGCCAATATTGAGGAGACTGCAGGCAATACAGCCGCCACAGTGGGCGAATACATGATTAAGGCATTCGACATCAAGGGCATACTGAAAAATATATCTGATGCGCTAGGGGATTTTCAACAAAAGATGCAAGATGCGACAGACGAGGGCAAGACATTTACCGAGGTTATCAAGGACTGTGTACCAGCGTCTGTGGTGGCCGCTGTTGGTGCTTTAGCTGGTGCCATGGGTGTTGTGTTGTATGGAGCAATTTCGACAGCCCTAGGGGCATTTACGGCCCTCGTAGGGGTAAGCGCATCCGTGGTTGCCGCATTTGCTGGCATAGGTGCTGCCATTGCCGCAGTGATTGTGTACTGGGATGAGATTTGTGAAGCGTTCAACGCAGGGATGCAGGCCATAGCGACAATAATCATCGGGGGATTGGATGCAATAGCCGAAGCGTATTTGTGGATGGCCAAGGGCGGAGTCGAAGCCGTTGGCTGGTTGTTTGAGCAGATTGGCGATTATTGCCCCGAGTGGCTAAGCGCATTTAATGGCATGCTGGATAGCGCAATTGAATCGATTCGCTCATGGGCCCGTGAAGCGATTGGCTGGTTCCAAGAGGTATTTCGCGTCAAGGCCAATGTGATGAACGACCCATACTGGCAAATGTCGATGGCAAACACTGATGATGATAACAAGGATGGCGAAAGCAATGTAGGCATCCCGAAGGCACAGCGGCCGTTGTTTATGCCCGAAAAACCAAAAGCAGGGAGCGTAAAGGCCCCTAGCTATTCAGATAAAACAAAGCCGTATGATGATAGATTGCGCGACCTGCAGAATGAATTTAATGCGACACGCCAATATAATGCCGAGATGCGCCGTATAACCGATGAACGATTGAAGAGTGAGCAAAAGGCTAACCAAGCATCATTGAGCGGTTCCGAGCTAAAGCAGGCACAGTACATGGCCGAGGCATCAGCATTGGCCGAAAAGGTTGCAAGAGAAAACGCCGACCATGAAGCGTTAATCGCCAACCTCAATGCCCAAAAAACCATTTTGGAAGAACAGAAGGCCGCAGGACTTTTGGATGGTACACAAGAGCGAATCGATTTGATTGCCAAGCAGATTGAAAACGAGAATATATTGCACAGCGCAAGACAGCAAGCATTTGCCGCAGAGGGTAAAGCATTGGAGGCCACAAACAAGACAGCCAACATTCTTGCCGGCACTTATGAAAAGCTGGGGAGTGAGGCCATTAGTGGTATTGCGGACGCATTCACAGGATGCATAGCGGCAGGCAAGAGTTTTGGCGATGCAATGGCCAAAATGTGCAATCAAATGTTGCAACAGGTATTGCAGTTAATCGCCCAGTGGCTCATCCTCACTGCATTGATGGGTGTAGGAGGAGGCATTGGAAGCTGGGCAGGCACAGCAAGGGGCAAGCTATTTGCTGCAGGTGGTGGCTATATTAGTGGCCCTGGCACAGGTACAAGCGATAGCATCCCAGCCATGTTGTCGAATGGTGAATATATCATGAGCGCATCAGCAGTTGACCGTATTGGCATACCGCTCCTCAATGGCCTAAACAGCGGCAGACTGGATGGATTTGCCACAGGAGGGTATATTGGCCATGCGGCTTATAGCAACAATGGTGGCACAGCTAACGTGGCCATGACGGGAGGCAATAGTGTTACCATGAATGTGCAGGCCATGGATGCTTCCAGCTTCAGCGATTTCTTGGCCCGTGGTGCATTGGATGTGTTAAGACAGGCAACATTTGAGAACACTCGGAGATTTGGAACGGAGGCCGGAACATGGTAAAAAAATTCCCCAACATCAGGCGTTTTTCGTGGAACAGCACGAAACAGGAGAAATGGAGCACCGAAGTGCAAAAGAGCGCATCCGGAAGGGTGCGCACCATGACTTCCCAACTGTATCCCGAATGGACAATCACAGCAAGTTATCCAGCCATCACTGATGCCGAGGCCAACGAACTTTTGGGTTTTGTTGCCTTGCTTAAAGGTAGTTACGAGCCCTTCCTATGGCTCGACCCCGAGGACAACAGAGCCGAGGGGCAAGTATTGGCCGAAGTTATTAGTGGGAAATATCAAGCCGTAATCAAAATGGGTGAATATGTCGAGCCGGCAGAATACATTGAAAACGTGGCCGTGTATGTGGGTGGAGTAAAGCAGGATGCAAGCAAGTATACTGTTGCTGATGGATATATCACCCTAAAAACACCCACGAGCGAAGTAGTCAAGGCTGATTACACATATTATTGGCGAGTGATGCTTGCCGATGACGGGTTGAGCATCACCAAAAAATTTTTGAATGTAAACACGGCAACAATCAAAATGGTGGTGGCACGATGAAAGAGGTTAGCAATGAATTGGTAAATTACCTGAACACCGTCAAAAACATGGTGAGCTGTGATCTATTTGAGTTAAGGCTCGCAGATGGTGGCGTGTACTACTTTACCAACACTGACAAGTCAATTACATACGGAGGCCATATTTACAGGCATGATTTAG
>SFCN01000129.1 GCA_004558595.1 Phascolarctobacterium sp. | reverse complement strand
CTAATAATGTGGTTATAAACGGGCTGAAAGCCCAACAATCACATAGCCCAGGGCAGCGCCCTGGGTAAACATTATACCCAACATCTCCATTCGCCCTGTAAGGGCAAAAGCTTAATTATTAAGGTGTTGCCCTTGCAGGGCGCATTGTTCATTATATACACCATTATACCCAGGGCGCTGCCCTGGGCTATGTGATGTTGGGCTTTCTTGCTCTGGCAAGCGGCAAAGCCGAGCGCAGCCCGCGTTAATTGAGTTTTGACTCACCCTCCTATGTGATTATTGGGCTTTCAGCCCGTCTTAGACCACATTATCAGTTTTACCGGACAGCAATAATAATTATTAGCCGGACAGCAATAATTTTGTAACAAACACTAATTTTACTCTATAGATTGTTAGAATGTTCAATCAGATTGCGTTCGCCGTCCAATCGGATTGCGTCCGCTGTCCAATCAGATTGCGTCCGCCGTCCAATCGGGTTGCGTCCGCTGTCCAATCAGATTGCGTCCGCCGTCCAATCGTATAATCATAGAATGTACACACTCAGCACCAAGTCGGATAGTAATACACAAAAAGGCATTGCTTTCATTGAGCCATGCCTTTTTGTGTGCGTTATTGTTCTCTCCACACCCTCCGCTTTAACCACATTTGTAGTATAGGATCGCTTATTGCCAGAGTTTTTGGAGCAACAGTTGTAATAATATCCTTTTCAGTAAGCGACTTCTTCAGTCGGGTGATGTTGGCAGCAGTTCCGAGTTGGTATTTCTTTAGAACAGCAGATTGCGTGAATCCCGTGTTAACGCCATTGGCAATGGCATGAAGGAAGTTCATTTGATATGAAGACATATCTTCTGTCTGTTGTATAAAGAGCGGCTCACAAGCATCAAGAAGTCGGTCTATAGCATTCTGCAGGTCGGTCTCAGTCGCTGTATCATCAGTATGAAGCCACACAAGCCATGCGAGCTGTTGCACATAAGAAGAGTAGCGGTCTGTGACACGGCATATCGACTGCGCCAGTTGCTCTGGGATATGCTTGCCAGTAACCTCAAAACGCTGGCATATAAACTCTGTCCAATCGGCCTCGCTTATCTTGCCCAGATAGAACAAGTCGCCAAAGCGATAGAAAGGATAACTGCTGTTTTGGAACATTCGCTCCATCATGTGTTTCTTGCTGCCATACAAGCAATAGCTTACATGCGACTGCAACTGCCATACGCCACGCAACTTTTTCTGGAATGTCAGCGAATCGGGGTATTCTCCTATTTGCTGGAACTCGTCTATGCACACCACTATTCTATAACCCTTCTCCTGTGCTATCAGCTCCGGCAGACGCAACACCTCCTCGGTTGTGTTGTTGCTGGCATTGTACTCAAGCGATACAGAGAAATCATTGTAAGGATCCATACCGAAACTAATCTTTGGAACAAAACGGCTAAGAAACACCTTGGCGTTCTCCATCCATTCCTCCCATTTGGAGGAAGTAGCACGTACAACAGCTGTGGCAAACGCATTTATGAAGTCGGCTTCCGAACGTGTACCAAAAGCATCTATACGCGCAATACGAATATCATCGCTACCAACAAGCGAGCACACGCGGTCGACAAGCGAAGTCTTACCCATACGACGCGGAGAAATAAGTATGGTGTTCACTCCGTAAGTGAAATTGGCTTTAAGACGGTCGGTCTCTACACGGCGATCGGTGAAAGTGTCGCCTTCTACACGTACGCCAAAGACAAAGGGAGATTCGAATTTATTTGCCATAAAAAAATTTGCATTAACGGTTAGATAATGCAAATTTACACAATTTATTCGTTTTAAACAAGGTTGTTTAAAACAACCTTGTTTAAAACTGTATTTAATCATTGCTTTGCTGTTATTGCTGTCCGGTAAAACTAATAATGTGGTTATAAACGGGCTGCGCTCGGCTTTGCCGCTTGCCAGCCCGAATAGTATACAGGCAAGCCCCTTTAGTAAATATTACTATAAAACGTTGATAAACAAACCAATATAAGGGGAACGAATTGTTTACCGGACAGCAATA
>SFCN01000128.1 GCA_004558595.1 Phascolarctobacterium sp. | reverse complement strand
GCGTTGCCACACACAATCCTGTCTTGCAAGCTATAGCCGTAATTGTTTTTTGGTGAAGGCGGCTTTATTTTCGTTGCACGCCACAAAAGCGGGCATAGGCGTTTTTAAATGAAAGAGCCGTACCACCCTACACCGTTGGCAAAGAAATGCCACAGAGCTGGCGATAAAGGTTCAGCGCATACACATCGGTCATAGCGCTAATGTGGTCGAGCACAGCTTGAATCTTTTCAAAAAGTGTGCCGGCATTCACATCGTATTGCTCCGGAAATTTGTTGAGCAGCAGTTGCGAATAATTCCTCTCCGGATAAATCACAGCATCTATCAGCTTATCAAGCAGCAAATTGATGATGCGATTACCCGCAAGGTCCACATCCGTTACATAGCCATCGCAGTAGAGCTTGCGCTTCGCTAATTCGCTGCATTTCCGATATCCTTCTGCCGGAAGAGGCGAAATATGCTCTATCAAGCATCCCTCATAGCGTCCCTCAAGCATCAGGTCTTCACCTGCCACAAAAGCCTTGGCACATTCTTGCACCAAAAGCCCCACCACGCCGGAGCGCAGATAAGCAATCTTTTCGTTGGGGTCTTCCAAATTACTCATCACTTCTCGGCTATGAGCTTGCTGCTCGGGGGAGAAATAACTCAATAGCAAATTCACGGTTTCTTCGGTGCCGATAATCTTGAGTTTATGACCGTCTTCAATGTCCATCACCTGATAGCAAATGTCGTCGGCAGCTTCCACTAAATACACCAAGGGATGCCTACAAAACTTCCCCTCGTCCAATTCTATCAGTCCTAACCTACGGGCAATGAGTTCGAAATCGCGTTGCTCCGTGGTGAAAAAGCCAAACTTTCCTTTCTCGCCGGCATATAGCGAGCAATAGGGATATTTCACGATTGAAGCCAAGGTGCTGTAGGTCATCGCAAAACCGCCCTCACGGCGCCCCTTGAATTGATGCACGAGCGTGCGAAAGCTATTGGCATTCCCTTCAAAATGTACCAAATCCGCCCACTGCTGCTCGGTGAAATGGGCTCGCAACTGCTCCCCTTTACCCTCGCTGAAATAGGCGCCAATAGTTTTTTCACCGGAATGACCAAAGGGAGGATTGCCCAAATCGTGAGCCAAACAAGCAGCTGCCACAATCTCGGGAATGGCATCCATACGCGCCACACAAGCATCGCCGGCATATTTCTCCATCAGCATCAACACCACCTCGGCGGCAAGCGACCTGCCCACACACGACACTTCGAGCGAGTGTGTCAAGCGGTTGTGAACAAATATGCTGCCGGGCAAAGGAAACACCTGTGTTTTATTTTGCAAACGGCGAAATGGCGAGGAAAACACCAAGCGGTCGAAATCGCGCTGAAAATCGCTCCTCACGCCTCCTTTATGACTTTGATAATGCTCCAAACCCAAACGCTTGTCGCATATCAATTGACTCC
>SFCN01000059.1 GCA_004558595.1 Phascolarctobacterium sp. | reverse complement strand
CACACCTGTTACTTGACTCGCCTCTTTAATAGTCATAAGCATCCCTCCAATCAGTTTCTTCACTATTATCTTATATCTTGGAGTTCACTCTAAGTCAAGAAAAAGTTATCCTCAAATTTTCAGCACCTCGTTCATGCTACCCGTTCTATAGCCCAGCAAGTCCAAAGTAATGTAGGTAAAGCCAAAAGCCTTGAATTTGGTGATTATTTCTTGACGTACCTCTGGCTCCAAGGCCTTAGCCAGTTCCTCTTGCAGCACCTCAATTCTCGCCAAAAGTCCTCGCTTTTCCTCGCCATGCACACGCACCCTAAATTGGGTAAAGCCCAGCTCAAACAGCAGCTGCTCCGCCTCATCCACCGCCTGCATTTTTGCTGCAGTGATGATTTCCCCATAAGCAAAACGCGAGGCAAGACAAGCGCTGGCAGGCTTGGACCAAGTGGGCAGGTCAAACTTCTTTGACAAATAGCGAATCTCCGCCTTTGTCAGTCCTGCTTCCTTTAGGGGGCTACGCACTGCCAGTTCTTGAAGAGCACGCAGGCCCGGACGATAATCTCCCAAATCATCCATATTGGAGCCCTCACAGAGCACCGCCTGCTCCCTTGCGGCCACAACCAAAAGCTTAGTAAACAGTGTTTTTTTGCAGATATAGCAACGATCCGGAGGGTTTTCGGCAAAGCCCGGCACTGCCAGCTCATCAAAATCAAGATACTCATGCCTTATTCCCTGACGCTCACAAAAAAGTGCTCCCTCGTCCAAATCGCGACGGGGCACAACACCAGAGCGAGATGTCACCGCAAGAGCCCTCGCACCCACCGCCTGCTTCGCTGCATAAAGCAAAAAGGTCGAGTCCACACCACCACTAAAGGCCACCACTACTCTGCCCATAGCACGCAAAGCAGCAATGAGCTTATTATATTTTTCTTCCGCCACAAGCACATTAATATTCATAAAAAATCTCCTTTGATTGTACTAGCCCAATTCCTATAGCTTTAGTATACTACCTTTAGTACACATCAAGTCAAGTCTTTTTTACTGCTAAGCATTTGAGTAAAAAACAAGAAAAAACTACCTAGCATAAACACTAGGTAGTTTTTCAGCCATATTATACTTTGTAAAAGAGATGTTTTTTATTTGCTAGCAGGCATTTTAACCTTAGCTTCCTCCGCCAGCTTAGCGCCAAATTCAGGGCTAAAATCGAAGGTTGCGAAATAATCAGCAGGGGTTTCAGCGCGGCGAATCAGCTTAGCGCTGCCATCCTCCTGCAGCAGGATTTCGGCACTGCGCAGCTTACCGTTGTAGTTATAGCCCATGGAATAACCATGTGCACCGGCATCATGGATAAAGAGCATGTCACCAATTTCAATCTTGGGCAGCATTCTGTCCACGGCAAATTTATCGCTGTTCTCGCACAGGCCACCGGTAACATCATATTTATAGTCGCAGGGCTCGTCCTCCTTACCCATAACAGTGATATGATGATATGCGCCATAAATAGCAGGACGCATCAGGTTAGCGGCACAGGCATCGCAGCCAATATATTCCTTATAAGTGTGCTTTTCGTGGATAGCGGTGGTAACAAGGCCACCGTTGGGAGCCAGCATGAAACGGCCCAGCTCAGTGAAAATCTTCACATCGCCCATGCCTGCCGGTACCAAAATTTCTTCGTAAACCTTGCGCACGCCTTCACCAATAACTAACAGGTCATTATCCTGTTGCTCGGGGCGATATGCTACACCAATGCCACCGGACAGATTGATGAACTCAATATGAGCGCCGGTCTTTTCCTTCAGCTCCACAGCCACCTTGAAGAGGATGCGAGCTAATTCCGGATAGTAATCATTGGTTACGGTGTTAGAAGCCAAGAAAGCATGCATACCAAAATGCTTTACGCCCTTAGCCAAGAGACGTTTATAGGCCTCGATGATTTGCTCATGGGTCATACCGTATTTAGCGTCGCCCGGGTTATCCATAATATTGTTAGCGATTGCAAAATGTCCACCGGGGTTATAGCGGCAGCTTACGGTCTCAGGAATATCAGCCACCTTCTCCAAAAAGTCGATGTGAGTAATATCATCCAGATTGATAGTTACATTCAGCTTGCGAGCCAATTGAAAGTCTTCAGCCGGAGTAGCATTGGAGGAGAACATAATCTCGCTTTCCTTAAAGCCCACAGCATCGCTCATCAAAAGCTCGGTATAGGAAGAGCAGTCAGCGCCACAGCCCTCTTCACGCAGGATTTGCAGCAGATAAGGATTGGGAGTCGCTTTAACAGCAAAATATTCTTTAAAGCCCTTATTCCAAGCAAAAGCCTTGTACAACAGACGTGCAGTGCGGCGAATGCCAGCCTCATCATAGAGATGGAAGGGAGTGGGATATTGGGCTACGATTTTTTCCAATTGCGCTTTTGTAACAAAGGGTACTTTTTTAGACATTTATATCACCTTTCCGTTAATTTAATTAGGGCAATCTCGTTTTTCAATGCTTCCTTAAACAAGTCAACGAGATTGCGTTTACAGGAATACAAGCAGCTGGAATCCTCTGCATCCTCCAAATCCCCGGTCAAAACCGTGCGGGAGTCTGCAATCAGACGGATTTGCTCATTTTGCTTCGTTGTTCCGTAGCTAATAGCACCTGCCAGCTGAAAGGATTTATCACCAATGATAACCACCTTAAGCCCTCGTGTAATGGCATCGGTCAGCTCCTGCCGAAGTAGCTCTAGCAAGCGCAGATTACCCGACACATAAATACGCTCCTTAGCCTGAAGCACGGTATTTCGCAGCTTGTTGATGATTTCCTGCTCACCCTTAATGGTAACATAGCCCTCTACATCGCTGGTGAAAACCGGCAGCTGTTGTATAATATCTTCTTTAATCTCTTCCAGCCTGCTGATTTTATTACGACAAAATTCCTCCGCTGCCACGGGAGTGTAGCGAGTAACCTTGCCCTCCTCCAGCACATAGGCAGCACCCTTCTCCACCAGTCCTGCTAAGGCAGTGTAGGTATTGGAGCGGGAGATGCCGGTTTGCTTGGCCGCTTCATAGCCGGTCAACTGACCTGACTTCAAAAGCAGCACATAGAGCGTAGCTTCCTGCTTTGTTAAGTTAAAATTGGTTAATCCTTCAATAAGATTCATAGTCCCTCATTCAGCTCTTCTTTATTGTTCCTGTTTAAGAACACTATACTCCATTTTTGCTAAGTTGTCAATGACTAACTATTATTTTTTTCAAAAAATTAAGGCCAAAGCTCTTGTCGAGTTGGCCCAAATTTTTATCCTTGTTTATGCACTTCCTTATTATCCGCGAGCTCCAAAAGCTGAGCTGCCCTTCGCTCGTCCAGCCGTTCTACCTCCCGTAGCTTACGCTGCATCTGGTTGGAACGCGTGGTAATAAGCGCATCTAAATCCTTGCTCGTTAAATCCAAATGGGTCTGCATTTTTTTGAGGCCCTCACCAAATTTTTCAAACTCCGTCTTAACCGCTCCCAAAACCTGCCAAGCATAACTGGATTGCTTTTGGATGGCCAAGGTTTTAAAGCCCATCTGCAAGCTATTTAAAATCGCTGCCATGGTGCTGGGCCCTGCCACATTTACTTGATAATCTCGCTGCAAAGCTTCAACCATACCACGACTCACAACCTCAGCATAGAGACCCTCCGCAGGCAGGAACATAATGGCGAAATTAGTTGTATAGGGCACTGCCACATATTTCGTACGGATGTCCTTGGCTTCACTTTTAATGACATTTTCCAAATTTTTATAGGCTGCCTCCACGGCCTTACGGTCACCACTTTCCTGAGCGTCCCGTAGCTGAGCGTAGGTTTCAGCCGGAAATTTAGAGTCGATGGGCAAATATACTGTGCCATCCTCATGGGGTAGCTTCACAGCGAACTCCACTCGCTCACTGCTTTTGGGAATCGTAGCCACATTAGTATCGTATTGCTCCGGCGCCAAAATCTCCGCTAATATTCCTGCCAATTGATATTCGCCCAAATTACCGCGAGTTTTAACCCCGCTCATGATTTTTTTCAAACCACCCACATCACTGGCTAGGCTTTGCATTTCACCTAGGCCCTTGTACACCTGCTCTAGCTGTTGGCTCACAGTCTTGAAGGATTCGGAAATACGCCTTTCCAAGGTAGTTTGTAGCTTTTCATCAACCGTACCACGAATCTCCTCCAGCTGCTCCTTCACGATAAAAAGCATATTTTCCTGCTTGGTACGCAGGCTTTTTTCCATTTGCTCCAGCTGCTGCCTTTGGGCCTCCATGGCCATTTTTTGATTTTCCTTAAGAAGCTCGCTTAATTGGGCAATGGTCTGCACATTACTGTTGCCAAGTCCTTGAATAGTAATTCCTAAATCCTGCTTTAACAACAGGAGCTGTTGTTCTAATTCCCTACGTACTGCCTCTTCTGGCTTAGCTTGCACCATCCTAGCCAGCTTACGCCATAATAAAAACACCAATAAGGTCAATGTCAAAGTGATACCTAAACTAGCAAGCAACAAAATCTGTTCTAGAGACATATGCTACACCTTCTTTCTAAAGCCTCAACATATGTTTACTATACTATGTTTTGTGCTTTTTGGCAAGTAAAAAAAGAGCCGCAGCTTTTTGCGGCTCCTTTTCCAAATCTATACTATCCTTTTTGTTTAGCATTAGAGCACAGTGTTCTGTTTTATTTTACTGCTTCACCGAAACTATTAGTCAGCTTGGCAAAATCCTCCAAGCTCAGGGTTTCTGCCCGACGCTTGCCGTCCACGCCGGCAAGCTCCAGCCATTTGGCCACCTGCTCGGACTTGATGCCCATATTTTTGAGAGAATTGCTGAGCATCTTGCGGCGCAGGGAGAAGGCTGCCTTAACCACGCGGAAGAACAGTGCCTCGTCGCACACCTCCACAGGAGGCTTTTCGCGACGCTTACACACGATAACGGCGGAGTCCACTGCCGGTGCCGGGATAAAGGATGTGGGCGGCACGATAAAAGCAATCTCTGGTTCCGTGTAGTACTGAATCGCCACCGATAATGCGCCATAATCCTTACCGCCTGGCTGAGCAGCCATGCGCTCGGCTACTTCCTTTTGCACCATGGCTACCAGGCGCTCCATGGGCAAACGCTTCTCCAGCAAAGCGAAGATAATCGGCGTAGTAATATAATAGGGCAGATTAGCGCACACTTTAAAGTTAGGCACGCCCACCTCCTCCATAATATCTACCTTAAGGATATCGCCGTGCACAACGCGCACATTATCGTAGCCCTCCAAGGTAGTCGCTAATACCGGCAACAGCCTGGTGTCCAACTCAACTGCCACCACCTGCGCCTTGCTTTCAGCAAGGCCCTGGGTCAAGGTGCCAATGCCGGGACCTACCTCCAAAACTGTATCCGCCTCGCTTAGCTCGGCCGCTGCCACAATTTGGCGCACCACCTGCTCATCAATCAAGAAATTCTGCCCCAGCTTTTTATCTGCACGCAGCTTGAAGCGATTTAAGATATGCTGCGTCACCTGTGGTGACGCGATAATCGGTTTCTCCACGTTTTACTCTCCTATATTATCCAGCTTAGCTAGCGCTGCTAAAAACTCTTCCCTCGTCACTCCATAATGATTTAAGCGCTCTAAAAAACGTTTAGCATTGCCGTAGCCAACACCAAGCTCCGCGCCCAGCGCGTCGCGCCTTGCAGCAGCTTGAGGACTGCCGTTTAAAGCATAACGAAACAAATCCATATGCGTAAATTCTACTTGAGGACGATAATCATGGTGGCGCACCTTGGCCAAGGCCGCCAAAATAGCTTCCGGCTGAGCCTGCTCCACGCCCACGTCATTATTGGCCGTAGCCTGGATTTTCGGAATAAATGCTTGTCCTGCCTCAGGAAAACGCTCTGTTAAAAAGCGACGAATTCTCTCTCCGGCCCCATCCGGGTCCGTTAAAATGATAATTCCACGCTTTTGGTAGGCCGCCTCTATCTGACGCAATGTATAAGGCGCTAGCGTAAAGCCACCTGTTTCAATAGTATCAGCCTCTAAAGCCCTGCGGATGGCAACCGTATCCATTTTGCCTTCCACCACTAAAACTTCCTTTAACATCAATCGCTTACCTCATTCAGCAAGAATATACACATCCACATGCCTTCTACCCCATTGGATAGCTTTGTGATAATCGTTATAGAATAAATCAATGCGGTGATGTGCCATGTCACCACCGGTATCACCGGCCATAGCAAAGCCATAGCCAGGAATATACATTTTGGTATAATAGGGAATCATACGCGGGTCCACCGCCACAATCCCCTCATAAGGAACTAAACCTATAGAAGTTCGATTACCTGTTGCCACATAAGCCGTAGCCTCAGCCTTAATCTTTTTCGTGTAACGCTTATAGCCCTCGGGAGTATAAACGCTCATAGCCATGCCCTTACGAATAATCTTGGTCTCCGGCTCAAGAATCACATGACGAGTCAATTCATGTACAGAGTGACTACCATCCTTATGCTTTACTTTTTTGGAGACGATGGCCTCCTTACCCTCTTTGCCTGGATGGGCTATGCTTTCTGTGCCAAAATTAATGCTGTGGTCCTCCTCGTATTGCACAGGAATATCAACACTGGCTTCACTGAACTCCAGCTCTTCATTCTTAGCCAGCACATAAATTTTCATCCCGGCCTGCAGCGGCTCCTGCACCTCAGGATATACTCTTTCCTTGAGATGGGAAATGCCAATATCATTCAGGGCTGCGCCCACTGTCTCCTTAGCGCTTTTATATTCCTTGGCTTCCTCGCCACGAATAACGACGAAGGGTATACCTCGAACCACCTCAATTACACTGCCATCCTGTACCTGCTTATTAGCACCCTTAAGACGCCAACCATCTCCATTTTCCAAAATAATCCCTGCCTCTGCAAGAATTTTCTTTGGATTGCTGGTATTGGTGTGCAGCACCTTGGTCTGCCCATCTACCTCGACAATGACACGACGAGTCATATCAAAACCGCTCACAAAAAAAGTCATGACAATGACTAGCATGACCAGCATAAGACAATGTAAATGTAGCTTGTTCCTTTTATTATTCATAAGTTTCCTCCTTAAACATGCTATTATTTTAACATAAGAAGGTAGAAAACGTCAAATTTACCTATTTAAAGCGATTTCTATGCTTTTTTAAAGGCTATAATATATGCACAAAGAGTAAAGCCCTGCACAAACACAGCGGTGCAGGGTCTTTTTTTATTCTGGCTTTGACTCGTAGAAACGCTTTACTTGCTCCGTATAGCCTCCGTCCTCAGCATACATAATTAGGGGTGGTAACACCTCCATACCATAGCTGCCGCCCTTAACCATTTCCATGAGGAAAATCCAAGCAGGCTTATCAATGGCTGCATGCACCCATTGCAAACGCTTGGGCTGAAGACCATACTTAAAGGCCAGCTGCATGCTTTCCGCAAAGCGCTCTGGTAGCTGGACTAATGCAAAGCGTCCCCGATAGCGTACTGCAAAGGCTGCAGCCTTAAAGAAATCCTCCAGCGTCGAGGTAACCTCATGACAAGCGGCGGTACCTATACTACGTTGATTGCCGCTATTGCGATAGGGCGGGTTGGCGGCTACCAAATCCATACTTTCCGGCTGAAAAAGCTGTTTATAATCGCGAATATCACCATCGATAACAGTGAATTTCTCCAGAAGGCCATTATCAGCTACACTGCGCCGCAACAGCTCCGTAATGCGATGATTACAGTCAACAGCAGTAATCTGAGCAGCACCGCGACTTTCCAAAAGCATGCTAATCGCCCCCGTGCCACAGCCCAGCTCCAGAACCTTTGCCTTATTTACCACATGGGGAAAATTGCCTAAGAAGACCGCGTCCGTGGTAAAGCAAAACTCCTTGGCATCCTGCCAAATTTTATAGCAGCAGCCCGGCACATAATCACAGCGCAGACTGCTCTTGGCTTCACACATTGTCGGCCTGGGATGCGTCCACAATTTCATCCCATTCTACTTGGATAATATTGTCCGGAGCCAGCTTTACGGAAGCGGTATGCTGGCCACGGTTAATACCCACGACCTTGCCTTCACCCAAGGGAGTAGCAACCAAAGCGCCCATCTTAGGAATCTCCACGCGCTCGCGTTTATTGCCATTGCCACAGCCCTTACAATACATATGGTTTTCGTACTTCAGACAGCACATTAGACGGCCACAAATACCGGAAATTTTAGTAGGATTCAAGGACAGATTTTGGTCCTTGGCCATACGGATAGAAACTGGCTCAAAATCACCTAAAAAAGTAGCGCAGCACAGAGGACGACCGCAGCTGCCAATACCACCCAGCATTTTGGCCTCATCACGCACGCCAATTTGGCGCAGCTCAATACGAGTACGGAAAACCGAAGCCAAGTCCTTTACTAATTCGCGAAAGTCAATACGACCATCAGCAGTGAAGTAGAAGATGATCTTGTTTACATCGAAGGTAAACTCTACGTCAATAAGTCGCATAGGCAGATCATGATTTTTAATCTTACGCAGACAAATATTAAAGGCTTCCTTTTCACGAATCTTATTTTCCGCCAGCTTTAAATCATCCTCGGCAGTAGCCTTGCGCATTACAGGCTTCAAGGGAGGCACAATACTGCTTTCGTCCACCTCACGCGGTCCGATTACTACCTCGCCATACTCCACACCGCGAGCAGTTTCCACAATGGCGTGATCACCCTTGGCAACGCCACTTTCCGCCGGGTCAAAATAATATATCTTACAGGCCTTTTTAAATCTAATACCTACAACTGTCGGCACTTTTCTCACTCCTTATATACTTGATCTATTTTTAAAGCCATGGCCTCCAGCGCTAGGCGCACGCCCACGCTGTTCTCCAAGGCTGCATAAGCCTCTTGAATATGCCGCAAGGCAGCCTTTAGAGCACTAAGCTGCCAATTCTTCGCCAGCTCCAGTAGCTCTCCTTGCAAATCACAATTATAAATCTTGTTGTCCAAACTCAGCTTGCACATGATTAAATCACGCACCAAAAGCTGGAGCATCCTTACCAGTAATATGGCCTCGGGTCGTTCAAAGCCCTTTTGCTGCCATGCTCTACCTGCCAAATAATTTAGGGGCATCCTTAAGGGCAATGCTTCTAAAAAAGCCACCCCCTGCTGCCGCAGCTCCAAAATATTCTGCTCTGCCAAATTTAGAGCTGCACCTACCGAGCCTTCACTGATGCGAGCTAGAACTACAGCCTGCGACGGTTCGACTCCCCTCGACTCCAGCAGCCTAGCAACTTGCTCCACAGGCACAGGCTGAAAGCGCAGACATACTACCCTAGACATTATAGTGGAGAGCAGCTTATTCTCATCCGTGGCCAAAAGCACCATTACCCAGCCCACAGGAGGCTCCTCCAACAGCTTTAAGAAACTATTGGCTGCCACCAGAGACATTCTATCCACATCATCGATAATGCAGACCTTAGTATCCGACATAACCGGGGCGAAGGCAGACTTACTGATTAAATCGCCAATCTGCTCCTTGCTAATATCCTTATAACGACCCGTTTTCTCGTCCTGCTCTCGTTGCACTACCAGAAAATCCGGATGGCTTAGATTACCATCCTCAAGATTCATTAAGCGACAAGCCTCACAATGGTCGATGCCTGTGTGGCTAGAGCACAAGAGCGCTTTGGCAAAAGCCAAAGCAAGCTGTTTTTTGCCAAGGCCCTCAGCTCCCACAAAAAGCAGCGCATGAGGGCGTTCCTGCGCCTTTAAATAACGCTGTAAGAACTCCTTTTGCTTTGCATGTCCTAAAATATTATCCCACATTTATTCTGCCTCTTGCAAGAGCTTTGCTAAAGCTTTTTGCACAGACTGCGCCACTGTCTCCACGCTACCCTCAGCATTTAGGACCTTCACCCTATCAGGCTCTGCCTGAGCCAATGTTAAAAAGCCGTTGCGCAGCCTACGCTGAAAATCCAATCCCTGCTCTTCATAACGATCAGTCACTCCTCGCTGCTCCCGCCTTTGAGCCAGCACCTCAGGACGACCATCCAAAACCAAGGTTAAATCAGGTCCCAAGCCAGCTGTGGCAAAACAGCACAGACGGAGAAGCCCCTCTAATTCAACCCAAGCCTTGCCAACTGCTAAGCCCTGATATACCAAGGTAGAGTCGCTAAATCGATCGCAGAGGACTATTTTCCCTGCATTTAAGGCTGGCTTAATTACCTTTTCCACATGCTCACTACGCGCTGCTAGATAAAGCAAGGTTTGAGAAGTGGTATTTAAGGGCAAGGCTGGGTCCAGCACCAGCTCACGCACCTTTTCTGCCAAAACAGTCCCTCCGGGCTCACGAGTGGTCACCACCTCATAGCCACGCTCACGCAACCACGTCGCAGCCAGCTGTACCTGCGTGCTCTTGCCACCGCCATCAGCGCCTTCAAATGTAATAAATTTACCGTTCATGATAGGTTCCTCTTTATTCATATATTATGAAATTCGTAATATATTACTCAATTTCTTATAGACTTACTTCACAAGCGAAAAGCGTATACCTGGGAAGTAGCGGAGGCAAGCATGCGCAGACCGTAGCACTTCACAGGTATACCTTTGAGCGATAACCTATTCACTTACTACTCTTATAGTCTTCAATTCGCTGTCCGCCGGGCCGCTCACAGGCAAGCCCAGCTGCTTCATCGCTACGCAATAATCCACTATTTCCTGGGTAATAATCTCTCCCGGCAAAAGCACAGGAATCCCCGGCGGATAAAAGCTCACCTGCTCGCCACACACGCAGCCTACGGCTGTCTCTAGGCTCACAGCACGCTTCTTCCCATAAAAAACATCCCTGAGCTTCATTGCCGAGCTCGTCACAGGCACAGCCCCTACGCTTGCCCTTTGAAAGGGCTCACGCTTGTGCCGCTCCAGCTCCTTGAGCACAGCGTCTATACGAGCTAAGGCCTCATCGTAATCCTTAGTAACATCTGCGTAGGTCACCAAAAAAAGTACATTTTGCGCATCCACTAGCTCCACAGCCACTCTAGCTCGCCGCAGCGCCTCGCCCACCTCGACGCCAGTGTAACCCCAATTGGCGAAATTCACCATTACCTTAGAGCTATCCAAGCGCAGACCGCCGCAGTCTGCTTCCTCCAACACCTTGAGACCTGCATGAGCGCGGCACAACGCCCGCAGCTTGCCAGCTGCAGCTACTGCCGCCTCCGCCATCTCCTTGCCGTGAGCCTGTACCTGAGAACGGGCCGCATCAAGACTGCCCATCAAAAGATAGTTGGGACTCGTGGTCGTAAGAATGCTCATCACATCCGCAGCTCGCTGTAAATCTAGGCGAGCCCCCTGCATATGCAGCATACTGCATTGGGTCATTGCGCCAAGGATTTTATGGGTGCTCTGGGCGCAGGCATCGGCGCCGCTCTGCAAGGCAGAGGGCGGCAAGGCCTGGCTAAAGCCTAAATGAGGACCATGGGCTTCGTCCACCAAAAGCACAGCCCCATGAGCATGGCATATTTCAGCGATAGCTTGTACATCCGCCGCTATGCCGTAGTAGTTGGGGCTCGTTAAAAGCACAGCTTTGATGCTGCTATCTAAAGCTAGAGCCTTCTGAACAGCTGCAGGTGTAACCTGTAGCTGCAAGCCGAACTCCTCGCTATACTCAGGCTGCAAATACACCGCTTCAATTCCGCCTAGGATGAGGCCTCCAGCCACACTACGATGGGCATTACGTGGCAAAAGTAGCCTTTCACCCGGTGCTAATGCGGTCAGCAGCATAGCGTGAATGGCCTGACTAGTGCCATTCACGCACCAGAAGCAGGCATCGCTACCATAGGCGCGCGCTGCTAAGGCTTGCCCTTCCTTGATATAGCTTTCCGGCTCGTGAATATCATCCAGCTCGCTCATTAGCGACACATCCATGAGTACACTGTCACCCATTTCCTGATGCAGCAAGCGTTTCATACCCCGGCCTCCCTTGTGGCCCGGCGTGTGCAAAGGATATACATTTTCATTTTTATAGTTCAGCATGGCTGCAACAAGG
Source organism: Phascolarctobacterium sp. (assembly GCA_004558595.1). GTDB lineage: Bacteria > Bacillota > Negativicutes > Acidaminococcales > Acidaminococcaceae > Phascolarctobacterium_A. Next base: position 571 of record SFCN01000059.1, on the reverse strand, counting down.
GGCATCTCCACGCTCTGTTTATCTAAACTCATTCATAGCCTCCAAGAATACATAGCATCCCACTATATCTTAACATTGTATCATAGGCACTTGTTTTTTACAAATTTTATAATAACTATCCATTTATATACTTACATCAAAAATCCGCGCAGAATATACCTCTACGCGGATATACATTATAGAACTACCTACCCCAACAACCAACTATCCACAGTTCTTGTTGCGCTGGAGATATTTACGCCTATTTTATGTACTGAACGTGGATCGTTTAAGTAAGGCAAAGCATACTGCTGCTCTTCAATCTGTTTTAGTGCCTCTTCAACACTACCATCCAATTTGAACTCAAAAATATAAATATCATTGTCGCTTTCAACTATAATATCTGCTCTTCCATTACTATTCTGCTTTTCAATCAAAGTAGTATAACATGACAAAAGACGGAATATTATATAAAGAATATATTGGAAGAATTAAGGCTAAAATTGCAGCACTGTCGTATACAATTGATAAGGATATATCAAGAGCAAGAGTAATCAAGGAGAACTCTTCTTCAAGAAAAGATTTTGCAGCT
>SFCN01000058.1 GCA_004558595.1 Phascolarctobacterium sp. | reverse complement strand
GCAGCTTGCGACTACGGCTAACCTTATTGGAGAAAAGGGATTCAAAGAACTGCACATTGGTGGTGACTATAATCGGTGCTTCCCAATTCTCTGTGGCCAACTTATAGCGTTCAATTTGATACTCAGTTAATTCCTCATTTCCATCATAGTCCACATTCATGTGATGTTCTAAAACATTTTCTGTCCCTACGATACTCTTAAACACATCAGCAGTCTGTTCAATAATTGATGTATAAGGAATAACATAAATTAGTCGTGCTTTTCTATGAATAACAGCATGCTTCAAAGCAAATCCTAAAGAAGCAATGGTCTTTCCTCCTCCGGTAGGCACAGTCAAAGTATATAGTCCTTCATTCCCATCTGCTGCTTTTAGGCATTCATCAAGTATCTCACATCTTTTAGTATTTAACTCATTTTTGGCTGGTTTAAATTTTTCAATGTAGTCTATATATCTTTTATATAGTACTTTTAAAGAATCAAAACCACCCCTAGAAACAGACCCATTAGACATGAAATTCTCTGTATCTAAAAAATCTGCGTCCACCAAACATGAAAAGAGAATTCTTGTCAAAAACATCGTGCTAAAAGCATCATTTCCACAAAACCTTTGTACCTGCTCTTGCATATCACTACTTCTGATTACCAGCTTAGGTTCTTTTTGAAACTCACTATAATCTAATCTACCAGTTAATTCTTTTCCTAAACGACTAAATAATGTTCCATCCTCCAAGGAAATTTTACTTCCCTTATTCATTAAACCACCATGATGGCCAGCGATACAAAATGAACCTAATGGTAGTCTCCTCATGATTTCCTTTGCCCCAGCACTAGAATGGTCAACCTTTGCCCCTTCATATAAAATCCTATTTTGAAAGCCTGATGAATACTTGCCGATATCATGATAAAGCCCTATGTAATAACCTACATTCTCTAATCCGAGCACAGCTGCAAATCTAGAGCTTAAAGCTGCCGTCCCTAATAGATGCTCTAACAAAAGCTGTTCTCTACCATCATTGCTTTTATGAGCAAGATATTGCACAAGAAAACCTCCCTTCAAATTCCATTTACATTCAAGTCTATATTTATTATAAACCTATAAATAGTCAAAATTTGTCCACCATCTTTACATTCACAATCATTAAATGAAATTTTAAATGCAAAATTTCCCCCACATTTTCGCTTTCAAATTTGCATTTATTTTTTCAAAGACTCTCCAAATTCTCCTTTTCTTGTTAGATAATATTATTAGTTGTCTGACCAGAAAGGAGTTTTTTATGTCGACTCATCTTTCACTTACCGACCGTACTGTAATTGAACGACTCATTGCTATGCACTATTCCTTTTCCTATATTGCTAGAGAATTACGTCGTTCACCTTCTACCATTGCCAGAGAAGTACTCAAACGTAGAACCTTTACTTCCCACTTTAGAGCTGGTAGCAACGACTGTATTGAATACTTTAATTGCTTACATAAGCATCTTTGTCCTACTGAAACCAAATATACTTGCTTTCAAAATTGCAAATTCTGCACTGAATATAACTGCACTACTATTTGTGAGTTTTATATTTCCGAGCACTGTCCTAGGTTAGAGAAACCGCCTTATGTTTGCACTTCCTGCAAGGAAAAGAAAGGTTGTAGAAAGGTCCAGGCATATTATTCTGCATTCAAAGCCAACCATCTTTATCTGGAAACTCTTAGAGAATCCCGTATGGGCCCACATGCCAGCCCTGAGGAGCTTAAACGAATCAATGATATTATTGCCCCGTTACTTCAGAACGGCCAATCGCTCAACCATATCCTCTCTACTCACTCCCTTGACATACGCTTTACAGAGCGAACTATCTATAATTACATAGATCTAAGAGCTCTGTCTGTGCGTAATATTGACCTACCTAAAAAGGTTGCTTACAAAATGCGACGCACAAAGAAGGTAAGGACTACAATGGAGTACCAATGCCGTAAAGGCCGTACTATTGACGATTTCAAGGATTATATAGCTGCTCATCCAGACGTATCTATTGTCGAAATAGATACGGTTAAGGGCACTAGAGGCAGTAAAAATGTGTTGCTTACATTCATTTTCAGAGAGAACAACTTTATGCTTATTTTCCTTATGAACGATGGCACTCAGAAAAGTGTTAATAAAGTATTTGATTACCTAACCCAAACCCTTGGCCTTGAATTGTTTAAGCAAGTTTTTCCTGTAATCCTTACAGACAACGGTGTTGAATTCAAAGGTCCCCACAATCTAGAGTTTACTGCAGATGGTAAGCGAAGAACCAGAATTTTCTATTGTGATCCGCTAGCATCCTGGCAAAAAGCACATATAGAGAAAAACCACTCCTTGATTAGGCGTATTCTTCCAAAAGGTACCACCTTTAATTTCCTCTCTCCTAAGGATATACATTTGATAACCTGTCACATTAATAGTGTTGCTAGGGAAATATTCGATAATGTTACACCTTTTGATTTGATGACTGCACCTAGATACAAAAAACTGCTGGATGCGTTAGCACTCTCCGCGATTCCACCCGATGAAGTGTGCCTAAAGCCCATACTGTTAAAACGTAGATAAGTCCACAATTTACAGGTCAGACAACACCTTTTATTAACAGATAAACCCATAGAGACGGGGTCGCGTTTTCTTTTTCAAAAAATTCGGCGTCGTCTGTTTGCTGTGCTCTGAAATAACGCAAAACCAACAGTTTCATATAATTATATACCCTTTCCAGACGCTTTTAAATAGGTTTTGAGCCTCGATTTACTCTAGTCCACATGTTATTATGCATTTAGTATTTCACTCAACGTTACATTCACAATTCATTCACATTTTATTCACATTTAGTTTTATATGCTAACTTTCACAATAATAGTTTCATAATTAATGCACAATCGTTTTGAGTATCTTTTCGCTTGAGCTTAACGGATTTTGAAGGAACGCACAATCCCCCTAAACGCAAAAAATCCCCCGACCGCAGTCGGAAGATTGATTTTGCTTAGAAATTATTTAATTTGTTCGTAAACTTGGTCGCCACCAGCGCAAGAAGTTTTGCACAAAAGTAGCTTTGCAGGTGCTTTTAGGAAACGAAAAGCACAGCGTTTCAAAAATACTCGTTAATAAAATTACGTTGCTTGGGGAACAGGCTGTCCAATAGCGCTAGCTTCTCCTCCGCGCCAGCCTTGATGCGAATACGCCCGGCCTCCCACAGCTCCGTTGCCGTAAAAGCTCCGAAATAAAGCTGGGTGAAGGCCCCCATATCCATGATAACCTCTTCCTGCTCAATAGTGCTCTTCACTTCCACCGAGCCAGCGTCCACATAGAGCTTCAGCAGATGATTATTCCGATCAATCACCTTATCCGTCAAGAGCAGCACCACATCGCCGGAGACCGCTCCTTGAGGCGCCGCCAGCTCCGTGAGAGCCTTACGCGCGTCCAGACAACGCGCCATCATAAAGGGCTGCACCTGCGGTGCTAGGCTCTGGTCAGCAAAGCCTAGATAAGTCTTATCCCAAGCTGGCGCAATCCAAGAAAACTCCTTCGCCGCGCTTTGGTGCATGGCCGCGTACTGGAGCAAACGATTGCGTGCGTCATAGCCATCGGTCAAAAGCTCATGGACAGTGAAGCAGCCCTCGCTAATATAGTAGAACATATAGCCGCAGGCTTCGCCTTCACGGTACACCACTGCGCACTGCATGCCCTCCAGGCCATGCACCGTCAGCAGCTTACGCCACTGGAAGTCCGTCCGTACCGGCACACCGTTATATTGTGATGTCAGTTTGGCGTAGAGCGGTGCCAAGAGCTCCTTGCTCAGGGGCTCACGCTCCACCGCCAACTCCTTGCCAGCGGCGCCCGCCAGCTCCCGAGCCAAGTCCACCAACGGCATTTTATAGTGCAAGCCAAAATAGCAATAAGCGAACTCATAGGGCAGATAGATGCCTGCATAAATGGGCATCAACGTAGCGAAGGTAAAGCCCTCCGAGCGTAGCACCTCAAAGCTCGTCTGTAATAGCGGCCCGAAGGCGTGTTGACCTCGCGCCTCCGGCGCTGTGGCCACGCCCACTAAATAAGGCGTCAGCCGCTCCTGCCCACGAATACGCAGCATATAGGGATTAACATGCACCATGGTGCGTAATTTTTCTCTTTGCTTGCCGTTTTCGTCCACAGGCCCCACCTTTTCGAAGCCGCCAATCACCATATTGTTCTTACCGCAGTACTCTTGGAAATAATACTGGAAAAAGGGCTCCTGACGTTTTTCAAAGCAGTAATCCCACAGCTCTGCCACTTGGGGCATACGTTCCTCGTTGACAACGCGATAAATCATGCTTCACCTCATTTAAAAAAGACGTTATACTTCTTCACCATGAACTCAGGATGCAACGCCTCCTTGGCGTTACGCAGACCAGGAATACCCATGTCCTCCTCCCGATTTAGGTAAATAACATCATCCCAAGCGTGAGCAGCGAACTCCTTAGTCATGGCCGTGTATAAGCCACGCACATTATGGTCCGCCTTCTCCACATGCAGCACCGCCGTATCCTCATTGATTTTCTTGCCAAAGCTAAAGGCTTGAATCTTGCCATCAAAGCGAATGGCACCGCCACGCAGCTCCAGCTGCTCAAAGCTCAAAAAGGCCTGCTGGATGGCATATAGCTCGCACTCCAGGCTCGGGTCCTCCACCTTATGCTCGTTACACCATTTTTCACCAAACTCCAGGCATTCACGCATATTGGCGAAGGTAATGGGCTCATAGGTAAAATCCGGATGAGCCTTGCAAAAGGCGTTATAGTGATTCTTTTGCCCGTGGAGCTTGCGGCCGCTCATGGTAGCCAGCTTCTCTCGCAGATACACATAATCCCAATTATCCCGATCCTCAACATATTCCAAACCCGGCATAACCTTTTCAAAGCGTTCCTTCGTAAAATCATAAATACCGTGCATCTCAAAGGGCCCGCCATTGCTCTCGCGGATTTCTTCGATGAGCATGGGTAAATCCTCATCACGACCACCAAAGGGCTGTAGATAAAAGTCCACATTATTTTTGCGAACCTTGTACAGCAGAAAATCGTGGGCTACGCACCAGAAAATGTGGTAGCAGTCACGCCAAACATAGTTATTAGAAAAGGCACATTCACTGCCTCGCTGATGACTTTTAGAGATATAGCTTTCAAACAATGGCTTTTGGGCCAAGGTAACCTTTTGGAATTCTAAAATTTTCAAGACCTCCCAACTAATATCTACTAGTTTAGTATATTATATCATTAGGCGTAAAAAAGTAAATCCCTAAATACTACTAAATTGGTAGATTTTGCAAAAAAGTAGCGTTGACCTTGCTTAGCCAAAGTCGACGCCACCTTAACACTCCCTATTCCAGCTGAAAACTATTTCTCAGGGCATTCCTTAGCTACGAAAGCGGTGTACGCAGCCTGCAGCTGGGGCACCAGCTCGCCCACCTTGCCGCCGTTGACGAAGCCGCGATCAATCTTAGTCACGGGCATAAACTCGCAGCGAGGACCGCAGAGGAAGGCTTCATCGGCCTTCAGGGCAAATTCCTTATCAAAGGGACGCTCGATAATTTGCAAATCCAGATCCTTGGACAAACGCTCCATGAGTAAGCGGCGTACCACGTTCTTATGAATAAAATTATTTTCCGGATGGGTCCAGAGAATGCCATCCTTATAAATGAAGAAGCTTGCTTCCGTGGACTCGGTAATCTTGCCGTCACGGACGAAAAGGGCATCAAAAGCACGGCTAATGGTGGCCTTTTGCTTTGCCAAAACCTCGGGCAGACGATTCAGGGTATTCACATCGCAGCGAGACCAACGCTCGTCCTTTTCGGTGATCACGTTCACGCCCTTAGCACGCTTTTCGGCCAATTCCGCACGGTCCACCGGCACCGCGAACATGGTCAGGCGGGGCACGGAGGGCTCCGGATAAGCCAAGCCGTAGGGTGCGCTGCCGCGAGTTACCTGGGTATAAATCTCGCAATTCTCTAGGCCGGTAGCGGCAATCAAATTCTCGTGGAACTCCACCAGCTCTTCAATCATGTAGACACCGGGAATTTTGGCGGCGATAACGGAATCAAACAAATTATTCATCAGGGGCAGCAGGGCAAAGCAGCGACCGTTATACACGGGCACCAGCTCGAAAACGCCGTCGCCAAAATTGTGACCACGGTCATTAACATCCACAAAGGCCTCTTCCATGGGCATAATCTCGCCATCAATCAATACTAAATTGGGATTTTGCTCGTTCATTCTTACTCCTCCAATATGCTGTATAATAAAAAACAATTAATTTTTAGTTTTCACCGACTAAAGCTCGTCTAAAAGGGTCAAAGTATTGTATAATAGAGCTAAGGGTGACAATATCATTATTATACACCAAGTTACCCGCTTTTGGCAAAGCATGTAAGCCTATCTTTTATGGCATTTTTGTAGATTAAGGAGCTGTTGTATGAGTCATTTACCAACGATTATCACCGACCTGGCCATGATTCTTTTAGTGGCCGGCATCACCACTATTTTATTTAAAAAAATCAACCAACCCCTGGTTTTAGGCTATATTATCGCCGGCTTTATTACGGGCCCTAATTTTGTCTTTTTCCCCACCATCGCCGACAAGGTTAATGTGCAGGCCTGGTCGGAAATCGGCGTTATCTTTTTGCTCTTTGCTTTAGGACTGGAATTTAGCTTTTATAAACTGAAAAAGGTCGGTAGTACGGCCTTTGTTTCCACTGCCGTCATTATTGTGAGTATGCTTTTCGTGGGCTATGGGGTGGGTCAGCTTTTAGGCTGGACCCATATGGACAGCATCTTTTTAGGAGGCATGCTTTCCATGAGCTCCACCGCCATTATTATCAAGGCCTTTGATGATTTAAATTTGCGTAACCAGAGCTTTACCGAGGTTGTTTTCGGAGTGCTGATTGTGGAGGATATTGTCGGTATCGCCATGATGGTAATCCTCTCCACCATCGCCGTAGCCACCAGCGGTATTTCCTCAACTGAGCTGGCCCTCAGCGTGGGCAGGCTGATTTTCTTTTTGGTGCTGTGGTTCGTAGCCGGTATGTATCTTATCCCCACCTTCTTTAAAAAGGCTCAGGACCTTATGACGGATGAGACCTTGGTCGTGGTCTCCATCGGCCTGTGCCTAGGTATGGTCTTTTTAGCGACCCATTTAGGCTTTTCTTCCGCTTTAGGTGCCTTCATTATGGGCTCCTTGATCGCGGAAGCCCCCAACGCCGAGCATATTGAGCATCTTGTTTCCCCCATTAAGGATTTATTCGGAGCTGTCTTCTTCGTATCCGTGGGTATGATGGTTAATCCTGCCCTTTTAGCAGATTACGCTCTGCCGGTGGCAGCCTTGGTAGCCACTACTATTTTGGGTCAGCTCTTTTTCTCCACCTGCGGTGTTTTGGCTGCCGGCCAAAAGCTCCATACCGCTGTGCTCTGCGGCTTTTCCCTGACGCAAATTGGCGAGTTTTCCTTTATTTTGGCCACGCTGGGTATGAATCTAGGCGTTACCAGCGACTTTTTGTATCCCATTATCGTGGCTGTTTCCGTTATCACTACCTTTACCACACCCTTTTTTATTAACGCTGCCGAGCCTGCCTATCACAAGCTGACGGAGCTCCTGCCTAAGCGTTTCTTGGACTGGCTGGACCGTTATACAGATAGTAATATTGAAGATACTAAAAGTCAGGACTGGCGTAATCTTTTAACTGATTACGTCTTGCACATGGTTATTTATGCCACATTGCTTTTTGCCATTATGCTGGGCTCCAGTCTCTATTTATTGCCCTATTTACGGGACAATTTGCAGCTGCCCTATGCTAATTTTATCGCTGCCGGTGGCACGCTGCTGGTGATGGCTCCCCTGCTGCGAGCCATCCTTGTTAATAGAGCCGGTAGTGCGGAGCTCTTTTCCATCCTCTGGTTCAAGCGTCGTGCCAACCATCTACCCTTGATGATTCTCGTTTTGGGCAAGGTGCTGCTGGCCTCCTTCTCCCTCTACTTCGTCTTTAATGACTTAGTGGGCATCCACGGCATTTTAGCCTTCGCAGCCATCGCCTTGGTGGGTTATTTTATCGCTTCCTCCGACTGGCTCATGGGCGAATATTTGCGTATTGAGTCCCGCTTCCTAGTTAATTTAAACGAAAAGCATATGCGTAAGCACCGTGAAGCTCAAGGAGGTCAGCAGGGCCATTGGTTCGACGAAGAGCTTTATCTTGCCTATTACAAGGTAGCCGATAATTCTCCCATTATCGGTAAAACCATGAAGCAGCTAGCCGTCCGTCAGTACTACGGCTGCAACGTGCTGCAAATGCGTACACCCCAAGCTACCATTGACATGCCCGGCGGCGAGGTTACCGTAACCAAGGGAGCCAATCTTTTGGTCATTGGCAGCGAAAGCCAGCTGAAGATTATGGACGCAGCCATCATTCAGCGTCATTTAGAGCTACACCGTCTCTGGGGACCGGTGACCATGCGTCAGTTCATGCTGGAGGACCATGCCTATGCTCCTGAGCAGCAATTTCTCTCCTTGGCTATTACCATCGACAAGCACTCGCCCATCCTAGGAACTTCCTTAAAGGCGGCAGATTTACGCCACAAGTGGAGCTGTCTAGTTATCGGCCTTGAACGAGGTGCCTTCACCATTACCAACCCCAATGTGTCCCTGGTCTTCGAAGAAAACGACCTGCTCTGGGTTTTAGGCAAGCAAAAGATGATGAACACGCTGATTCGTGAAGAAATATTATAATGGCGATTTCATTTAATCAGACCTTTTCGCCGCAGGTTCTTCACGCTCTCTTCCATGGTGACCATCCCTGCCTTAGCTCCCGTCTGCAAATAGGACTGTAACTGGTGGGTCTGCCCCTCGCGAATTAAATGGCGCACTGCTTCCGTAGCCACCAAAACCTCAAAGGCCGCTACCCTCCCCTGCCCGTCCGCCCGTGGCAGCAGCCTTTGGCTAGCCACCACGGCCAGGCTTTCGGCCAGCTGACTGCGTACCTGCTGCTGGTTGTGGCTGAGCACATCCAAGATACGATTCACGCTGCTGGCCACGTCCTGCGTATGCAGTGTGGCCAGCACCAAATGCCCCGTCTCCGCCGCGGTCAACGCGATAGCCATGCTCTCGCTGTCCCGCAGCTCCCCCACTAGAATAACGTCCGGATCCTCTCGCAGCGCGGCCCGTAACCCCCGTGCGAAGCTAGTTGTGTCCCGTCCTACCTCCCGCTGGTGAATCAAAGCTTTACCAGCGGGATATTCGTATTCTATGGGGTCCTCTAAGGTGAGCACATGGGCCGCACGAGTCTCGTTGATGCGCTGTACTAGGGCCGCCAGCGTAGTGGTTTTACCGCTTCCGGTGGGGCCTACGATTAAAGCCAAGCCCTGCTCCAGCTCTGTAACTCGCTGCAGGGCTGGGGGCAGCCCCAGCTCCTGACAGCTGGGCACGGAGCTATTGAGCAGGCGTACCGCCATGGCGTACTGCCCCTTTTGGCGATAGATGTTCAAACGATAGCGCTCTTCGCCCCAGCTCCAAGCGCAATCCACCTCGCCTCGACGTTCCAGCTGCTGCCGACTACTGTCAGGCAGCAGCGCTACGAATTCCGCCAGCTGCGAGGCCGCGACAGGCTCCGCGGCCAATGGCAGCAGGCAACCGGCTAGCCGCACTATCGGCGCTGCGCCGCTGGTTAAGTGTAAGTCCGAAGCTCCCCTTTGTCGTGCCGCTTGGATAAGACTAATGCACATAGCGCACCCCCTCACCGCCACCATGGCCCATGGTGGCTATTTCTTCGCCTGAAATGCCCACCCGCCAGAGCTCGCTGACCGTGGTCTTGCCTGCCAGCACCTTCTCTATGCCGTCAGCGTAAAGGCTACGCCAGCCTAGGCTAGCGCCATGACTTAAGAGCGCTGCCTTGCCGGCGCCGGCGCTGATTAAGCCGCTCATGTATTCGTCCACGGGTAAGAGCTCCTGCACTGCCATACGCCCAGCGTAGCCGGTGCCACGGCAGCGCTCGCAGCCCCGTCCTCGTGCTAGCCGCAGGGGCTTATTTTGAGCTAAAAACTGCTGCTCCTGCAGCGTAGAGCCGTAGCTCTCCACGCAGTGGGGACACAGACGACGCACCAGACGCTGGGCCAGCACACCGCGCAGCGCGGCTGCCAGCAAAAAGGGCTCCACGCCCATATCCAGCAGCCGCGCCACAGCGCCTACGGCGCTATTGGTGTGCAGGGTGCTGAAGACTAGGTGGCCCGTCAGGGCCGCTTGCACCGCCATGGCTGCGGTCTCCTGGTCGCGAATTTCGCCTATCATAATGATGTCCGGGTCCTGTCGCACCAGAGCCCGCAGCCCCGTGGCGAAGTCCAGCCCGGCCCTGCGGTTCACCGCCACTTGGTTAATGCCCTCCAGCTTAAACTCCACGGGATCCTCCACAGTGACTAGGTTCAGGCCCTCACGCTCCAGTTCCTGGAGCGTAGCGTAAAGGCTGGTGGTCTTGCCGCTGCCGGTGGGGCCGGTGAGTAGCAGAAGGCCATGGGCTGCCGAGGCCATCTGCCGATAGATGCGCAGATTAGCGGTGCTCATACCCAAATCCTCCAGCCTGCGCAGGCCCTGCTCCCTATCGAGAATACGCACTACTACCTTTTCGCCCCTTATGGTGGGCAGTGTGGAGAGGCGCAAATCGATGGTACGCCCTTCCACATTGAGCTGCCAACGCCCATCCTGGGGCACTCTTTTTTCGGCGATATCCATGCCGCTAAGGACCTTCAGCTGGCTCACAAGGGTAGCATAGCTGCTCCAGGGCAGCCGACAGAGCTCCTGCAATAGTCCGTCTATGCGCATACGCACTCTTACTTCCTTGGCCAATGGCTCCACATGTACGTCGCTGGCTTTATTCTTAATAGCTTCCTCCACTAGCTGCTGGGCTAGCTTGCCATTATTCATTACTTCCATAATGCCATCTTCCTTTACTAAATTATCTGAATTAGCTGTGCGCGCCTTGCTTAAGCCTATTTTAGCACACAATTTTCAGAATGCAATAGTTTATTCCTATTTTTCTGATATTTCACAATTGACTATTGTATTTTGACTTTTCTTGCGATATAATCTAAACGATGCATCGATTTTAAGTAAAGGAGTCCCTGATGATGAAAATATTTCCCAAGCTTCTTTTGGCGCGCTGCCTCTGCCAGCTCTGCTTTCTTTTGTCCATGTTTATTATTTCCCTGCCCTTGCAGGCTCAGGAGTCAGCACGCAATCCTTTCCAGGCCCCACCTCCCACTCTGACCTCCTCTGGTGTCATTATGAGCGGTGACTCCCTCACGACCTTTACCCCAGTGCAAAAGCTATACCCTTTAAGCTATGCCCAAGCTGGCGAGCTGGCCACGGCGCTCAAGGAGCTTTTCACGGGCAAGCTGGGCGTGGATAAAAGCACCAACAGTCTCATTCTTTATGGTCCTCCTGCCGAGCATGAGCGCTTACAGGAGCTGCTTAAGTCCCTGGATATCGCTACCCAGCAGGTCACGCTGGAGGCCAAGATTATTGCCCTGAGCCAAGAGAATAATAAGAGCCTGGGCATTAACTGGGCCTGGGACACTATTCCCCAGCGGGAGACCAGCGACACTGATGAAAGTACCGAGGAGAGCAGCGATAGCGCTACCTATGGCGGCAATTTTAAATTCTGGCGTGGCTATGCCTTCCGCTTTAATGCTACGCTCAACGCGCTCATTAGTCAGGGTAAGGCCAAGGTGCTGGCCAAGCCCCATATTATTACTATTCCAGGTCGTGAAGCCAATATTTTCATTGGCGACCATATTCCGGTGCAAACGGAAAAGCACGATAGCGGCGGCTATTACACTGCTACGGAATACTTGGACGCGGGCATTAAGCTGCAGTATTTGCCCTTGATCAGTCAGGATGGCAAAATGGTTACGGCGAAGGTGCACACGGAGGTCAGCACCCCAGTGCTCATTAGCGAACTGAAGAATTATCGTATCACTAGCCGCACAGCGGATACTCATGTGCGGATGTACTCAGGGCAAACGCTGGTTATCGGCGGTCTGATTTCTGAGGAGGAGCAAAAGACGCTGCAAAAGATTCCCTTTTTAGGTGATATACCCCTGCTGGGCAAGCTTTTTAGCAATAGTACGAAAAAGCGGAGCAAGGTGGAGGTCATGCTGCTGCTCACGCCCCACATTACCGCTGCCGGCACCTCCCCCGCTATTTATCAGCAGCCATAAAACAGCAAATCTCCATGCCGCGAGGCATGGAGATTGATCTAAAAATATCACTAACGCTAGCAGGCCACTGTCAAAGGAGGTTGATGCTATGGCCAATGAATTTACCAATGTTGATTATCGTGAAAAGATCAAAAAGCTGACTTTATTCGATGCTATTTTATTTCGCAAGGCCTTCGACTTAAATATTCCTGCTGCCGAAAGCCTATTGCGAACTATTATGGAAAATGATAAAATTAAAGTAGCAAGATGTAAAACTGAATACACCGTTACCGGGCTGGCTTCTCACTCTGTCCAACTAGACCTTTTAGCCATGGACGAGTATGGTAAGTTCTTTAATGTGGAGGTACAGACAGAAAGCTCTGGT
>SFCN01000057.1 GCA_004558595.1 Phascolarctobacterium sp. | reverse complement strand
GGTTACCCATAAAAATATACTATATTTGTTTTTGTACAGTAGACAGCAATTCAACTAAAAAATCCCACTTTTTCTCGCTTGTAAGAGTAGAAAAGTGGGATTTTTGTTATTGTGTGCGGATAAAGAACTATCTCAAGAGTCGTAAGGATATGTGTAGATTATGGCTTTGGTAGCCAATCGTAATTTGCGAAGTAAGAGGCTTGGGTTTTTAAGAGCGTTATCAAATGCGGAATTTTTTTCACTTTTTTTTCGTTTGCATTAGCCCATTCTGTGCTATAATAAGAGTGTCACAATAATATTTTCCGAAAGGAGTTGTTACTAATGGCTAAATGGGTTTGCAATATTTGCGGTTATGTATATGATCCCGAGGTTGGCGATCCTGATAACGGCGTAGCAGCTGGCACCGCTTGGGAAGATGTTCCCGAGGATTGGGTATGCCCCCTGTGCGCAGTAGGTAAAGACCAATTCTCTCAAGAGTAAAATGCGCTATAAGCACCATTATCCTTCGTCACAGAGCAATTTGCTTGCTTGACGTACCATAAGTACGCCTGCGCTGCACAAATTACTCTGTTCCTCGGCTTCTGGCACTTCTAACGCATTTTACAGGATAGTGGAAAAAGACAAAAAAGAAGCGGCTCGCTCTTCTAAAGGTAGAAGAGGGAGCCGTTTTTTTTGATCAATATTATAATTGATATATTGTTTTCAGCAAAGAAACAATATTATTTATAATTATCATATTGTTTCGCTATATCACTAAAGATAAATTTAACACCATTTTCGGAATATTGGTTGGAATTTTGAACCTTAAGCATATCTTGGTGTGTACCAATAAGTTCATAATTGCCTTTAGAAACTGTTTTATAAACTAAAACAGTCGATGCAACTTTTTCTGAAGGTGTATTGTTATAGGTGTATTTACCTGCAGTTGTAATTGTTAAAAACTTTATGCCGGGATTATCTTTTACGGTACTACTACTCAATTGTGCAGTAAACTGATCTGTTCCCAACAAGGATGCTAACCCTTGCTCTGTATCTCCCATTAAAACTTGTGCATTTGCATTCCACTTGTTGATATCTTGAGAAGAATTAAAATTTACTGCAGAATATAAAAGCTTCATAAAATCTGGATCATTAGCAATATTATCCATAAAGTGCTCTAGAGAGCCTTTTTTACTATCGCTTTCTACTCCTGTAATGGCCTCAACCACCTTATTTACCGCACCGGAGATGCTGTTACCAAGTCCACTGTCTGAAGTAAAGCTAGCGCCGATGGCTGCCACAAAGGCTAACAGCACGGCGTATTCCGTCATAGCAACGCCTAGTTTATTAAGTTTTTTGAGATAAGCAAAGAATTTCACAATATTAACCACCCTTATTCATCACGTATAATTATTGTACTAAATATTTTGATATCTGTCAAAGACCTAAGAATTACTTTTTTACGCAAATTTAACAGCGCAGGTAGGAAAAATCAGCTATGATATATAATATAAAGGTGAACACTTTACATAACGTTTGCTATAAAATAGAAATGAGGTAGGCAAGATGATTTACTGCGTGGAGGATGAACAAAATATTTGCGAGTTAGAGGTTTATACATTACAGTCCGTAGGCTTTGAGGCCAAGGGCTGTAGCAGCGGTAAGGAGCTTTTCGCAGAGCTGGAAAAGGAGCTGCCCAAGCTGATTTTATTAGATATTATGCTGCCGGATGAGGACGGCCTGACCGTTTTGCGTCGTTTGCGTAGCGATGACCGCTACGCAAACATTCCGGTCATCATGGCCACCGCCAAGGGCACGGAGTTCGACAAGGTCAAGGGTCTGGACTGCGGCGCCGATGATTATATCGCCAAGCCCTTTGGCATGCTGGAAATGGTGGCCCGCATTAAGGCCGTGCTCCGTCGCTGCGAGGGTAGGGAGCTTAAGCCCGCTAATCAGGTTATTCAAAGGGATAATCTAACCGTCAACCTTTTAGAGCATAAGGTTAAGGTAGGGGAAGAGGATGTGGTGCTGACGCTGAAGGAATTTGAGATGCTGAAGAAATTTTTGCTTCATCCCGGCATCGTCTTCTCCCGTGACAAGCTGCTCAACGATATTTGGGGCTATGAATTTACCGGTGAGACCCGCACAGTGGACGTGCATATTCGTACACTGAGACAGAAGCTGGGCAGCGCCGGGGATTTAATCGAGACTATCCGTGGCGTGGGGTACAGAATGGCGGCTAAAAAATGAAGCAAAGACTATTTCGCAGCCTTTTGCTCCTGACCATGGGCAGCGTGCTCCTAGTGGTAGCGCTTTTCGCCTGGCTCAGCGTGCACTATATTACCAACGACAGCTACCAAAGCCTAAAGCGTGAAGCCGGCCTGCTTCTGGAAACGGATGAGGATGGACGCATCACCGTCAAGCAGCTGCACCGAGTGCGGCTGGCGGACAGGGTAACGCTGCTGGACCCCGAGGGCAAGGTACTTTTTGACAATTATACCGTGGCTGAGGACATGGACAACCATTTGCAGCGGGAAGAGGTGCAGCAGGCCATTGAGCAGGGAGAAGGCTTCGCCAGCCGTAAATCCGATACTCTGGGCAAGGATATCCTCTATTACGCCGTGGTGCTAGCCGATGGCAATATTCTGCGTTTAGCCCGTACCAACGCGGCGGTGTTCCAGCAGGCTCATCTTTTTGCCGGCTATTTCGTCTTGGTGCTGCTTTTGCTTTTTGTGGGCGCTCTTTTCGCGGCGCGGAGCATTACCCGCAAGGCGCTGCAGCCCCTAGATCGGCTGGATTTGGAGCAGCCCTTGGATAATAAGGATGTTTATCCGGAGCTGCAGCCCATAGTGGAGCGTTTCGCTCAGCAGCAGGAGGCCTTAAATCGGGAAATGCGTCGCTATAAGAGCAAGAAGCAGGAGCTAAAGGCCGTTACCAATAATATGGACGAGGGCATGCTCTTTTTAGATACCCAATGGAATGTAGCTTCCCTAAATAAGAGCGCCATTAACTTTTTTGGCAAGGATAAGCAGGAGCTGTTGAACAAAAGCATTCTGGATTTGGTTTCCGGTGATGAAATCAGGAGCCTGCTACAGCAAATGGAGCTATCCGGCAAGGGTCGCATGGTCATTAATCGGGGCAACACCTATTACCAATTTAACGGTAGCCGGATTGCGGATAAGGGTTTTGTGCTGCTCATCATGGACGTGACGGAGCGCACTGCCTCGGAAAAGCTACGCCGAGAATTCTCGGCCAACGTGTCCCACGAGCTGAAAACGCCCTTGCAATCGGTGCTGGGCTATTCGGAAATCATGCTCAGCGGTTTAGTGAAGCCGGAGGACACACCTCGCTTTTTGCAAAAAATCTACGATGAGGCCCGTAATTTGCTGGGACTTATAGATGATATTATTAAGCTGTCCAAGCTGGATGAGCTCAATCACGATATGCTAGAGGAGTTTTCCCTTGTGGAAATCGCCCAAAGCGCGGTGCGCCGCTTACAGGATAAGGCCCGCAGCATGAAGGTGCAGCTGAAGCTGGAAAATAAGCTTGAGGGACCCTGTAATATTCTGGGTATCGCTACCTTAATGGAGGAAATTTTCTTTAATCTTGTGGACAACGGCATCAAGTATAACCACGAGGGGGGACAGGTGCTGCTGAGCCTGAGCGAGAAGGAGAATAAGTATGTGATTAAGGTCAGCGACACGGGCATGGGCATCGCCACCAGCGAGCTGCCCCATGTTTTCGAGCGCTTCTATCGGGTGGATCGCAGTCGGCACAAGTCCATTGAGGGGACGGGGCTGGGGCTTTCCATTGTGAAGCATGGGGTGCTCTTCCATGGTGGCACGGTGCGTGTGAATAGTACCTTGGGTCAGGGCACGGAATTTATCCTAAAGTTTCCCAAAATGAGCGCATGTATACAAGACAGCGCCCCAAATATATGATACAATAGGATTGTTAAGTATATTTATACATAACAAGAGGATGAACGGACGAGCGTTGCTTGGGACTGCTAGCCTCGGGTTGTAGGCTTAAGGAGCGCTTAGCTAATGCATAATAAATCTTTAAGGGGGACTTCAGGATGCAGGTCGTATTAACAATTGTAGGCAAGGACAAGGTGGGCATTACGGCTAAGGTTACCAATGCCTTGGCTAATATGAACATCAACATTATCAATATTAACCAAAATATTATGCAGGGCTTCTTTAACATGGTGCTTATCGCGGATATGGAGGGCGCTAGCGTAACTTTGGCCGAAGCTCGTGAGGTAATGGTGAAGCTGGGCGAGGAAATTGGCGTGGAAATCCGCCTGCAAAGCGAAGAAATCTTTACTGCGATGCACCGCATATAGGAGGCCGCCATGCTGTACAATGTTCAGGATATTTTCGAAACTACGCGTATGATCACGGAAAACAATCTGGACGTGCGCACCATCACCATGGGCATTAGCCTGCGTGATTGCTGCCATCCGGATATTAAGGTGACCGCGCAAAAAATCTACGACAAGATTTGTACCAAGGCCGAAAAGCTGGTTAAGACCGGTGAGGATATCGAGGTTGAATTGGGCGTGCCCATTATCAATAAGCGCATCAGCGTAACCCCCATCTCCATGGTGGGCGAAAGCAGCGATGCCAGCGATTATGTGCCCTTGGCCCAGGCTCTGGACAGAGCCGGTAAGCAGGTGGGCGTTAACTTCATCGGCGGCTTCTCCGCTTTAGTGGACAAGGGCTACACCAAGGGCGACCGCAATTTGATCGCCTCCATTCCGGAGGCTTTGGCCGTGACCGACATCGTGTGCTCTTCTGTGAGCGTGGGCTCCACTAAATGCGGCATCAATATGGATGCGGTGCGCCAAATGGGCGAGGTTATCAAGGCTGCCGCCGAGCGCACCGCCGACAGGGACGCTATTGGCTGTGCGAAGCTGGTAGTGTTCTGCAACGCTGTGCCCGATAATCCCTTTATGGCCGGCGCCTTCTTAGGCGTAACCGAGCCGGAAACCGTCATCAATGTAGGCGTCAGCGGCCCCGGCGTGGTGAAGCATGCTCTGGAGCAGGTGAAGGATGGGGATATCGGCATGGTGGCCGAGACCATCAAGAAAACGGCCTTTAAGATTACCCGTGTAGGTCAGCTGGTGGCTCAGGAGGCTGCCCGTCGTTTGAATACTCAATTTGGTATTATCGATTTGTCCTTGGCTCCCACGCCGGCTATTGGCGATTCCGTGGCCCATATTTTGGAAGAAATCGGCCTGGAAAGCTGCGGTGGCCCCGGTACTACGGCTACCTTGGCTATGCTCAACGACGCAGTTAAGAAGGGCGGTCTCATGGCGTCCAGCTATGTAGGCGGCCTGAGCGGCGCCTTTATCCCCGTCAGCGAGGACGCAGGCATGATCGCCGCAGTGGAGCGAGGCAGCCTGAGCTTAGAAAAGCTGGAGGCTATGACCTGCGTTTGCTCCGTAGGCCTGGATATGATCGCCATCCCCGGCGATACCAGCGCCAGCACCATCTCCGCTATTATCGCGGATGAGGCTGCTATTGGCATGATTAATAATAAAACTACCGCTGTACGCCTGATTCCCGTACCGGGCAAGGGTGTGGGCGACAGAGTGGAGTTTGGCGGTCTTTTGGGCTATGCTCCCATTATCGCTGTGAACCCCTTTAAAGCAGATAAATTTATTGCCCGCGGCGGCCGTATCCCGGCCCCGGTAAGGAGTCTGACTAACTGATGGCCCGTCCATTAACTAAAGCGCAAAAGCAAGCTATACTTGCGAAATTAGAAGAAACCTATAAGGATACGAAAACGGCCCTCAATTATAATTCCCCCTTCGAGCTCTTGGTGGCGGTGATTTTATCGGCCCAATGCACGGACGAGCGGGTGAATGTGATCACTAGCCGTATCTTTCCCCGTTTGAACACGCCGGAGAAGATGGGGGCGCTGACCCTGGAGGAAATGGAGGCGGAGATTAGGGACTGTGGTCTCTATCACGCCAAGGCTAAGAATCTCTTGGGGACGTGCCACATGCTGGTGGAGCGGTTTAACAGCGTTATTCCCAGCGACATTAAAACCCTAATGGAGCTGCCGGGCGTAGGGCAGAAAACAGCCAACGTGGTGGCCAGCATTATTTATAATGTGCCCGCCATCGCGGTGGATACTCATGTTTTTCGGGTGTCCCATCGTCTGGGCATGGCCAAGGGGGCGGATCCCCTGGCCACGGAAAAGGAGCTGCAAAAGGCCATCCCCATGGAAAAATGGAGCGATGCCCACCACTGGTTCATTTGGCATGGACGCAAGATTTGCAAGGCTCGCAAGCCCCTGTGCAGCCAGTGTGTGCTGCTAGAGGAGTGTCCCTTTAAGGAAAAGAATTTAGAATAGGAATGAATAGACATCATCCAGCGGGGTGGTGTCTATTTTTTTGGCCTGGGTCAAGGCAATTTGCAACAAAATTGTAAAAAAGTGGTAAATGTAGGGAAAAGTACTTGCATTTTCGCCATTTATGGCTATAATAATAATTGTAATTAGCACTCGGGCAAATTGAGTGCTAACAAAAAAATAAAGCTCTCACGCTCAAAGCAAAGCATAAAGAACTCGAAAGGGGTTATGAAAAATGTTAAAACCGTTAGGAAGTCATGTTGTAGTAGAACCCGTTGTACAAGAAGAAAGAACCGCTAGTGGCATTTATCTGCCGGACACCGCTGCGAAGGAAAAACCCCAGCAGGGCAAGGTTATCGCTGTTGGCAAGGGCAAATATACCGATAATGGTACTCTGCTAAAGCCTGAGGTTAAGGCTGGCGACGAGGTTGTTTTCGCTAAATACAGCGGCACCCCCATTAAGCATGACGGCAAGGATTATTTGATTCTGGAAGAACGCGACATTCTCGCGATTATTGAATAATCTCTAGTAAGTTTTAAGTATAAGTAATTATCTAAGGAGCGATAAAAATGGCTAAAGAAATTCGTTTTAATGAAGAAGCACGTCGCAGCCTGGAGCGTGGCGTTAACGCTTTGGCAGATGCTGTTAAAGTAACCCTTGGTCCTAAGGGTCGTAATGTTGTTTTGGAAAAGAAATTTGGTGCACCCACCATTACTAACGATGGTGTGACCATTGCTCGTGATATTGAGCTGGAAGACCCCTTTGAAAATATGGGCGCTCAGCTGGTGAAAGAGGTTGCTATCAAAACCAACGATGTGGCTGGCGATGGCACTACCACTGCAACCGTTTTGGCTCAGGCTATGATTAAAGAAGGTATGCGCAATGTGGCTGCCGGCGCTAACCCCATGGTACTGAAAAAAGGCATCAAGAAGGCCGTTGACGTACTGGTTGACGAGCTGAAGGCTGTTTCCCAAAAGGTTGAAACTAAGGAAGCTAAGGCTCAAGTTGCTTCTATCTCCGCTGGTGACGAAGAGGTTGGCCAATTGATCGCCGACGCTATGGAAAAGGTTGGCGATGATGGCGTTATCACCATCGAAGAATCCAAGACCATGGATACCTGCGTAGAAACTGTAGAAGGTATGCAATTTGACCGTGGCTACATTTCTCCCTACATGGCTACCGATGCTGACAAAATGGAAGCAGTTTTAAGCAATCCTTTCGTTTTCATCACTGATAGAAAGATCAACATGATCCAAGACATTATGCCTGTTTTGGAAAAGGTTGTACAAAGCGGCAGCGAGCTGCTGATTATCGCCGAGGATATCGAAGGCGAAGCACTGGCTACCCTGGTTGTGAACAAGCTGCGTGGCACCTTCAAAGCTGTAGCTGTTAAGGCTCCTGGCTTTGGCGATCGTCGTAAAGCAATGCTGCAGGATATCGCAACCCTGACCGGCGCAACTGTTATCAGCGAAGAGGTTGGCCGCAAACTGGACAGCGCTACCATTGCTGATCTGGGTCGTGCAGGCCAAGTACGCGTAACCAAGGAAATGACCACCATCGTGGACGGCCAAGGCGATAAGGACGCAATTGCTGCTCGCGTAGCACAAATCCGTGCCCAAATCCCCGAAACCACCTCCGAGTTCGATAAAGAAAAACTGCAAGAGCGCCTGGCTAAGATGGCTGGCGGCGTAGCAGTAATCAAGGTTGGCGCTGCTACCGAGGTAGAAATGAAGGACAAGAAGCTGCGCATTGAGGATGCTCTGAACGCAACTCGCGCCGCTGTTGCTGAGGGTATCGTTCCTGGCGGCGGCACCGCTCTGCTGCAAGTACAGGCTGCTCTGGCTAAGCTGAAGGTTACCGGCGACGAAAAGACCGGCGTTGACATCGTTAAACGCGCTATTGAAGAGCCCGTTCGCCAAATCGCTTACAATGCTGGCCTGGAGGGCGCTGTAATCGTGGACGCTATTAAACGCAGCCGCAAGGGCGTTGGCTTTAACGCTGCTACCGAAAAATATGTGGACATGATCGCTGAAGGCATCGTTGACCCGACTAAGGTTACCAGAAGCGCTCTGCAAAACGCTGCTTCCATCGCCGCTATGGTACTGACCACTGAATCCATCGTAGCCGATAAACCGGCTAAGGAAGGCGCTGTTCCGGCAATGCCTCCCATGGGCGGCGGCATGCCCGGCATGATGTAATCGGCCGTTAATTCAATAATATTTAGCTCTCTGCTCTATATGGGCAGGGAGCTTTTAACATATTTGCGCTGAATATTTAGAAATTGTTGCTTTTGTAACAGATTCCCTGCTTGACTATAAGCAAGGGTAAGAATACAATATTAATATGCATTTTAGCAGTATTCAAGACTGCATATTAAGGGAGGAAATCTAGAATGAATAAGTTTTTGAAATATGCCCTAGTTGGCGTTTTAGCAGCCTTTACGCTGGTGGCAGCTGGCTGCGGTGGCGATAAAAAGGCAGAGCAAAAGGTTGATACGAATAAGCCCGTTATCGTAGGCGTTAACCCCGGTCCCCATGCCATTATTATGGAGAATGTAAAAAAGATCGCTGAGAAAAAGGGCTTGAAAATCGAAATCAAGGAATTCAGCGATTTCGTAACGCCTAACTCTGCTCTGGCAGCCGGTGAAATTTGGGCTAATAGCTTCCAGCATGAGCCCTTCTTAAAGGCAACCATGAAGAAGGAGCCTTCCTTCAAGCTGGCGAATGCTTTCAGCACTGCACTGTTCCCTATCAATATTTATTCTAAAAAATTAAAACCTGGCGATAAGATTCCTGATGGCGCAAAAATCGCTATTCCTAACGACCCCACCAACGGTGGTCGCAGCCTGTTGCTCTTAGCGGCCAATGGCCTGATCAAGGTTAAGAATCCTAAGGATATCACCACTACTGTGAACGATATCACCGAAAACCCGCATAAATTCCAAATTATCGAGCTGGAAGCAGCTGCTATTCCTCGTTCTCTGGATGATGTAACCTGCGCTGCTATCAACACTACCTATGCTTTGAACGCAGGCTTAAATCCGGCAACGGACCCCATTGTTAAGGAAACCGCCGATTCCCTGTATGTAAATATTGTAGCTGTACAAGAAAAGGATTTGAATGATCCTCGCTTGAAGATTTTCAAGGAAGCTTATCAATCCAAGGAAAATGGCGAATTTATTAAGACTAAATTCCCTGGCTCTGTATATCTCGGCTGGAAGGAATAAGCTAGCTATAGTATAAAAACGGTTGTTATCGGAAGGGAAATGTGAATAATCATGGATCTAGAAGGTCATATCGCACGTGTTTGGCCCCAGCTCCATGCCATGGCAGAGCCTGCCTTTAAAGAAGTCCGCACGGCTTCTTTTCTGGCAGGCTTTCTGCGTAAGCTGGGTTATAAGGTAGAGGAGGGCGTGGGCGGCACCACAGCCGTGGTGGCCACGCTGGACAGCGGTGTTCCAGGGCCGGTGGTGGCGCTGCGCACAGATATGGATTGCTTGCTTTTTAAGCAGGATGATGGCACGGAAAAGCCTATTCATGCTTGTGGCCATGATGGACACATGACCATAGCTTTAGGCGTAGCTCAGCTTTTAGCTGAGCAGGGCCTAAAGCAGGGCAAGGTCAAGATTCTGTGCCAGCCCGCCGAAGAAATTGGCCGTGGCGCGCTGGAGCTGCTCAAGGCAGGGGCTTTGCAGGATGTGGATTACGCCTTAGGCTACCACTTGATGCCTAAGGATATGGCTCGCAGTGGGCAGATTATCGCCCAAATTAATTGGACCGCTTGCACTCTGATGGAGGGTGAAATCCGTGGGCTGGCAGCCCACGGCTCCCAGCCCCACCTTGGGGTGAACGCTATCGATGTAGGCGCCGCTATCGTGGGCGCGGTCAACGCTCTGCCCACTAATCCTTTGCTGGGCGGCAGCGTGAAAACGACGCGTTTTCTAGGCGGCGCCGGTTCCCTTAACGCTATTTGCGATAAGGTTAATATTGGCTTTGATTTACGTAGCACCTCTAACAGCGAGATGTTGACGCTGCGCCAAAGGGTTAGCGAGATAGTTATCAATACGGCGAAGGTGTATGGCGCGGAGGCCCAGTGCCATATTGTGGGCACCTGCCCTGCGGCGGAGGCGGACCCATCGCTGCAGGCGGTAACCTGTGAGGCCATTGTGGAGGAGTTGGGCCCTGAGGGCCTGATTCCGGCTGCTTCCATCACTGTGGGCGAGGATTTTAATTTCTTTAAGGAACAGCTGCCGCAATTAAAAACAGCTAGCCTCGGCATTGGCTGCGATTTGGTGCCGCGTTTGCATGACCCTGATATGTGTTTTGACCATGGTGCCTTGGCTCCTGCTATAAAGGTTTTAACACGTTTAACGCATAAGCTTTTACAAAATCAACCATCCCGATAAAAGGAGCGATTATTTTGGAATTGCAAAAGATACAGGACGAGAATTTGCTGTGGAAGCTTTTTAAATCTACCTTTATCATTAGCGCCTTCACCATTGGCGGCGGCTTCGTTATCATTCCTCTGTTAAAAGCTAAATTCGTGGATGAATATAAATGGCTGGATGATAAGGAGGCGCTGAATTTGGTGGCTATCGCCCAGTCTGCTCCCGGCGTAGTGGCTGCCAATGCTGCCATTAGCCTTGGCTATCGTTTGGCTGGACTCAAGGGTACCTTAACCGCTTTAGGAGCGACCATTTTACCGCCGCTGATTACCCTGAGCATTATTTCCTATGCTTACGATGCCTTCGCTAATAATCAATATATCCAGCTACTGTTAAAGGGCATGCAGTGCGGTGCTACAGCCATTATTATTAATGTGGCTATTGATTTATTAAAAAAAGAATGGAAGAAAAAGCTGGCCCTGCCCCTGGCGATTATTGTGGGTACCTTCGTGGCCAATTATTTCTTCCATGTGAATTTGATGTATGCGGTTGTTGTGGATGCCATTATCGGCTTCTTCCTGCTGCGAGATAAAAAATACGCGTAGGAAGGTGACTGAATTATGAGTTGGATGATTTATTGGGAGCTTTTTTGGAGCTTCGTGAAGGTCGGAGCCTTCTGCGTGGGCGGTGGCTATGCCTCCATGCCCCTGATTCAGGCCCAGGTTATTGATGAGCATGGTTGGCTGACCATGCAGCAATTTATCGATATTTTTACTATTTCCCAAATGACCCCGGGGCCTATTGGCATAAATGCGGCTACCTTTGTGGGAACTAAGGTAGCAGGCTTGCCGGGAGCGGTATGCGCTACGGTGGGCTTTGTTTTTCCCTCAGTCATTATCGTGCTGATTTTGGCCCATTTATTCTTTAAATATGGCGATATTGGTCCTGTGCGGGGGATTTTGAACGGACTGCGACCGGCGGTGGTGGCTTTGATTTGCTCCGCGGGCCTGAGCTTCGTTTTTTTGGCTCTGTGGAATACGGAAACCCTACCCAAGGATTTCACTAAAATCGATTTAATCGGCCTGATTGTACTGCCCATTTCCCTGTGGTGCATTCGCCACAAGATGAGCGTGATTAAGCTGCTGTGCATGAGCGGCGTTTTGGGCCTGTTTTTGGGCCTTGTGGGCATCAGATAGGTAGGCTTAAAGGGTTCTCCTTGCTGTGAACGCTCGCAAGGGCAATAATAGTTAATAAAAATAAAAAGCTGTAGCCTCATAGGAATGGGACTACAGCTTTTTTGTTATTTCTTGGGCAAGATATAGGTGCGCAGGGCTTCTAAAAGCTCGCTGCTGCCCGCTGGGCTTTGGGCGCAAAGCTCCTTGAGGGCAGAGAAATTCTTTAGCTCCACGCCCCACAGGAAGCAATCCTCTTGGTCATAAGCGGCCACGACGATAAATTTTTTGGGATCCACCACGGTCTTACCATCCTCGTCGGTGAGCAGGATATAGTCATCGTCACTCTCTCCCGTCACCAGTCCACAGGAAATACCCGCTACCGCCTTTTTGATCGGCACTCCCGCCGCCATCAGCGACATGGTGGAGGCACAGACAGAGGCCTGGGAGGTGGAGCCGTTGGACTCAAAGGTCTCAGACACGGTGCGGATAGCATAGGGAAACTCCTCCTCGCTGGGAAGCACCGGAATCAATGCCTTCTCCGCTAGGGCACCATGGCCGATCTCCCTTCGTCCGGGTCCCCTGCTGGGCTTCGTTTCACCCACGGAATAGGAGGGAAAATTATAGTGGTGCATATATCTCTTATTCACTTCATTTTCATCCAGCCCGTCGATTCTCTGCATCTCAGACAGAGGAGCCAGGGTGGTCACTGTACAGATCTGGGTCT
>SFCN01000127.1 GCA_004558595.1 Phascolarctobacterium sp. | reverse complement strand
AAACGGCGGGTAAAGAGCCTCATATACCACAAGCATCTCATCCGTTTCACTATGATGGGCAAAAGCAATGATTCTGTAAAGATACTCTGTTGCCGGGTTTTCTATAGTTTCCCGCTTAAAATGCTTTACTATATCACCAATATGCAGTTCTCTTATCATTGTACATCAACTCCATTTATGCAAATATTCGCCGGCTATAGCAAACTTGTTACCATCCTCTTGCTTTAATTATAACACGAAAACAGCTCCGCATATACATTTCCTGCTCCAAGTTATGATATAATAAAAGAAAAAAGTAGCCATTCTCCAAGGAGGCATTTACATGCTTAAGACAATCTCAAAAGCCCTTTGCGTATTGACTCTTGCTGGGCTAATGCTATGGTCACCGCTGCCTTCAGCCCAAGCCGCCAACAATTCTTGCTATTACATTAGTGCTGAAACTGACTATAATGCAAATGAACCCATTTACGTTATAGGACACAAGGAACCGGATACGGATACGGTTTGTTCCGCCATTGCTTATGCCAGCCTGCTGCAAGCTTTGGATTATGACGCCAAGGCAGTGCTGCCAGGCAAGCTCAATGCTGAAAGCAAATATGCTTTACAAAAATTTGGCGTGCCTGTTCCGGACAGCATGGATAATGCCCAGGGCAAGCAGTTCGTCCTAGTTGACCACAGCCTGTATAGCCAATCCATAGCCGGCATGCCTCAAGCCAAGGTTTTGGCTGTGCTGGATCACCACACTATGGGCGATATAAAAAACGCAAACCCCATCACCTATATCGCTAAGCCCATAGGTGCCACTGCTTCCATTGTTTTTTATGAATTTGAAGCCCAAAAGGTAAAAATCTCTCAGCCCGTGGCTGGACTGCTTTTATCCGCTATCTGCTCGGATACCATTGGCCTCAAATCCCCCACCACCACGGACTACGACAGACGTGCTGTTAAAAAGCTCCTTAAACTCAGCAAGATTAAGAATTTGCGAGCCTATAGCAACGAACTGCTAGAAGCCGGCAACGTTTACTCCAGCCTCAGTCCCAAAGAATTAGCTCACTATGATTACAAGGTCTATACCATTGGCACAAAACGCATGGGCATCGGTCAGCTGCACTCCACCAATCCTGAACAGCTTGCAGCTTTGGAAAAAGGGCTAGTTCCCTATATACAGGAAAATTTTGCTAGCTTTGACGTGGATATGTACTTTATGATGCTCACCAATCTAGATAGCTTTGCCACTAAGCTGCTTTGCTTTGGCGACAACTCCCTAGCTACTGCTCAAAAAGCCTTTGGCCAAGCAAGCGACACCATTATTCTGCCTAATGCAGTTTCAAGAAAGAAACAGATTGTGCCACCACTACAAAAAGCACTACAATAGCACAAAAAACAGGACTTTAGAGTATTATCATCAGCGAAATCTCCAAGGTCCTGTTTTTTCTCTCTATTTGCAGTGGTATACTAAAACTGGACACAAAAATGTGGTAGCGTTAACCACACAAACGATAAAGAGGCTACCACAAGATTTGACAAAATCCCTATTCTTCTATGCTATTTCCTTTTATAACTCTCCACGCGGCAAGCTTACGCATATCAGCGATATACTTTTTCGTATTCTCTGGGGTTTTATCCCGCACGGTAATTTCGCCATTGCTTGCATACAAGCGTTTGTTAAATGCAGCATCCCCGTCAAACATGCTAGGCTGCAGGCTTGCATAAGTAAAGCCTTCTGGGCCTAGAATTTCGGCCAGTGTTCCTGCTATCTGAATATGGCTACCTACACTCTTGGCATCGAACCAAGA
The DNA here is from genome assembly GCA_004558595.1 of Phascolarctobacterium sp. GTDB lineage: Bacteria > Bacillota > Negativicutes > Acidaminococcales > Acidaminococcaceae > Phascolarctobacterium_A. Next base: position 377 of record SFCN01000127.1, on the reverse strand, counting down.
AGGACTTACGCCAGCACCATAAAAGATGCAGGGAACAGACATCATAACCCTAGCATCCTGCTCCGCAGCAAAGGTAAAGCGCTCCATGTGGTCACCGGTAATCACAAAAAGACTATCAGGCAGCAGCTGCTTAGCATTAGCAATAAACTCTCCCATGGTCTTGTCACCGTACCAAATATGCCCAAGCTCCGTCAAGGTATTGTCGTCTTTGTTGATATCGACAGGAATCTTTCCTCGCACTGCTTCCCTAGGGAAGCCCAATTTATCAACATCAATAATGTAGGGTGCATGATTACTCATGGTAAGAATCATATGAAAAACCTTGTCATCCTTCTGTTGCTTGCCCAAGTACCCCTCTGTATTCTTAAAGAGTACTG
>SFCN01000126.1 GCA_004558595.1 Phascolarctobacterium sp. | reverse complement strand
GATGCCCGCGATCAAAGCCAAACCGGCGCCAATGGCGCATCCCATCAAAACAAGAGCCTTTTCCATAAAAACTTCCTCCTAAATTTTGTTTTAATATCATCACGCGGCTTTAAAAATCACTCTGTTTTTTGAGAAGAAAGACAGATTTTGTCCATTTGTTATGATAAAATATAGACACGATGATGTTTTGTAAAGGTAACACTGCACTGTTTTCACAGTTTTTTAGATTGCGTTTGCTTTTGCAAGGGTATGCATTTAGCTTATATGTGTAAGATTGGCGAAGGATGTGAGTGTTGTGGCCTATAGCGAGCTTGTAAAGAACCTTGACAATATCAGAATGGTGATGCGGGACTTTTATGTGTATGGTTTTAAGAGCAAGGCTGATTTTAATGACAGAAGTGCTCGTAGCCACGACAATGACCGTCGTCGCATTGAAAGCTGGCTGGCGGACTATATGTGCTTTCGCCAAAATGCTAAGGGCAGGCGTCGCTTTATTGCTGTGGACAGCCGCAAGATTATGCACAATCCATTTTACAAGGCTTGGAAGGCAAAAACCTTTACTGCGAAGGATATCATGCTGCACTTTTATCTTTTGGATATGTTGCAGGAAGGGGTCAGCATGAGTTTAAATGAGCTGGTGGAGCGTCTAGATCAGGATTATTTAAGCCATTTTGCTGATGCAGGAACCATAGATGCTTCTACTGTGCGCAAGAAACTGGCCGAATATGTACAGCTGGGCCTTATTGTGGCTGCAAAGCAGGGGCGTGAGCTGTTCTATAGCCGCAGTAAGGATGCAGTGAATTTGGAGCGTTGGCATGAAACGGTCAGCTTTTTTGCAGAAAGTTCTCCTGTGGGCGTCGTGGGCAGCTTCTTGGAGGATAAATATAGTGAGGAAGTAAATATTTTTAGCTATAAGCATCACTATCTCTTGCAGGCCTTGGAAAGCGATGTGCTTTTGGACTTACTGGATGCGATGCAAAAAAAGCAGACTGTTAGGCTTGCCAGCTGCACTGATGGTGGTAAGCATATCAGTATGCGTGTTCTGCCTTTAAAGATTTATGTCAGCACGCAAAGCGGTCGCCGTTATGTAATGGGCTGGTTTTTTAAGGCGAAAAGAATAATTTTCTGCCGCCTGGACAATTTAGAGCAGGTACTGGAGCCCAAGGATTTGCCAGATTTCGACAAATTTTTGGCTCAGGCGGAGGAAATGGAGCAGCATCTGTGGGGTGTTTCTGTGAACATTCCATTAGGAGAAGGAAAGAGCAGCCTCGATCATGTTGAGCTTGTTGTGCGTGCAGGTGAAGAGGAACCCTATATTTTGCAGTGTCTGGAAAGGGAAAAGCGCTGCGGCAAGGTTACAAAGTTAGCTGAGGGACGCTATCAATTTACTGCCGACGTGAGAGATGCGGGGGAGATGCTCCCCTGGCTGCGCACTTTTATTGGCAGGATTGAAAGCTTTACTTGCAGTAATAATAAGATAGAGGAGCGTTTTTGGCAGGATTTAGATGACGTGTATGCTATGTATGGCTTGAGCAAGGCAGGTGGCGGGCATGAGTGATATTTTTAGCGAAGTATATGGTACATACTATAATATAGTGGCTGATATTTTAGGCAAAGCTGCAAGCGACGGATTAACTCTGGAGCAGCTGAAAAGAATCGTATACAAAGATGGCTATGAGGAAAGTGCACTAGAGCTTCTGCCCGCTTTGACGGATGAAAGGTGGCTGCTTTTGACTAAGGAGATCAAGACTCCTTTAATCCACAAGCCATCTATGCCTTTGACTCTTCTTCAAAAAAAGTGGCTTAAAGCACTATTACTTGATGAAAGGGTGCGCTTATTTTTTACCGATGATGAACTAGCCAATGAAGAGAAGGCACTTGAGGATGTGGAGCCTTTGTATAGACCGGAGCAGTTCGTATTTTTTGACCGTTTTGTAGATGGAGACGATTATAAAAGCGTAAGGTACCGGGAAAACTTCCTCCAGATTCTACAGGCTGTCAAAGACCATCTTGCTATCGATGCATCCTACCGCACCAATAAGGATAATGTCATTGTATGGACTAATTTAGTGCCCATGGCTTTGGAATACTCTGCCAAGGATGATAAGTTCCGTTTGCAGGGGATGGCTGGGTCTAGGCATGTTACTTTAAACTTGGGCAAGATTATTACGGTGGAGCTGGGTGAGCCTTTGGAAAAGGAGCTTCCTCTAATTTCTGC
>SFCN01000125.1 GCA_004558595.1 Phascolarctobacterium sp. | reverse complement strand
CTGTTTTTCCATAAAGATATAAATTATTAGTATATAGGGGCGGTTGTAAAAGATGGAAAAAACCTTAATAGAATGGAGCAGGCTCCTTGCTATGGTACTTAGACACAAACCTGATGCTGTGGGGATTAAGCTTGATACTCATGGCTGGGCAGAGGTCAGCGCTATTGTAAGTGCCTTTAGTAAAATGGGTACGTTTACTGTGGCTATGCTAAATGAAATTGTGAGGGATGACGAGAAAAAGCGTTATTCATTTAGTGCGGATGGTACAAAAATCAGGGCTAATCAAGGTCATTCAGTGAAGGTAGATGTGGAGCTTAAGGAATCTGTGCCGCCTGAAGTGCTTTACCATGGTACTGGTAGGAAATATGTGGAAAGCATTAATAAGGAAGGACTTTTACCACGGCAGAGACTTTATGTGCATTTATCAGGTGATGTAGAAACTGCATTAAAGGTCGGCAAGCGGCATGGAGAGCCTTTTATATACAAAATTTTAGCCGGTAAAATGGTTGATGCAGGCTATAAATTCTACCTATCAGAAAATGGAGTGTGGCTTACAAAAGCCGTGCCAGTAAAGTTTTTACGTAGTTACGAGGAATAAAAGTTTTGTTTTATATTGGAAGTGAATAGATTATGCGAGTTTTATTACTTATGCGAGGTGTGCCAGGCTGCGGCAAGAGCACATTTATAAAAGAGAAGGGACTTGAGCCTTATGTGCTGAGCGCCGATGCACTGCGTTTATTATATGCTTCTCCTGTAATGGATAAAATGGGCAAGTGGTGCATCAGCCAGCGCAATGATAAGCTTGTCTGGCCAATGCTGCTAAAGGCTTTGGAAGAAAGAATGAAGAGGGGCTGCTTTACGGTTGTGGATGCTACCAATATCCGGGGACGTGATTTAAGCAATTATAAAAAGCTGGCTCAGGAATATAAGTATAGAGTATATGTGGTTGATTTTACGGATCTGCCTATCGCTGAGGCAAAAAGACGTAACCTCCTGCGTGAAGAGTATAAACAGGTGCCGGACTACGTTATTGAGAGGATGTACGCGCAGCTAGAGGATAATAAAGTGCCAGCAGGTATTACTGTAATTAAGCCTGATGAAATCGGCAAAGTCTGGTATGTGCCTAAGGACCTTTCTCAATACAAAAAGATTGTGCATATTGGTGATATCCATGGATGTTATAAGCCCTTGGCGGAGTATCTTGGAGAAATTAATCCTGAAAATTACTATATCTTTCTTGGTGATTACCTTGATCGCGGCAGTGAGAATGCTCAGGTTATGGAGCTGATGCTGAAGCTAGCTAGCATGGAAAACGTAACTGTGCTTGAAGGTAATCACGAGATAAATTTGCGTGATTATGGCCTCCAAGATGGGGCAAGCTCCCGTGAGTTTCGCCTGCAGACGGCAGAGGAGCTGGCCAAGGCGGGCCTGACACGCAAGGCTGTCTATGGCTTTTATCGTAAGCTAGGTCAGTGCTTTTTATATACCTATCATGGCAAAAAGGTGCTGGCTACCCATGGCGGCTTAGCTAAAATGCCGGGAAATCTCACGCTAGTAGCTACGGCAGAGATGATTTATGGCACTGGCGAATACGAGGATGGCCTTGACGTGGATATGAGTTTTGCACAGTTCGCTCAAGCAAATGAGTATCAGGTTCATGGTCACCGTAATTATGAGGGTGTACCAGTGCAGGTCAACGAGCACTGTTTTAATCTTGATGGCGGTGTGGAGCTGGGCGGTCAGCTCAGGGCTTTGGAGCTTACGGAAGCTGGCTTTGCTACTGTGGCCATTGGTAATGCCTTGGAATATGCTCCTAGGGTTAAGACTAATAAGGATGCAGTGGTGAACAATAATCCTCAAACCATTCATGAACTTTTAGAATCCTTCAGTGGCAATCCTTATATCAAAGAGCGCAGCTTTGACAGTATTTCTTCCTTCAACTTCAGCCGTGAAGCCTTCTATAACAAGGCCTGGGATAAAGTTACCTGCAGGGCCAGGGGCTTGTTTATCGATAGAGCGCAAGAAAAAATCGTAGCCCGCAGCTACGATAAATTCTTTAACCTTGAGGAGCGTCCGGAAACGAGACTCAGGGCGCTTAGAGAAAATCTTGTTTTTCCGGTGCAGGCCTATGTGAAGGTCAACGGCTTTTTAGGGATTGTGGGATATGATAATGCCAAAAAGCAGATGATAGTTACTTCTAAGGGCGATATGCTGGGGCTTTA
>SFCN01000056.1 GCA_004558595.1 Phascolarctobacterium sp. | reverse complement strand
AGTGTTAAGGAGGTTTTCTAAGGTGAAACACAATAAAAAAACTAATGCTGCTCGTAAGCTGGACGAGTTGAAGATAGAGTATAAAATAGTAGAATATCCTGTGGATGAGGAGCATCTTGATGCTATTCATTTGGCTCAGGAGGTTGGTATGCCACCGGCACAGGTTTTTAAAACCCTGTGTGTGCGTGGTGATAAAAACGGCGTTATGTTTGCCGTAATTCCCGGGGATGGGGAGCTGGATTTAAAGGCTCTGGCCAAGGTCAGCGGCAACAAAAGGGCGGAGCTGGTAGCTCTCAAAGAGGTGTTGCCCTTAACAGGCTATATTCGTGGTGGTTGCTCACCCTTAGGCGCTAAAAAGAATTATCCTGTCTATATGGATGCTTCCTGTAATAATTGGCCTGAGATCGCCATCAGCGCCGGACAAAGGGGTATGCAGCTTGTAGCAGCACCTGCTGACCTACAAAGGGCAACTAATGCCACAGTTGTACCCTTGATTTTCGCTTGAAGTCTTGTAGCAGCGAGCAAGTTGTGATAAAATGAGCATGTAGAATGGCTTAATAGCTTTTTTTAGAGAAATAGATGGTCCATATTACTTGAAGAAAGTAGGTTTTGTTATGTTATATGTTAGTACTAGAGGGAAATCTGATTTGATGAGCTCAGCTCATGCGATTACAAGAGGCTTGGCCGGTGATGGGGGCCTATTTGTGCCCCAGCAAATTCCTGCTATGCGCATGGGTGATATTAAGGCCATGGCTCAAAAACCGTACACTGAAAGAGCTGTGGATGTGCTACTGCAATATCTCACTGATTTTAGTGAGGATGAGCTGCGTGAATGTGTGAATGCAGCCTATGCCAAGGAAAAATTTGGCGATAACCCTGTGCCCTTGGTACAGGTTAATGATAATACCGCTGTGCTGGAGTTGTGGCATGGACCTACCTCTGCCTTCAAGGATATGGCGCTTCAGTTATTGCCCCATCTTCTGACTCGTTCCATGAAAAAGAGCGGCGAGACCAATAAGGTGGTTATTTTGGTTGCTACCTCCGGTGATACCGGCAAAGCTGCCCTAGAGGGCTTTGCCGATGTTGAGGGTACCCAAATCATTGTGTTCTACCCCAGCGAAGGTGTCAGCGATATTCAAAAGCGTCAGATGATCACCCAAATGGGTAAGAATGTGAAGGTTTTTGGTATTGAGGGCAATTTTGACGACGCTCAGCGTGGTGTGAAGGAGATTTTTGGTAACAAGGTGCTTGGCGATGAGCTGGCCAAGAATGGTTATACCTTCTCCTCTGCTAATTCCATTAACTGGGGACGTTTGGTGCCGCAGATTGTTTACTATTTCAGCGCCTATGTGGATGCAGTGAGCTCCGGTAAAATTAAGTTCGGTGATGGTGTGAATTTCGTTGTCCCCACCGGTAATTTTGGCGATATTCTGGCTGGCTATTATGCTAAGCTCATGGGTCTGCCCGTTGAGCGTTTGCTCTGCGCTTCCAACAGTAATAAGGTGCTGACTGATTTTATTAACTCCGGTACATATGATAAACGCCGTGAGTTTTATAAGACCATTTCTCCGTCCATGGATATTTTGGTATCCAGCAATTTAGAGCGTTTGCTCTATAATGTGACGGATCAAGATGCTAACCTTGTGGCTGGTTATATGAAGCGCCTGAACACTGAGGGCGTATATCAAATTGACAATGATGTTCTGAAGCGTGTACAGAGCGAGTTCTTTGGCGCCTGGGTGGATGAGCTGGAGACTAAAGAGGCTATTGGTCGTATTTATGGTGATTATAAATATTTGATGGATACTCATACCGCTGTGGCATGGCGCGCTTTGGAAAAATATCGCTTCTTGACTAGCGACGAGACCTATTCCATCGTGCTTTCCACTGCAAGTCCCTATAAATTCGCAGATAGCGTTCTGGATGCTCTTGAGGATACCCAGCCTGCAGGGGCTGATCCCTTCGCTAATTTGGCAGAGCTTAATGCCAAGACCGGCGTGGAAATTCCGCCCCGAATGTTAGCGCTCAAGGATTTACCTGTGCTGCATAAGGAGGTTATTCCCTCTGATAAGATGGAGCTGGCCGTGGTAAAGAATTTACTATAAGAATTTCATAGCATAGCTTGGGGACTTAGTTCGCAATGGTGGACTAAGTCCTTCTCATAAAGGGAGGAAGTATAGTGGAGATAAAAACTGTACTTGAGGGTGTGCAGAAGGGCAGCTTGTCCATTGAGGAAGCGGAGCGATTCTTTGCTCGCAAGGCTTACGAGGATATGGGCTATGCCAAGCTGGACACATATAGAGAGCTGCGTTCCGGATTTCCCGAGGTGGTGTACTGCCCGAATAAGCCCGACGCCTATCTACAGGCCATTTACTTGCGGCTTTTAGCTGAGCAGGGAGAGGTTTTTGGAACACGGGCTACGCCTGAACAGGCGGAGCTGGTGCGTCAGGTGATCCCTAGCATTATGTATTCTCCGCTGGCCAAAACGCTGAAGCTCCAAAAGCCGGACAAGGCCCGTGAGGGCCTGGTGGCGGTGTGCACAGCAGGCACGGCGGATGTGCCCGTGGCTGAGGAAGCAGCCCAGACGGCGGAATTTTTCGGGGCTAGGGTAGAACGATACTATGATGTGGGCGTAAGCGGTCTTCATCGCTTGGTGAGCAAAATGGAGGTCTTACAGAAGGCCAATTGCATTGTGGCAGTAGCCGGAATGGAGGGCGCCTTGGCCAGCGTTATAGGTGGTTTAGTGCGCAATCCGGTGATTGCGGTGCCCACTAGCGTGGGCTACGGAGCAAGCTTTCATGGCGTAGCGGCGCTATTGACGATGATTAATTCCTGCGCGAACTGTGTTTCTGTAGTTAATATCGATAATGGCTATGGCGCAGGGTATATTGCGACACAGATTAATAGGTTAGCTGTAAGAGGAAGTAAGGGGGAACAGAGATGAGATCTTTATTATTAGAGTGTAATGCAGGTATTAGTGGCGATATGCTAGTGGCTGCGTTGCTGGATTTAGGTGCTGATCGAGCTGCCCTGGATAGGGCGCTGCAAAGCGTGCCTGCCAAGGGCTTTACTTATAAAATTAGTCGCGTCAAAAAAGCAGGCATTGATTGCTGTGATTTTGACGTTATTCTGGATGACGAGCACGCAAATCATGACCATGATATGGAGTATTTACATGGAGAGCAACATGAGCATGAGCATCATCACGACCATGACCATGGTCATGAGGCTAAAGACGAGGGTGAGCCTTGCTTAGACCATGAGTTGCCCAGCCATATGCCGGAAAACGAGCATCTATTGGATCATGGCAATGAGCGAGCTTATCATGATGGCTTTTACAATGAGCATGATTATATGCATGAGCATGAAATTCAACTAGGACATGAATTCTTGCAGGCCCATAAGCCCCATATTTTGGCTAATCATGTGGACGCTAAGGATAATTGCTGCGCTAAGCGTGAGCATCATCACCATCACCACCATGAGCATCGTGGCTTGAAGGAAATTATTGAGATTATTAATCATACTGAGATGAGCGCGCATGCTAAGGCTATTGCGCTGAAAATTTTCGATATTCTCGCTGAGGCGGAGGCCAAGGCCCATGCTGTCCCCAAGGATGAGGTGCATTTCCATGAAGTTGGCGCGCTGGATTCTATTGTGGATATCATTGCTATTGCAGTTTGTTATGATAGCCTTAATGTTGATAATTTACTTACTCTAGAGCTTTGCGAGGGTAGAGGCACAGTGCGTTGCCAACACGGTATTTTACCCATTCCGGTTCCGGCAACTGCCAATATTATGCAAAAATATGGCATTCCTATGAAATTATTGCCCGTTGAGGGCGAGTTCGTGACTCCCACAGGCGCGGCAGCTGTGGCTGCCTTGCGAGTAGAGCGCAAGCCTGACCAATACCAAATTGAAGCTATTGGCTTAGGTGCAGGTAAGCGTACTTACGCTATTCCCAGCATTTTGCGCGCTTGCATTATTAGCTACACTGACGCTGGAGCCTGTTTTCCTACTGAAGCGGTGTGCAAGCTAGAAACTAACCTTGACGATATTACAGGAGAAACCCTTGGTTATGTGATGGAAGAGCTGCTAAAGAATGGCGCCCTTGATGTTTGTTATTTGCCTATTTTTATGAAAAAGAGTCGCCCTGCATACCAGCTGCAGGTGTTGTGTAAGCCTGAAAAGGTGGCAGCGATGGAAAATATTATTTACGCTGAGACTACTACACTTGGCATTCGTCATGAGATGATGGAGCGCAGCTATCTGGAGCGCCATGAGGAAGAGGTTAACACAATGTACGGAGCTATAAAGGTGAAGGTTTGCGAAACCCCGGCGGGCGAGCGCTACGCAGTGGAATATGAAAGCGCAGCTGCAGCCGCAAGGGCCAACAATGTGCCCTTGCAGGAGGTTTATCGTGAGGTGGACGCTAATTTCACCTGATGGAGAAAGAAATGGATAATATTTTTGACTATGTAGCAGATTTTTATGCACAGGATGAAGAATGGAATAGTGTGCTACAGCAAAGCTATGTGGAAAATTTTTTGCGGACCAAGCTTTGGCAAGGTGCCAGCCAAGAAGAGCTGTATAAGGATTGGGACCATATTACAGTTTTATGTATTTTCTTAGGTAATTCCGATAATTTTTTGGGAGATATGACCAAGGAAAATTTCATTGACTGTGTAGGCTGGTGCGCCCGCAATGTGTCTGATTTTATGATAAGTCCTGAGAATGTGGCTTCCTTTTTGGATACCATGACGGAGCTTTATACCCATTTAAAAAAGAAAAGAATAATCACCAGCTGTACTGCTCCTGCCGAAGCAAAAGCTAAGCTTTTAGTAAATGGGCAGGTGCAGATGCTTGATAAAGATGGTCATTTTTGGCCTCGCTTTGAGCGCTATAATGTTTATTCTACTCCTGACCTACCGGCGAAGATATTCCTGAATATAGGTGAGCGATTGGATAATCTGCTACAGGCGTTACGCGTCTTTTTCGAGGATAAAAAATACAAGAAGGACATTGAACGAGCCACGTTTTTATATGCAGGCATTCTTATGACCGGTGTGGTACAGGAAAAGCCTGGTACAGAGGAATATAGTCAATGCTTTTGGGATTATTTTCTCTTTGATTATCGCATGATTGCCAATGATAAGAGTCCTTTACAGCATTTTTATGACAGTGTTGATGAAATTGGCTTTAGCCCTAAGGGTAAGGTAAGCCGGGATGTGTTGCTAGAGCTTTTAAAGGCTGAGCTAGTTTGTTTTAGTGTGCAGAGCAGGACGGAGGATGGTCTCTTTAGCTGTGTCAATGTCTTCACCGGAGAGGATTATATGCTGATGCTGCCCTTCGATGGTGATGTGGACACTGAAAATATGGTCTTTATGGGGCATATTTTTTATAATAAAACCATGGTCATGAATTGCCTTAGGGGGATGCAGATTCCCAAAAGCTCCTTTAAACGCTTTCTCAAGGTGATGAAGCAGGCCAAGGATTGGGTAGCCATTCAAAGCGGTGGTGAGCTTACATGGCAGGCTTTCATTCGCCGTTATCCCATGTTCGTGCGTCACATGTCCCTTATTTATTCTGCCTATGTGAAGTTGGATGGCTTTAACGAGTTGACTATGCACAGCCATTACCGCCCAGCTCCTTTGCTGGAGGATGCAGTCAGCGATGAGATTTGGTATTGTATGCGACCCTACGCCTTCAGCGCCCTTGATATTAAGCTTGCCCAGCAGCTCTGGAGTGATTATGTGGCCAGTACAGAAAAGAATGTGACAGCAATTCGCAGACCTGAAATTTGGGCCGCTGGCGTAATCAATGCCTTTGTGCAGGCCAATGGTGTGTATAATTACAAGCCGGAGCACATTTCCACCATGTGTAATGGTGTACCCATTAGTACGATTAAAAGAACTACCGAGGAAATCAAGACTAAGAATTATTTAGAGCCACATGACCCTCGTTATATCAATGAGGAAGGCTTATTGTTGATGCTACTAATGTAGCAGAAGGAGATTGCTAATGAAATGTGGATTTTGTGGCCGTGAAGTGGATAAGGGAGCCTTGGAGTGCCCCTATTGTCATTACCGCTTTGAAGTGGATGCTCAGGTGCTGACTCCTGATGAGCGGGACACCTTCGATGGAGTGACCATTGAAGAGGATGGCAGCACTGTGGATAATAAAAATATGACCAATGGCCAGGGCAAGGGCTCTGACCAAGGAACGCGAGGCGCTTATGGTCAAGGTAGCTATAGCAATGGTGGACAGCAGTATGGTCCTCAGATTAAGGTTCATCGTTTTGGCTGTGGTAGCAGCATTTTGATGACGTTGCTTATTTTAGGCGGTATCTTAGCCTTATTTTTCTTCTTGCTGCCCACCTTTATCGTTTTTGCTGCCATAGGCGCTGTGGTAGTGTTTATTTTAAGGCTCTTTATGTGATAGAGATTCCTCAGTCAGCTTGTGACTAGCTGATATCTCCATTTAAAAAGGGAGGGAGACCACGAACTAGTGGAGGAATTTTAAAATTTACAAAAAAGCACTAGCAGATTTGCGAAAAATCGTGTACAATATATAGTTGATGCACAATGTGTGAAAATAGAAGAGGAGGCATTTGAATATGCATAGTTACAGCATGGATCTTGGCGGCAGAACCTTAACCATTGAAGCCGGCAAGATTGCAAAACAAGCGAATGGCGCTGTATTAGTACGCTATGGCGACACTGCCGTAGTAGTTGCCGTTACCGGCACCAAGACCCCTCGTGAGGGCGTTGACTTTTTCCCTTTGACTGTTGATTTTGAAGAAAAGATGTACGCTGTGGGCAAGATCCCCGGTGGCTTTATTAAACGTGAGGGTCGTCCCAGTGAGCAGGCTATTTTGACCAGCCGCTTGATTGACCGTCCTATTCGCCCCATGTTCCCTGAGGGCTATCACAACGACGTTCAAATCGTTGCTACCGCAGTTTCTGTAGATCCGGACAACGCACCGGATATGCCTGCTATGGTAGGCGCTTCCTGCGCTCTGTCCATTTCTGATATTCCCTTCGAAGGCCCCATCGCCGGTGTGCGTGTAGGCTTGATTGATGGTCAATTCATCATCAACCCCACCGTGGACCAAGCAGCTGTTTCCGAGCTGAATCTGGCTGTTGCCGGCACCAAGGACGCTATCCTGATGGTTGAAGCAGGCGCTAAGGAAGTATCTGAAGAAACCATGCTGGACGCTATTTGGTTCGGTCATGGCGTAATTAAGCAATTGGTTGAATTCCAAGAAAAGATAGTTGCTGAAATCGGCAAGACCAAGATGGAAGTACCTGTGTACATTCCTCCTGCTGAATTGGTAACTGAAATTGAAGAATACGGCGCTCAAAAGCTGAAGGATGCCCTGATGGACGCTAACAAGCTGGAGCGCGAAGAAAATGTCGCCAAGGTTAAGGCTGAAATCGCAGAAGTATTCCTTGAGAAATATCCTGACAATGCTAAGGATGTCGCTTACATCACCCAAAAGCTGGTAAAGAAGATTGTTCGCCGTACCATTTCCGTGGACAAGATTCGTCCGGACGGTCGTCAATTGGACGAGGTTCGTCCCGTATCCTGTGAGGTAGGTCTTTTGGCTCGTCCTCATGGCAGCTCCTTGTTCACTCGTGGTCAAACCCAAATCCTGAATGTTTTGGCTTTGGCTCCCCTGCGTGAGGCGCAAATTCTGGATGGCCTTGGTGCTGAAGAAACCAAGCGTTACATTCACCACTATAATTTCCCGCCCTATTCTGTAGGCGAAACTAAGCCCTTACGTAGCCCTGGTCGTCGTGAAATCGGCCATGGCGCTCTGGCAGAGCGTGCTCTGAAGCCGGTTATTCCCTCCGAGGAAGAATTCCCTTACGCAATTCGTTTGGTATCCGAGGTTCTGGAATCCAACGGCTCCTCCTCCATGGGCTCTGTATGCGCAAGCACTCTGTCTTTGATGGATGCAGGCGTGCCCATTAAGGCTCCTGTAGCTGGTGTGGCTATGGGTCTGGTTAAGGATGGCGAATACTTCACCATTCTGACCGATATTCAAGGCTTGGAGGATGCTCTGGGCGATATGGACTTTAAGGTAGCAGGTACTGAAAAGGGTATCACCGCTATCCAAATGGATATTAAGATTGATGGCATCAACAAGGATATCTTCACCCAAGCTCTGGCCCAAGCTAAGCGCGGTCGTGAGTTCATCATGGGCAAGATGATGGAATGCATCAGCGAGCCTCGCAAGGAGCTCAGCAAGTATGCTCCTAAGATTACCACCATCCATGTTGATCCTGATAAGATCGCTAAGGTTATTGGCCCTGGCGGCAAGACCATCAAGAAGATTGTGGATGAAACCGGCGCTAAGATTGATATCGATGATACTGGCCGCATCTTTATCGCAGCTATCAACAGCGAGTCCGCCAATAAGGCCATCGATATGATTAATGGCATCACTGCTGAAGCTGAACCGGGCAAAGTTTATACAGGCAAGGTAACCCGCCTGATGAACTTTGGCGCTTTCGTAGAGATTCTGCCTGGCAAGGAAGGCCTGGTTCACATTTCTCAGCTCTCCACCGAGCATGTGGATAAGGTTGAGGATGTTGTTTCCGTAGGCGATGAAATCGTTGTTAAGGTAACCGAAATCGACAGCAAGGGCCGCATTAACTTGTCCCGCAAGGCTGTGCTGATGAAGGGCATGCAAAAATAAGAACACAGCCGATAACGCACCATCTGCTTCGTCACGGCTCCTAGGAGTATTTCCGATACGCCGTCGCACCCAAGGGTACAGCGCGACCAGCATATGCTCACTGCGCTGCGCTTGTGACCATATGGGTCGTAGCTTGTCGCCGTTCCTCGCATCTGGCACGTTCTCGACAGTGTTAATGTAGTTTGTAAATCTAATTAGAGTCTCCTCTTCAATTGAGGAGACTCTTTCTGTATAGGAGGTTTTCTATGAGAATCCGTGGCTTTGAAAAGGTTGCTAAATACGCTGATGTTGATTTTCCCATGCCGGAGCGCAAGACGGAGCTCAGCGCAGGCTATGATTTTTGCTTGCCTGAGGAGGTTACCTTAGAGCCGGGTAAGCTACAGCTGGTGCCCACCGGTGTAAAGGCTTATATGCAGCCGGGGGAATGGCTGGGGATGCATATCCGCAGCTCCATGGCTGTGAAAAAACGCTTGATGCTGGTGAATAATGTGGGCATTATCGATGCGGATTATTATAATAATCCGGATAATGAGGGTCATATTATGTTGGCTTTGCTGAACATGGGGGAGAACCCTGTGACACTGCCCAAGGGCGAGCGAGTGGCCCAAGGTATTTTTTATAACTACCTTACTGCGGACGGCGATGAAAAGGTTAACAAGGCAGTTCGCGGTGGCGGTTTTGGCAGTACTGGGAAATAACCCCTCAGTCAGCTCGTAAACTCGCTGACAGCTCCCCTTTAAAGGGGGAGCCTTTCTTCTACAGTAGGTTAGTAGGAAGCCTCCCTTTTAAAGGGGACAAGGTGAATTGGCCCTTTAGGGCCAAGAGAGGGCACCCTGGGGTGGGTGCCGAGCTTGCGAGGCGGAGGGGTTTAGAGAATAAATTCGTTACTTTTGTAAATATTGTACATTAAACGATGTTTTATAAAAAACATCATTTTTCTATTTGACAAAGCTTGACACCCGTACTATAATTTTTCTAATGAACAACCATTAAGATAGAGGAGCGGAAAGCATCAGTAGCCTGTGGAGCGGGAGTTTAGAAGCAGGTGAAAGGGCCGACGCCGAAGCGCAAGAGCAGCCGTGTCCTTGTGCTGGGCCGTCAGCGAAAGCTGCCGGACTGTCGCTAGGATTCTAGCGGAGTGCTATCTCAGGTATGTATATGATTGCAGTGCAGCATATAACCGTTGAGATAGACTAGAATCTCAACGGTTTTTTTATCAGTGAAGTGTTCTTTTCAAAAGGACAATGATGCTGAAATTTTATCAGTAACTTGAAGTTACCAAAAAGAATGTTCGTTTTAAAACTTATAACAGCTTTGTTCAGAATCAAAGGAGTGAATTACATGATTCGTGTATTAGTAAACGGCGCACTTGGTCGCATGGGCGGCGAGGTCTGCAAAAAGGTTTTTGCAGAGCCTGATTTGGAATTAGTTGGCGCTGTAGATATTAAAGAGGGTACTGTTGCTTTAGGTGAAGGCGTAAAGGTAAGCACTGATTTAGTTGCAGCCATCGAAGCGACGAAGCCTCAGGTTGTGGTGGACTTCACCCGTCCTGATGTTGTTATGGGCAACCTGCGCAAGATGCTGCCCTTGGGGGTACATGCAGTGGTTGGCACTACAGGCTTTAAGGATGCGGATTTGGAGGAAGTGGACGCCCTAGCTCGTGCTAATAATACATCCATTCTTATCGCTCCCAATTTTGCTTTGGGCGCTGTTGTCATGATGAAGCTGGCCTGTGAAGCTGCGAAATATTTCCCCCATGTGGAAATTATTGAGAAGCATCACGACAATAAGCTGGATGCTCCCAGCGGCACGGCCATTATCACTGCTCAAAAGATTGCCGAAGTGCGCAAGGCCATGCATCAAGGACATCCGGAAGAGCGCGAAACCATGGCTGGTGCTCGCGGCGCCGACTTCGAAGGCATGAAGATTCATAGTGTGCGTCTTCCCGGCTATGTCGCTTCCCAAGAGGTTATCTTCGGTGGACAGGGTGAAACACTCCATATCAGTACTGACCCTGTAAGCCGTGAATGCTATATGCCCGGTGTGGCGCTGGGCTGCCGCAGGATTATTGATCAGGTTGGTCTGGTTTATGGTCTAGATAAATTACTGTAAGAATTAAGAGGGGGAAAGGTTTATGAAAAAGTATAATGTTGCAATTTTAGGTGCTACTGGTGCTGTTGGTGGCGAATTCTTAAAGCTTATTGAAGAGCGTAACTTCCCGTTCGCAGAGCTGCGTCTGTTGGCTTCCGCTCGTAGTGCAGGCAAACAAATCGAGTTCATGGGCAAGACCTACACCGTACAAGAGGCTACTAAGGATTCCTTCGAGGGTATCGATATCGCTCTCTTCGCTGGTGGCAGCATTTCCAAGGAGTTTGCTCCCTACGCTGTTAAGGCTGGCGCCGTGGTTATCGATAACTCCAGCACCTTCCGTATGGATCCTGAAGTACCGCTGGTAGTGCCCGAGGTTAACCCTGAAGACATTCTCAAGCATAAAGGCATTATCGCTAACCCCAACTGCTCCACCATTATCATGGTTATGGCTCTGAAGCCTCTCTATGATTTGGCTCGCATTAAACGTATCGTTGTCTCCACCTACCAAGCTGTTTCCGGCGCTGGTAAAGAGGGTATCGATGAGCTCACTGATCAAACTAAGGCCTATGCTGAAGGTCGTGAAATGGAAGCTCATATTCTGCCTTCCGCTTCCTTGGCTAAGCATTATCCCATCGCCTTCAACCTGATTCCGCAAATCGACGTTTTCCTTGATAATCTCTATACCAAAGAAGAGATGAAGATGGTTAATGAAACCAAGAAGATTATGCATGATGACGAAATGCGCATTACCGCTACCACTGTACGCGTGCCCGTGTATCGCAGCCACAGTGAATCTGTGAACATCGAGTTTGAGCATGATCTAGATTTGGCTGAGATGGCTAAGGCTATCGATGCTTTCCCTGGCGTACAAATGATGGATGATCCCCAAAATCAAATTTATCCCATGCCTCTGTATACCTCTGAGAAATATGACTGCTTCGTAGGTCGTCTCCGTCGTGATGAGTCCAACCCCAACACCTTCAATCTGTGGGTTGTTGGCGATCAAATCCGCAAGGGCGCAGCCTTGAACACTCTGCAAATTGCCGAGAAGATGATTGAAAACGGCTGGATTTAAAAAGAGGGGAGCTTTACCATGAAAATTATTGTGCAAAAATTCGGCGGCACTTCCGTGGCTAGTGAGGAAGCTCGCATTGCCGTAAAGGATAAAGTGCAACAGGCCATTCGCAACGGCTTTGCTCCCGTGGTTGTTGTTTCTGCCATGGGCCGCAAGGGGGCACCCTATGCAACAGATACTTTGATTGATACTCTGAAAGAGGCAAATATTTCCGTAAATGTACGTGAGATGGATTTGCTCATGTGCTGCGGCGAAATCATTTCCTCCTGCGTGATGGCTGCCACTCTGCAGAAATATGGCATTAACGCCATGGCTTTGACCGGTGGTCAAGCGGGCATTATCACCGACTCTCAATTCGGTGCTGCGCGCATCAAAAATATTAAGGTTTCCTACCTGATGCGTCTTTTGGAATCCGGTATTATTCCCGTTGTCTGTGGTTTCCAAGGCATGACCGAGAATAATTTCAAGTTCACCACTTTGGGTCGTGGCGGTAGCGATACCTCCGCAGCAGCTTTGGGCGCAGCCCTAAAGGCAGATTGCGTGGAAATTTATACTGACGTTGAAGGCATTATGACCGCTGATCCTCGTCTGGTTAAGGAAGCAAATATTCTGGATCAAATCTCCTACGCTGAGGTTTGCCAAATGGCCTATAACGGCGCTAAGGTAATCCATCCCCGTGCTGTAGAAATCGCCATGGGCAGCAATATTCCCATGTATGTAAAATCCACCTTTAGCGATGCTCCCGGTACCTTGATTACTAGCGAAAGCAATGGTCGCAGCGCTGGCAGCGAGGTTGCTATTAACGAAACCTGCGCTAGCGGTGTGGCTAATTTGAGCGATTTGGTACAGTTCCGCATTGAGCTCAATCCTACGGATTTTGCTGCAGGCCGCAACCTGTTCGAGGATTTGGCTGCTGCCGGCATCAGCGTCGGCTGCCTGAACCTGTCCGAGAAAGAGGCTATGTTCGCTGTATTTACTCCTGACCAGGAGCGCACTATTAAGGTGCTGGACGAAACTGGCTTTAAGTATACCTGCAATACCGGCTGCGCTAAGGTTTCCGTAGTGGGCAGTGCTATGCGGGGTGTACCTGGCATTATGGCTACCTTCGTTGCTGCACTGGCTGCTAAGAATATCGCTATTTTGCAAACCGTGGACT
>SFCN01000055.1 GCA_004558595.1 Phascolarctobacterium sp. | reverse complement strand
AAATATAAAGCAGGAAGAATATTTTTACGAGGTGGAAGAAAATGCGGGCTTTACGTAATTTGTTGATGCTGGTGCTGCTTTTAGTATGCCAGACGGCCTGGGCAGCCAAGGGCACGCTTTTATTTGTGCCACTGGACAATAGGCCCGTGTGCCTTGATTACACGGTGCAGACCATGGAGGCTGCGGGCTGGGAGGTTAAAACACCACCTAGGGAATACATCGCCAATGAAAAAAGTATGGGCGAGCCTGAGCATATGCTTACTTGGCTGGAGCAAAACGCGTCAGAGGCTGTAGCCATCGTGGCTTCCAGTGACGCTTTAATCTACGGTGGCTTGGTAGCCAGCCGTACCCATGAGCTGCCGCTAGAGGTGTTGCTGGAACGAGCCCAAAGGCTGGTAGATTTTCGTCAGCGCTACGGCAAGCAGAAGCAGTTATACCTTTTCGCGACCATTATGCGTTCCCCCAAGGCTAGCAGCGCACCTGTGGAGCCGGCCTATTACAAGGAATGGGGACCCAAGCTCTTTCGCTTGGGAGCTTTGGAGGACAAGCGAGAGCTGAAGCTTTTAAAGCGCCGGGAGGCTAAGGAATTGGCCGCTTTGCGGCAAGCGATTCCTCAGGAGATTATCACGGATTTATATACCCGTCGCGCTAACAACATTATGGCTACGGAGCTATTGCTGCACGGTGTGGAAAGCGGTGATTTCGATTATTTCCTCATTGGTAGGGATGACACGGCACCCTTTTCCCAAGCCCATCGGGAAGCGCGCAGCATGGAGATTTTGGTCAGCGAGCTGCCCAAGGAGCGCATTCGCTTCTTTGCTGGCGCGGACCAATTGGGCTTGGTGCTACTGACTAGGGCGGCCAAACGCTTGCAATACGAGTTCCCGTTGGTGAACACGACCTATGCAGCGGGAGCGGGCGGTACGACTGTGCCCTCCTATGAGGATGATACGATTGCGGAAAGCGCTAAGCAGCATATTTATGCTGCGGGAGCTTTCCCGGCCCGCCTACGCAAGCGTAGCGATTTGGTGTTGGCGATGAACACGCCCCAGAATGGCAAAACCTTGGAGGCCTCCAGTACGATCAATAGCTATAAGGTAGCGCCGGCGACAAAGCATTTTGTCAATAAAGTGGCACGCATAAGCCAGCACCATGCTGTGGCTGTGGCTGATGTGAAATATGGCAATGGCGCCGACAATGCCTTGATAAAAGCGCTCTTTGAGAAGGGTATGGCCTATAAGCTAGCCGCCTACGGCGGCTGGAACACCGCTGGCAATAGTCTGGGCTTTGCTTTGGGGCAAGGTCTAATGAGTAAAGAGTTTGCTGAAGCTGCCAAAAAGGAGCTGCTAGACCAGCGCTATTTGGATGACTGGGCTTATCAGGCCAATGTGCGCATGAGTACCTATACTCAGCTGATTTGGCCCAATTATTGGCCCAACAGTGGCTTGAAGGCTGAGCAGCTAAATAAGGCGGAAGATTTTATTGCCCGGGAAATGGTTCGGGTGGCTGAGCCCTACATGGGCGAGGCTGTTCATGCATACAGTTATAATTTGCCATGGAAGCGCATGTTTGAGGTACAGGTTAGTAAAAAATAAAGTGTGAGGTTGATTTAGAAAAAATGGAGCAAATGACATGTGTGCGAGCAGCAGCGCCGCAGGACGCGGTGCGTCTGCTAGAAATATATACTCCCTTTGTGATTAGCGAGGACAGCAGTCTGAGCAATGTGTCCTTCGAGCTGGAGACCCCTGCCTTAGAGGAGTTTAGACAGCGGATTGTGGATATTAGTACCAAGTTTCCGTATTTAGTGGCTCAGGTGGGAGATGAGCTTTGGGGATATGTGTATTGTCATCCCTACCGGGAGCGTTTAGCCTACCAATGGTCGGTAGAGGTAACTATTTATTTAGCGCCGGTGGGGCAGGGTAAGGGCCTTGGCCGGGTTTTATATGAGGCGATGGAGGAAATTTTACGGCTGCAGGGCATTACCATGGCCTATTCCTGTATTACCCTTGGTAATGAGCACAGTATCAAAATGCATGAGGCTCTAGGCTATCGGCTTATAGGTACCTTTAGCAAGTCGGGCTATAAGAACGGCCAGTGGTTGGATACGGTGTGGCTGGAAAAGGAGCTACAGCCCTGCCCCGCCCAGCCTGAAAATATGCGGAGCTGGCGTGAGCTGGAAGCTGCCAAGGTGGATCAAATTTTGGTAAATGCCAGCAAGCGGTTACAAATGCTCAGTAAAGAAAAGTAAAACTAATTGAATAAACTTAATGAAACTAAGAAGGTGATGATAAATGGATTTAAAGCATTATCAGGAAAAGCATAAGCCCAGTAGTAAGGCAGAGGAGATATTGCGGTATATTGGTCCCGGTCTTTTGATAACCGTGGGCTTTATCGACCCTGGTAACTGGGCTTCTAATTTAGCGGCAGGCGCCGACTATGGCTATGTACTGCTGTGGATGGTAACACTGTCCACGATTATGCTGATTTTATTACAGCATAACGCGGCTCATTTGGGCATTGCCTCAGGCCTGTGCCTTTCCGAGGCAGCTACGAAGTTCCTGCCTCGCTGGGTCAGCGTGCCCATTCTGGCTTCCGCCGTCATGGCCTCGGTGGCCACCAGCTTGGCTGAAATTCTCGGCGGCGCCATCGCATTGGAGCTGCTCTTTAGCATTCCTCTCTGGCTGGGTAGTATTATGATGGCAGCACTGTGCTCTTGGCTTTTGCGGTCTAACTCCTATAGTAAGCTGGAGAAAATTATCATAGGCTTCGTATCGATTATCGGTCTGTCCTTTTTGGCAGAAATCATCATGGTGCCTCTGGATTGGGGCGCTGCAGCCAAGGGTTGGGTCACTCCCAGCATTCCTCATGGCTCGCTTTTAGTAATTATGAGCGTTTTAGGCGCAGTAGTTATGCCTCATAACCTCTTCCTGCATTCAGAGGTTATTCAAAGTCGTCACTGGAATTTGGAGGATGAGGCAGTTATCAAGCGGCAGCTGAATTTCGAGTTCCTCGATACCTTGCTTTCCATGAGTATTGGCTGGGCTATTAACAGCGCTATGATCTTGGTGGCTGCGGCTGTATTCTTTGCCAATAATGTTAAGGTGGATGATTTGGCTCAGGCCGTCGATTTGCTGAAGCCCTTGCTGGGCAACAGCGCGGCAGTGCTGTTCGCCATTGCGTTGTTGTTCGCGGGTATTTCCTCGACTGCTACCGCAGGCATGGCCGGAGCTACAGTTTATGCGGGCATCTTCGGCGAAGGCTACGATGTGCAGGACCCTCACTCCTGGCACGGCGTATTGCTAACCTATTGGCTCGCGGTGCTGATAATTCTCTTTATAGATGACCCCTTCAATGGACTCATCTATTCCCAGATGGCCCTTAGCGTACAGCTACCCTGGACCATTGGCCTTTTGATTTACCTTACATCCTCGAAAAAGGTTATGGGAAAATTCGTCAATACCACAAGAATGAAGCTTATTCTGGGTACTATTGGCATTATTGTAATTGTGCTCAATATCATGCTGCTTTTGGAGTCCTTTGGCATCATGACCTTTTAAGGCTTTTAAGATGGCTGGAAGAGCACTCAAAAAATTTTTAAAAACTTGTAAAAAAGGTGTTGACAAAATCTCGCCCATGCTTTATACTTATATTCGTTGCTGATGCACTAGCAACGAAATGCGGAAATAGCTCAGTGGTAGAGCACCTCCTTGCCAAGGAGGGGGTCGCGAGTTCGAATCTCGTTTTCCGCTCCACTTAAAAATTTACCCGACAGTTTTTGACTGTCGGGTTTTTTAGTATTGTCAAGTCGCGTCTGTTGTGATATGATATTATGAGCGATTTGTGTCAGCACAATTTTCGCACTTGGAAAGCTGGCAACCTAATCCGATTATTATTATATTTACCCACATAAATTTAAGGGAGGATTTTATTAATGAACGTTACTGTTGAAAGAGTAGAAAATGAAGCCACTTTAAAGATTACCGCTCCGGCTGCTGATGTAAATGCCGGCTTCAAAAAAGCTGTACAAAAAATTGCTAATAGCGTAAATATTCCTGGCTTCCGCAAGGGCAAGGCTCCTCGTCGTATCATTGAGATGCACTATGGCAAGGAAGCTATCAAACAAGAAGCTTTCGAAATGGTCGCAAATAAACTGTACACCGAAGCTCTGGATGTTAAGAACCTGATTCCCGTTGAGGATCCCAAGGTTGAAGAGTCCGTTTTCGAAGAAGGCAAGGACATGGAATTGACCATTAAGGTTACCGTTAAACCGGAACCCGAGTTGGGCGAATACAAGGGCCTGCATGTTGACAAGGAAGAGCCCGTCGTAACCGACGAGGATGTTGAGGCTCAAATGAACGACCTGCGTAACCGCAACGCTAAGATGGTAGCAGCTGAAGAAGGCCACATCATTGAAAAGGGCGACTTCGCTATTATCGACTTTGCTGGTACAGTTGGCGGCGAACCCTTCAGCGGCGGCGAAGGCAAGGGCTATCCTCTGGAGGTTGGCTCCAACTCCTTCATCCCTGGCTTCGAAGACCAACTGGTTGGCCTGACCAAGGGCGATGCTACTGATGTAGAAGTAACCTTCCCTGAAGAATACTTCGTTAAAGAGCTGGCTGGTAAGGAAGCAGTATTTAAGGTTAACATTCAAGACGTTAAGATTAAACAACTGCCCGAGCTGACCGATGAATACGTTGCTGCTAATAGCGAATTCAAGACCGTAGAAGAAATGCGCGCTAACTACAAGGAGCGCATGCAAAAGGCTGCTGAAGAAAACGCTAAGGTTGCTTACGAGCATGCTCTGATCGACGCTGCTGTAGCTAACGCTAAATTCACCGTTCCTCCCATCATGATTGAAGACCGCATCAGCCAAATGGTTGAAGAAATGCGCATGAGCCTGGAAAGCCGCAAGATGAACATGGATATGTACAAGCAATACACCGGTCTGACCGACGAGCAAATCCGTGATAACCAACGTCCTGCCGCTGAAGAAAACGTAAAGACCGACATCGTTCTGGACGCTATCGCTAAAGCAGAAAACATTCAAGTCGACATGGCTGACGTTGATGCAGAAATCGCTGCTATCTCCGCTCAACATGGCGCTTCCGTTGACGAAGTTAAGAAGATTATTAAATCCAATGGCACCATGGGCCTGCTGCTGGCTAATATCCTGCGCCGCAAAGCCGCTCATGTTGTAATTGACAGCGCAAAATAATAAGAGCCTCTCTAGAGGCTTTAACCTAAAGATTTACAGTAAAGGGGTGTGACAAATTGAATTACGTGCCTATCGTTGTTGAACAATCCAGCCGTGGCGAGCGTTCCTATGATATTTACTCCCGCCTTTTGAAGGACAGAATCGTGTTCGTGACCGGACCCATTGATGACAGTATGGCCAATGTTGTCATCGCTCAGTTATTGTTCCTGGAGTCCGAGGACCCCGATAAGGATATTCATCTGTACATCAATAGTCCTGGCGGCAGCGTTAGCGCCGGCATGGCTATTTATGACACTATGCAGTATATTAAACCCGACGTTTCCACTATTTGCATGGGTATGGCGGCCAGCATGGCATCCGTGCTTTTGGCTGCCGGCGCGCCCGGCAAGCGCTTTGCGCTGCCCTATTCTCGGGTGATGATTCATCAGCCGCTGGGTGGTGCGCAGGGCCAAGCCACAGAAATCGAAATCCACGCTCGGGAAATCCTGCGTATTCGCCAGGAAATGAACGAGGTTTTGGCTAAGCATACGGGCCAAAGCGTGGAGAAGATCGCCGCCGATACCGAGCGTGATCACTATCTTACCAGCAAGGAAGCAAAGGAATATGGTCTGATTGATGAGGTCGTAAGCCGCAGCAAATCAGCAGAATAAGATACCAAGGAGATTTACAAGATGAGTTTTGACGATGGTCAGGGCAAGGACCTGTGTTGCTCCTTTTGCGGTAAACGCGAAAGTCAGGTACGCAGGCTGATTGCTGGTCGCGGTGTGTATATCTGCGATGAGTGTATCGAATTCTGCAAAGATATGCTTGACGAGGATAAGCAGCAGGCAGCTGAAGAAAATGTTACCGATGTAAACGAACTGCCGAAACCGAAAGAGATCAAGGCTATTTTAGATGAATATGTTATCGGCCAGGATGAGGCCAAAAAGACCCTCTCCGTGGCTGTTTATAACCATTATAAACGCATTAATTATGAGCTGCGAAATCCTCAGGAGTCCCGTGAGGTGGAGCTGCAAAAGTCCAATATTCTCATGCTAGGTCCCACTGGCAGCGGTAAAACTCTGCTGGCCCAGACCTTGGCAAAGATTTTGCAGGTTCCCTTCGCCATAGCTGATGCCACCACCTTGACGGAGGCTGGCTATGTGGGCGAGGACGTAGAGAATATTCTCCTGAAGCTTATCACCAATGCCGATTACGATGTGGAGGCTGCTCAAAGGGGCATTGTCTACATCGATGAAATTGATAAAATCGCACGTAAATCCGAAAATGTGTCCATTACTCGTGATGTTTCCGGTGAAGGCGTGCAGCAGGCATTGTTGAAGATTTTAGAGGGAACTGTGGCTAGCGTGCCGCCTAAGGGTGGACGCAAGCATCCCCATCAGGAGTTTATCAATATTGATACCACCAACATCCTCTTTATTTGTGGTGGCGCCTTTGCCGGCATGGAGCATATTGTGAATGCTCGTGTCGGTAAAAAGAATCTGGGCTTTGGCGCGGATATCCGCAAAAAGGCTGAGGTTAATGTGAATGAGGCCTTTGACCAGGTGCTGCCGGAGGATATTATGAAGTTTGGTATTATCCCGGAATTTGCTGGTCGTCTGCCCGTGGTGGTGACGCTTAATTCCTTGGATAAGGCCGCTTTGGTGAAGATTCTCACTGAGCCTCGTAATGCTTTGGTGAAGCAGTACCAGCGTTTCCTGGAAATGGATGGGGTAGAGCTGGAGTTTGAGCCTGCGGCTTTAGAGGCGATTGCAGAGGAGGCCTTGAAGCGCAATGCTGGCGCTCGTGGTCTGCGTTCAATAATTGAGTCCATTATGCGCAATGTAATGTATGATGTTCCTTCCCGTGACGATGTGAAGAAGTGCATCGTTACTGAAGCCACTGTGCGTGAGCATTGTGAACCACAGATGATTGTGGAAGATTAATTGTAAACTTAGGGGAAGGATGAAGCTAAATTCCTTCCCCTTTTCTTATGTTTTTTTGTTGAAAGGAGGGTTTAGATGGGTGAAGCAATGATTGATACTGAAATGATAACGAAACCCTTATTGCCGCTGCGTGGTCTGCTGGTTTTACCGGGGATGCTGGTGAATGTGGATGTGGGCCGGGAAAAATCCATGGCTGCCGTTAGGGCAGTGATGGAGGGCGAGAAAAAGATTATTTTGACCGCTCAAAAGGATGTTAATATCAATGATGTGACTACGGCGGATTTATTCGGTTGGGGCGTTTTGGCTGAGGTAAAGCAGCAGCTACAGCTTCCCAGCGGCGCTATGCGTATTTTGGTGGAGGGCTTGGCTAGAGTACAGCTTAGCGAAGTCACCGAGGTACACCAAAATGATAGCAATTTTTTCGTAGGTCAAGGTGTTATCGTGCCCAGCGTGGCCGGGGATGGCACCGAGGAGGAGGCTTTACGCCGCCTGCTTTTGGAAGCCTTTGAGCAATGGGTATTGTTAACGAAAAAAATCAATGCCGAGGTTATTCAAGCCTTTAAGGCACAGCCTAATACGGGCAAGGTAGCCGATATGATGTGCGGCTATCTGCCGATTTCGCTGGAGGAAAAGGAAAAGACCCTGGAGACAGCAGTCGTTAATGAGCGTCTCCGTTATTTATACGAGCTGCTCACTCGTGAGCAGGAGATTGCCAGCGTGGCCAAGAGTATTTCCCAACAGGTTCACGAGCAGGTAGAGCAAAACCAAAAGGAATATTATTTGCGAGAGCAAATCAAGGCCATCAGCAAGGAGCTGGGCGAGGCGGAGGATGTACAAAGCGAAATCGCTGAGTACAAGCGCCAAATCGCCGAGCTGAAGCTGCCAGAGGACGTGGAGGCGAAGCTGAACAAGGAATTCAATCGCCTTGTGAAAATGCCGCCTATGACGCCCGAGGGCGCAGTGATTCGCAGCTACATCGACGCGCTGCTTTCCTTGCCCTGGGGTAAATTTACCGAGGATAATTTTGACTTAAAGCTGGCGCAGAAAACCTTGGACCAGGATCACTACGGCCTAAAGAAGGTTAAAGAGCGCATTTTGGAGTATTTGGCAGTGCGTGCTCTTTCCAAGAGCACCCGCGGTCCCATCCTATGCTTGGTAGGGCCTCCTGGCGTAGGTAAGACAAGCCTGGCCTTTAGTATCGCTAAGGCCATCGGTCGCAGCTTTACTCGCGTATCCCTGGGCGGTATCCGCGATGAAGCCGAAATACGCGGCCATCGCCGTACCTATATCGGTTCCATGCCCGGTCGCATTATCCACGGTATGCAGGTTGCAGGCTGCATGAACCCTGTTTTCCTCTTGGATGAGGTGGATAAAATGGCTGCTGATTTCCGCGGCGATCCGGCCTCCGCCCTCTTAGAGGTGCTGGACCCGGAGCAGAACCATTCCTTCAGCGACCACTTTATCGAGTTCCCCTTCGACTTGTCCAATGTTTTTTGGATTGTAACTGCTAACACAATTGAGACCATTCCTCCGGCTCTTAGGGACCGTATGGAAATCATTCAGCTGAGCAGCTACACCGATGAGGAAAAGGTTAAAATAGCTCAGCTCCATTTGTTGCCCAAGGAAATCAAGCTTAATGGTCTTGAGAACTACAAGGTATCCTTGAGCGAGAAGGCTATTCGCAGGGTAATCCATGATTATACCCGCGAGGCCGGTGTGCGTAATTTGGAGCGCAAGCTGGCCGGTGTGTGCCGTAAAATTGCCTATACCATTGTGCAGGGCAAAAAGAAGGGTGCGCAGGTAACGGAAAAGAATCTGGAGAAGTATCTGGGCAAGGTGCTCTTTATGGATGATGATATTAGCCTAGAGCCCTCCGTGGGCACCTGTAATGGCTTGGCCTGGACCAGCGTAGGCGGCGAGCTGCTCAAGGTAGAGGTGCTGGCCTTCAAGGGCAAGGGCAATTTGACCCTGACCGGCCAGTTAGGCGATGTGATGAAGGAATCTGCTCAGGCAGGCTATACCTATATTCGCAGCCGTGCCAAAACACTGGGGTTGGAAGAAAACTTTAGTGAAACCATCGATTTACATATTCACCTGCCCGAGGGCGCAGTGCCTAAGGACGGCCCCTCTGCCGGAGTAACCATGGTGACGGCCATGGTGTCCGCCCTGACCGGCAAGCGGGTTAAGGGCAAGCTGGCCATGACCGGTGAGATCACTCTTTCCGGCAAGGTGTGGCCTGTGGGCGGCATCAAGGAAAAGATGCTGGCTGCCTATCGTTATGGAGTGAAGACGGTGCTGCTTCCCAAACGCAATCTGCAGGATTTGGACGAGCTGCCCGACAATGTGCGCAAGGAAATGCAATTTATACCCGTGGAGCATTTGGATGATGTGCTAGAAATAGCCTTGGAGGAAGCTCATGAGTAAAGAAAATTGGGATATTATTCGTTCTAAATACATTGCTTCCGCAGTAAGGGCTGACCAATATCCGACCATTCGCATGATTGAAGCAGCCTTTATTGGTCGCAGTAATGTGGGCAAATCTTCTCTAATCAATTCTTTGTGCCGTCGTAACGGCTTGGCTAGGGTCAGCGCCACTCCTGGTAAGACCCAAACTATCAATTTCTATGAGCTGGAGGCCAAGCGTACCGATGAGGGCTTGGACGAGCGGGCTAAGTTTTATTTGGTGGACCTGCCGGGGTACGGCTTTGCCCGTACTAATCACAATAATAAGGAGCAATGGTCCGGCTTTATCAGCAAGTATTTGTCCGGTAGCGAAAATCTGGGGCTGGTGTGCCAGCTCATCGATATTCGGCACAAGCCCATGGAAAGCGATTTGGAATGCTATCGATGGCTTAAGGATTGCGGCCTGCGGGTGCAGGTGGTGCTGACCAAAAGCGATAAGCTTTCTAAAAATGCTGCCATGAGTCAAAAGGCCCTCTTTAAGCGTGAAATGGGACTTAGTGAGGACGATATTATTACCTATACCTCTAGCCAGCACACCAATCGCAGTGAGCTGATTAATCGCATTATGGCTGCTTTAGTGGATAATGGCGTGGAGGAAGAGCAGGAAGCCTAAAGGTAGTAGATGAATGATATGAGGGGGCAGGTTTTATGCTGCTAAATCGAATCTTACTGTTTATAGTGGCCCTTAGCTTAGGCCATATGCTGCTGCGCCTGCATCTGCCCATCCCCTTTTTGCTGGGTGGCTTATTGACTGCTATTGTCTGCAAGACACTGGCCCAAAGGGCTCAGGTGAGCTGGCCCAAGCAATTGCGGGAGTACGCACTAATGATAGCAGGTTACGGCATTGGCTCCACCTTTACGGCGGACACCTGGCATAATTTTTTGCAGGAGCTGCGAGGTGTAACCGAGGCCACCGTGGTGATTTTAGGCGCCAGCCTAATTCTGGCCTTTGTTACAGCCAAGCTATCCCATGAAGGCCTCAAAAGCTGCATTATGGGCATGCTGCCCGGCGGTATGACCTTGACCATGCTCTTGGCTGAAGAGGATGAAGAGGTCAATCCCAATGTGGTTATGGTGATGCAAATCATTCGCCTGTTAAGCGTGGTTATTACGGTGCCCTTCTTGGTGATTTGGCTTTTAGACGCCAAGGTAGTGGATGGGGCAATGGCTATGCAGGGACGCGAGGGCATACATTGGTTGGTTTTCATTCCGCTGGCAGTTTTGGGTAGCTTTATCGCTGTCAAAATCCATCTGCCCACTCCCAAGCTTTTAGGACCGATTTTAGCTACGGCAGCTTTTTCCGTTTATGCCAATGGAGTGCAGCCAGTACCCATTTATCTTATGGCGCCGGCACAGGTAAGCATAGGCCTGTTCATGGGTATGCAGTTGGATGCTCGCCGCATCATGGCAACCAAAAAGATGGTGCCTTTTATTTTGGTAGGAACGGCAGTTTTAATCGTCATCAGTATTGCTATGGCTAACGTGCTGAGCGCACGCTATGGCTTTAGCCTCATAACAGCCTTTTTGGCTATGGCTCCTGGTGGTATCGCTGAGATGTCCTTAGCCGGTATGAGCATGCGTGAAAATGTTTCGGTCATTTTAACCTACCAGCTAGTAAGGATTTTGGCTATTAATCTTGGTATACCGCCTTTGCTGAAGTGGATGTTTCCCAAAAAAGGCTCCCAAAGCTCGGGACAATAAGCAAAACTCAATAAAATATATACGAAGTCGCAGAAAAAATTTTTCTGCGACTTTATTTTCTCTTGAACCTAAAGAGCCTACAAACCGCATGGATAAGCGGTTTGCGCTAGTTTACAAAAGCATTGGGACAAATTAAGTCCATACTGGACAAAATTGTTCCAACATGTTATACTATAATCATCCTAAAGAGATTCGCTAAAAATCAAGTAGTCAAAGGAGGCACGCTTTATGTTAGAGAAAATGCTGAAGGTATTCTACGAATTTCAGGTACTGTACATCCACTAATAATTAATATGAGGAGGTAAGCACAATGTTAGAGAAAATGTTAAAGGTATTCTACGAATTTCAGGTTTTGTACATCCACTAAGAGGTAAAATAAAATGCATAGTGACCTATGAAAGCGCTTAGCACCGAATGCTGAGCGCTTTTTCTTTTGCTTATTGAGAAGTAATACTGCAAAAATTTATTAGAAAATTTTCTCTTAAAAGTCTTGACATTCTTATTGAGAATGAGTATAATTAGAGCATCAAATCAATATTTCGTATGAAGCTCTAATTGGTGTAATTCCATACGGTCCCGCCGCTGTAACAGGCTTGCCTGGAGTCAGCAAAGTGGTTCATACAAGCATACGCTTGACCTGCGAGCGACAGGAGAGATGTTAACAAATAGGGTGCTGTTTATGTGAGAGTGGCAGTTACCTTAGATGCGCGCATTGAACCGCTTCTCTTTGCAGGAGCGGTTTTTTATCACCTTAGCGAGTGGGGCGAAATATTGATTTAACCATAACTGATTGGAACATAAGCAAACCGGACACTTGCTTTTGCATATCTAAAAATATGCCGTTCTAAAAAATTTTATACTCCTTATCCTTCTCCTCCATAGTTGT
Source organism: Phascolarctobacterium sp. (assembly GCA_004558595.1). Classification (GTDB taxonomy): domain Bacteria; phylum Bacillota; class Negativicutes; order Acidaminococcales; family Acidaminococcaceae; genus Phascolarctobacterium_A. The sequence goes on along the minus strand of SFCN01000055.1, from coordinate 870 downwards.
TAGCTTGTTACGAGGGTGTGGCATGCAAAACAAATAAAAAAGCCGCCGTGGGGCGGTTTTTTTATTGCTCTTGGGCGAAAAAGAATATACGGTGGGTAGCAAATAGTACGTAATAATTAATATTTCTTTGCAAAAAGATTCGGTATATGTGAAAAATGCTGTATATTTGCAAATGTTATACCACTTAAAAACAATAACCTAAAAAAATTATAGCTATGGAAGAAAAACTTCAGTTCGTGCCTTCTTTGAAGGACGCATTCGCCATCGGCGTTAAAAATCTTGTGCCGATTGTTCTCTCTGTGTTGCTTTGGCTCGTAACCGTATGGATTCCGTACGTTAATGTGGGCACTACGATAGCCTTGGCTACGCTTCCCGTGAAGCTCAGCAAGGGCGAAATGATCAGTCCGATGTTCATTTTCGATTCCGAGTACCGTCATTGCATGGGCGAATACTTCATTCTGCAGGCGCTCATCACCTCCGCCGTGTCGGTAGCCTGTCTGTTCATGTTAATACCGGCTGTTGTACTCTCGTTCAGTTGGCTGCTCGCTGTCTATCTGCTTGTGGGCAAGAAGATGAATTGGGCGCTGTGCCTCTCCGAGAGCAACCGTCTGATGATGGGCTATAAGTTTAAGGCGTTCTGCTTGAAGTTTGCCGTAAGCATCGCTCTGCTCGTTGTTTCCTACGTTCTCTTCAGCATGTTCGGCGCCATGGCCGATTTGTTGGGTGTACTTGTTGTGCTTCTGTGCGTTCTTGCCGGCGTTTGCGTAATGCTTTCGGTCGACGCAGTTATCTATCGCGAGTTGGTGCTCAGTGAGGATAAGGTTGAGGAAGCTAAGCCAGAAGAAGCTCTTTAACGAGTGAATTGCAATG
>SFCN01000124.1 GCA_004558595.1 Phascolarctobacterium sp. | reverse complement strand
CTACGGGCAAACTTATCGGCTCCTTGGCGACCTATGTGGATGGAGCTAAAAATTGCTTTACCAATGGACATCTAGAGTTTATACTCTTTGCTTATCCATCCATAGAAGCAGAGATTGCAGCATTGGAGCGTGGTGAGGTGGATTGCATTTTTCCTCTCTATACCGATGCTGCTCAGGCGGAAAAGCGAGGCTTTCTGGTAACCCAAAGCCTGTTCAATTGCTATGTAGTAGCTTTATCTCGTCAAGCATCCTTTGATGAAACCAAAGCCAAAATTGTGGCCTTGGCCGGAGCAAAGATTAATAAACGCATCTATTTGGAGAAGCATTATCCTCATTGGCAAATCAAGCAGTATAAGTCTGACCGAGCCTGTGTGGAAGCCGTAAAGCGTGGAGAAGCGGACTGCGCGATTTTTAATAGCTATGGTATTGAGCATATTGTTCCTGCCACCGAGCTTAGACAACTGCATATGCAAGCTTTAGTTGGTTCTATGGACCTTTCACTGGCCGTGCGCAGTGATGTGCCTCAATTGCAGGCTATTTTAGATCGCTCTGTGACCTTGGTATCACCGGAGGTCTTGAATAATTCTATGAAAAGCTTTGCTCGTCCCGAAAGTCTTACTCGTACAGCTGCTCCAAGTGGTCATAGTAAACTTTGGCATAATAAGGCTTTTCTAGTAATGACTGTAATCACGCTTTTGGCTGGGTGCGTTATTTTGGTGGTAGTTCTTTTTAGCTTGCGCAACAGAAAAACTGAGCAGAAGCTACTGGAGGCGGAAGCAAAAGTGGAGGCGCTTACAAAGCAATTGCAGACCCAGCAAGCAAACCCTAAGCAATGAAAAGAGATTTTAAACCATAAAGCCTTAGATTTTTAGCAGTAGATGCCGAAATCTAAGGCTTTTCTTAACTACGTGAGTATTTTATTGAAGCATATTATGGTATAATATATAATAACTTACTGTACGTTATCTTAAAGTGGAAGCTAGCTTCTAACCAGAAGGTGTAATGATGGTACAAAAATCCTTAAATAAATGCATAATTTGGACGATATTAGTGTTGTTTAGTAGCTTTATCTTAACCCAACAGGTGGCCAACTATTTTATTGAAGACCGTATCGCCAAAGAAAAGCAGCTGGTGCAGCACACTGCCCAGACTACAGCCTTGCATTTTGAATCAAAAATAGAAAAATATTTAAGTGCGGCATCCTTTTTAAAGAATTACCTGCTGTTAAATGGTGAGGAGGCTACCTCGGCTAACTTTGCTCAGCTTGCTTCCGCAATTATGGATAAAAATGGTGTTATCCAATGCCTTGAGCTGGCCAAGGATGGCACTATTAATAATGTCTATCCCTTGCAGGGTAATGAGCACGTGCTAGGGTTAAATTTGTTGACTGCTGAAAAAAGACGTTATGAGGCTAGTCTTGCGCGTTCAACAGGGAAATACACCATTGCAGGTCCTTTTCCTCTGGTGCAGGGTGGGGTAGGTGCCCTGCTGTTAGACCCTATTTTTAAGTATAACAATAAGGGTGAATATCGGTTTTGGGGCTTTGCTGTGGTGGTAATCGATTGGGAGGCCTTTGTTAAGGAGGTTAATCTGCAGCATTTGGAGAAAAGTGGCTATCATTACAGCATTTGGCATCGTGACCCATACACAGGAGCAAAGGCTAATATTGCTGCGTCGGATCACATGGTGTCAGTGGATGCTATTCAGGTTAGCTGCCCCATGCCTAATGATTTTTGGTATGTGGATATTGAAGTGGACGGGGGTTGGATTTCTCCCCTCACCCAAGATGCCTATTTGGCTCTGGCCATGCTTATCAGCCTGCTTCTAACCATTGGCTATTGGCAATTTGCTACTGGTAGAGTTAAGGAACAGGAGCACAAACAGCAGCTAGAGGCGGCTTTGGCCAAGGCTAATGTAGCTAATGAGGCCAAAACAAGATTCCTCTTCAGCATGAGCCATGATATTCGTACACCTATGAACGCTATTTTAGGCTTTACAGATATTGCCAAGGGTAGCAGTGATTTGAATCAGATCAAGGACTGCTTGCGTAAAATAGGCCTAGCAGGTGATTTGCTCTTAAAGCTGATTAATGAGGTTTTAAATATTTCTCGTATTGAAAGCGGTACCTTGCGTCCGGCGCTTGAAAAGACGGATTTACAGCAATTTGCCCGAGATCTGGAAATGCTTTTTAAGCAGTCCATGGAGGATAAAGAGCTTACTTTTGATGCCATTGATACGGT
>SFCN01000123.1 GCA_004558595.1 Phascolarctobacterium sp. | reverse complement strand
ACCAGAGCTTTCTGTCTGTACCTCCACATTAAAGAACTTACCATACTCGTCCATGGCTAAAAGGTCTAGTTGGACAGAGTGAGAAGCCAGCCCGGTAACAGTGTATTCAGTTTTACATCTTGCTACTTTAATTTTATCATTTTCCATAATAGTTCGCAATAGGGTTTCGGCAGCAGGAATGTTTAAGTCGAAGGCCTTGCGAAACAAAATAGCGTCGAATAGAGTCAATTTTTTGATCTTTTCACGATAATCTACATTGGCAAATTCATTGGCCATAGCATCAACCTCCTTGGACAGTGGCCTTATGTAATTATTAATGGTGCCTTTAAGAAATCTACCCTCCTTTCGTAAACATCAACCTAATAAACAAAAATAGTAGTGCCCGAAGACACTACTACTACAAAAATTCGCGATGGAACGATTATGAGCTCCATGTTATTAAGTTGTTAAGTATATATTAATATATAGTTATAGAAATTGCAAGTGAAGAAAGTTTGAACTGATAGAGCAAAGTTTTCAGAATTCTTGATTTTTACAAAAGCATATGTGAAGAAAATGTGAATTCATCAGTCCGCAATTTGCTGTCGCAAATTGACTCAAGACAGCTTCCTTTACAAAGGAAGTCAATTCATAGATCTTAGTTTTAGAAATGGATGGTGCATAGAATGCAAAACATTTTAGTAACAGGCGCAGCAGGCTTTATTGGCTTTTATCTAGCCAAGAGACTGTTGGAGCAAGGTAAGAGAGTAATCGGCATCGATAATGTCAACGATTATTACGATGTGCGGCTGAAAGAGTTCCGGCTGGGCATTTTGGCCAAGTATGATGGCTTCACCTTTATCAAGGGCGATTTGGCTGACAAAGCGTTAATAGATAAAATCTTTGCTGAATATAAGCCCAGCGTGGTGGTGAATCTGGCTGCTCAGGCCGGTGTGCGCTACAGCATAACCAATCCGGATGCCTACATCAACAGTAATATTATTGGCTTTTATAACATCTTGGAGGCCTGCCGTCATTCCTACGATGGCGGTTCTAGCGGTGTGGAGCATCTAGTTTATGCGTCATCTTCCAGCGTCTACGGCTCCAATAAAAAGGTGCCCTACAGCACCGAGGACAAGGTGGATAATCCTGTGAGCCTGTATGCGGCCACGAAAAAGAGTAACGAGCTTTTGGCTCATGCCTATAGCAAGCTGTACAACATTCCTAGCACGGGCCTGCGTTTCTTTACGGTGTATGGTCCTGCAGGGAGACCTGATATGGCCTATTTCGGCTTTACTAATAAGCTGCGTGCTGGAGAAAAGATTCAAATCTTTAACTACGGTAATTGCAAGCGTGACTTTACCTACGTGGATGACATTGTAGAAGGCGTTATTCGCGTCATGCAAAAGCCCCCTGCTAAAGCAGTGGGTGAGGATGGACTTCCCTTACCGCCTTACGCAGTATATAACATTGGCAACAACAGTCCGGAAAACTTGCTGGACTTTGTAGATATTTTGCAGCAGGAGCTGGTGCGTGCCGGCGTGCTGCCTAAAGATTACGACTTCGAGGCTCATAAGGAGCTGGTGCCCATGCAGCCTGGCGATGTGCCGGTGACCTATGCGGATACTAGCGCTTTGGAGAGGGACTTTGGCTTTAAGCCCAGCACCTCCTTGAGAGATGGTTTACGTAAGTTTGCTGAATGGTATAAAGAATTTTATATGCAATAAAGGAGCATCAAGAAAATGAAGGATTTTAAGGATTTAAAAATCGCGGTGGCTGGTACTGGGTATGTGGGCCTGTCCATTGCTACGCTGCTCAGCCAACATCATCAGGTAGTAGCCGTGGATATCGTACCGGAAAAGGTAGAGCTGATTAATAACAAAAAATCTCCTATTCAGGATGATTATATTGAAAAGTATTTGGCCGAAAAGGAGCTCAATTTAGTAGCTACTCTGGATGCGGAGGCAGCTTATAAGGATGCGGATTTTGTGGTAATCGCTGCACCTACCAACTATGATAGCAAGAAGAATTTCTTCGACACCAGTGCTGTGGAGGCTGTTATTAAGCTGGTAATGCAGTATAATCCCAATGCCATTATGGTCATTAAATCCACTATTCCTGTGGGTTATACAGCGTCCATTCGTGAGAAAATGGGCAGCAAGAATATTATCTTCAGTCCCGACAATCTGTATCCTAGCCGTATTATCGTAGGTACTGATACTGAGGATGAACGCTTGGTAGAAGCTGCTAAGACCTTTGCAGAGCTCTTGAAGGAAGGCGCCATTAAGGAAGATATTGAAACCTTGATCATGGGCTTTACTGAAGCGGAGGCTGTGAAGCTGTTCGCCAATACCTATCTGGCCCTGCGTGTATCCTACTTTAATGAATTGGATACCTATGCCGAAATGAAGGGCTTGGACACCCAACAAATTATCGATGGCGTATGCCTAGACCCTCGCATTGGTAGCCATTATAACAATCCTAGCTTTGGCTACGGTGGCTACTGCCTGCCCAAGGACACCAAGCAGCTGCTGGCCAACTACCAAGACGTACCGGAAAATCTGATTGAAGCTATTGTAGAGTCTAATCGTACTCGCAAGGACTTCATTGCCGATAGAGTATTGGAAATCGCCGGTGGCTACGGTGCTAATGATCACTGGGACGAAAGCAAAGAGCACGAGGTAGTTGTAGGCGTATATCGCCTGACCATGAAGAGCCATTCTGATAACTTCCGACAAAGTTCTATACAGGGAGTTATGAAACGTATTAAGGCCAAGGGTGCTAAGGTTATCATCTACGAACCCATGCTGGAGGACGGGGACAGATTCTTTGGCAGTGAGGTTGTGAACGATTTGGCCAAGTTCAAGGCAATGAGCCAGGCCATTGTGGCAAATCGTTATGATGCTTGTCTGGACGATGTGAAGGAAAAGGTTTATACTAGAGATATTTTCCAGAGGGATTGATGCATAAGCTTAAAAGAGAAATACCGCGGAAAATAAAAACGAAAAATGCGTTGATAATTTCTAAACTGCGATGTATAATAGAGTTACTAGAGATTAAAAACGCATTTTTCGTTTTTATT
>SFCN01000122.1 GCA_004558595.1 Phascolarctobacterium sp. | reverse complement strand
TACAAAGAAAAGTTTAGAGCTAGCTAATTTTAAAACAAATATAGATAAAAATTTTTCTTTGCATATTTGATGTGTCTACTTGACAAGGGGCTGATCACCACGTTACTGATAAAAATATACTATATTTGTTGTTATACAGTGGATAATTAAGATAAGCGCTACAGTGAAGCAAGTGAGATGATGGTAATGATCACATCTACTGGCTGTGGTGGAGCATAGAAGTTCCTTCATTTATGGAGTTCTGTGCGATTTCTACGCTCTTTTATCTGCCTAAGAACTTTCTTCTCCAGCTCGAGCAGCGCCTTTTTCATCTCCAAACCGCCGCCGTATCCTACCAGCGAACCATTGGCGCCGATAACGCGATGGCAGGGGATGGCAATAAAAATAGGGTTAGCATTATTTGCCATGCCCACAGCACGATAGGCCTTGGGATGGCCAATGGCTTCGGCAATATCCTTATAGCTGCGCGTTTCGCCATAGGGAATCTGGCGCAACGCCTCCCAAACCTTTTCCTGAAATGGAGTGCCGTGCAAGCGATAGGGAAAAGCAAATTCCGTGCGAGTTCCGGCGAAGTATTCGTCTAGCTGGCGAAAGACCAGCTCCGCCAGAGCGCTTGGTGGCTCGCCTTTAGCGCCAGCTTCAGCATTTTTCAACGCTGTGACCACGTCATCCTCGTATTCTAATTGAATATTTCCCACCGGGGAATAGTAAATAGCTATCTTTTTCATCGTGATTCAAGTGCACTACCATAAAGTCTACTGACTAATGGTAGCGCACTCTTTGAACCCTCCTTCAAGATGCTTTAGGCATCCACATTAACACGATTCATCAATTAAACGACACTCTTTGCAAAAGGGTATCATTACCAGATATCATTATAACATGTCTTAATGCATGGGGGTAGTATTTTTTCTAAATATTTGCTAAATGTAAATACTGTAACAAGTTTTAATTACGCATTGCGTGCTGCCTGTAAAAGATGGGGGTAGGGGGCGATAGTAGCTTAAGAGTCACGATTACAGTTCGGTGATTTTTGGCTAGAAGCAGCAAATCTCTTTCCCCCTGCTCTTGCCAAACCCCGTGGTTATAGTGGTATAATAGTACTATTCAGCTCTAGGGGAGGGAGAAGCATGCCCGGATTAGGAACACTGGCCAACAGCGTAGCCATCATAGTAGGAGCTCTGCTAGGAGTCCTGTGTAAGCGGGGCCTGCCCGAAAAATGGCAGGAAACCATGATGAACAGCATTGCCCTGTGCATCGTAGTGATAGGCGTACAAATGGCCATCAAAACTCACAATATAATTATTATAATTTTTAGCCTGGTGCTTGGCGCCATAGTGGGCGAAATAATCGATATCGAGGGAGCCATGAACAGGCTGGGGAGATTTTTGGGCGATAAGCTCTGTGGTAACGATGCTTCAGCATCAGCCTCCATCGCCGCCGGCTTCGTCAATGCTTCCATTTTATTTTGCAGTGGCGCCATGGCGATTTTAGGCAGCATTCAGGATGGCTTAGTGGCCGACCACACCACGCTTTTCGCCAAGGCTACTCTGGACGGCTTGATTAGCCTCATTTTAAGCGCCAATTTAGGCATTGGCGTAGCCTTGTCGGCCCTTAGCGTGGGCATTTATCAGGGCAGCATCACTCTTTTGGCAGGCTTTGTGGGACCACTGGTAACCGAAGCCATGCTGGCCGAAATTACCGCCAGCGGTGGCATTATGGTCATGGCCATAGGCTGCAATATGCTCAAAATCACCCAGATCCGCATCGGCAACCTGCTGCCGGGAATGCTGTTCGCGGCAGTAATTACGGCCATAATAATGTAAAAAATCCCTCGGCTACGGTCGAGGGATTTTTGTTTATTACTTTTGTTTTCTAATTTCCGTTACGGGTATGCCGCCAATTCCCCAATTATCGGTATCTACCTCGTCAATGACTACGACAGTGGTAGCCTTGTTCTTGCCTAAAACATCGTGCAAAAGATTGGTAGCACCTTCAATGAGTTGGCGTTTTTGCTCGGGAGTCACATTTCCTTCGCGAGTAATTTTAATATTTACATAGGGCATTTTCGCACCTCCTATTAGCGCGGTGCTTTTAGAACAGCCACTGAGCACCGATGCCACCGCCGATGCCCCGTTGCTTGCCCATAGCGCCGTTCAGGTTGAAGTCTAGGGTCAGGTTTTTGCCTGCGTTCAGCTTGTAGCCTGCTTCCACGATGGCGCTGTGGCCCTGCAGGGAGGGAGTGGGAGCGCTATAGCCGTTGATGGCTGCCTTAGCGTCGCCGCCAAATTCA
>SFCN01000006.1 GCA_004558595.1 Phascolarctobacterium sp. | reverse complement strand
CCTTGAAGTCCATAATGCATTTTTCAATGAACTGCACCAATTCCAAATGTGGAACAGTATTCATCTTGATATTGGGAAAGCTTGCGTGATATGTTTGCTTTACTCCCAAAATTGCCAGAGCTTCAGCTTCATCAGCAGATAAGGACGAAGATAAATCCTTTCTGGCCGCCGCCTGGCTAACCATGATGGCTACTGCTACATTGTTACCAGCATTTATGAGCTTATGAATTGTTGCTCCAGCACCAAGAACTTCATCATCTGGATGAGCAACTACTACTAAATAATTCATGTCGTGACCTTCTTTACTATTTATTCAATGATTTAATAACCTTTCACTACCTGACCAGCTTCCAGCTTTGTTTCCTTTGAGACGAAGCTACCAGCCTTGCAAATTGCGCCTGCATTAACGTGAACGCAATCCTCTAAAATAGCGTCATGATCAACAATTGAGCCTACATAAATGATGCAGCCAATACCTATTTTGCTATTGGCATTTACGATGGCCATCGGTTCCACTACAGTTCCCTTGCCAATCACAGCACTTTTACTAACATATGCTGTTGGATGGATGAGAACAGGAATGGCAAAGCCTTCTTGCTCAAGTCTAGTCAATAACTCGCCACGAAATTTATTATTACCAATGCCGACGAAGGCTTCTTGGAATTGGTTTACGAAAGCTTTAGAATCAGCGATTTTGCCTATGGCTTCAGCACTATTGTCATCTAAGAATGCTATATGGGTATAGCCTAAGGCTTCGGCAATTTCTTTTACGACCTTGCCGTGGCCACCGGCACCAATTATCAATAAACTTTTGGTCATGAATCTATCTTCCTTACATTCTGCATTTCTTTACTCAGCCCAGCCCTACAGTTAACCTCTTCTGGTGTCCTATAGGTCGGCACAACCCTATGCATTGCCTCTCGCACAGCCTCATCACTATTGGTTGCTAAAGCTTCACGCAGCAGCTGTAGCCGCTGCTTTAGCTCGTCCATCCCAATAGGCTCGTCCTTTTCAATAAAGACCAGCTTATTATCGGTCTTATCCAGAGTCTCGCTCTTAATGAGCAGCTCTTCATATAATTTCTCACCGGGCCTCAGGCCAGTCTCGATAATATCTATATCCTTATAAGGCTCTAAGCCGGACAGCTTAATCATATTCACAGCTAAGTCGTAAATCTTCACAGGCTGGCCCATGTCGAGGACGAATAGTTCTCCGTTCTTGGCAATAGCGCCGCTGTGCAGCACCAGCTGGCTGGCCTCTGGAATGGTCATAAAGTAGCGGATAATCCGCTTATCTGTAATAGTAATAGGCCCACCGTTAGCAATCTGCCGCTTAAAAAGAGGTATAACGCTGCCAGCGCTGCCCAGCACATTGCCGAAGCGCGTATCGCTGAAGACAACCTTGTTTCCCTTTTGGGCACTATGTGCTCTCGCGATAATCTCACACATGCGCTTGGTAGCTCCCATAATATTAGTGGGATTAACGGCCTTATCAGTAGAAACCATCATAAAGCGGCCTACACCGTACTCTTCGCACAGTTCGATGCAATTCAAGGTTCCGAAAACATTGTTTTCTACAGCCTCAATGCAATTCTTCTCCATAAGAGGAACATGCTTATGAGCAGCGGCATGAATAAGAATATCTGGATGATATTCTTCCATTACTCTGCGCATAGTACTTTCGCTACAAATAGAAGCGATTTCCACCTTGAAGTTCAGTTTGTCACCGTATAATAATCTGAGTTCCTGCTGCAGGTCATACACGCCATTCTCGTAAATATCCAGAGCAATAATCTGCTTGGGGGACATCTTCGCCACCTGACGGCACATCTCACTGCCAATGGAGCCACCGCCACCAGTAACTAAGATTACTTTATCCTTATAATAAGAGCTTACCAGCTCGTTATTAACTACAATAGGCTGACGGAAAAGCAGCTCGTCGATGTCGAACTCGCGCAGCATGCGCTTGCCGCTCTTAGCCACGTCAGCTACCGAAAAGTCGTACACCTTCACCTTATAGCCAGCTGCTTTGTACATCTTAAATAAGGTGTCTTTTTTCGTATTAATAATATTAGTAATGGCGAAAACAATCTCTTGCACGCCATAATCCTTCAAATCCTCTAGGCCATCCTCGCCCTCAGGCAGCACCGGTAAGCCCATCACCTCGCGACCAGTCTTAGTTGGGTCCTGGTCGATAAAGCACACAGGCACATAAGCAGCGCTGTCGTTGCTGAGTAGCTCATCCGCCAGCACCGCACCCAATCGGCCTGCACCTAAAATAGCAATGCGAATACGCTTATTCTCGTTGCGACGCTCCTTAATTACATTGTCACCGGCAAAAAGCAGCAGCAAAAACCGTAAAAAATCGCCCTTACGAGTGCGCCGTACCCCAAAACGGTAGCAATAACGGTACATCAACCGCATGCCCACAGCGCCCAGTAGATTCAAAAGCATAATAATCAGCCAACGCTGGCTGGTCATATGCTCCAGGCCCAAGCCATATTTAAGGGGCCAATAAAAGCACAGAGCTATCAAATCCGTAGCGAAAAGCCGCATATACACATGCACGCCGCCGTAGCGGATAATCATGCTGTAAACCTTGCCTACAGTGCGGCAAAGCAAAAGACACAGCAGGGCTGCCACAGCTCCTACAGTGAATTCCTGCAGGGAACTGCCAGCTAGGCCATAAGTAGTCATGATAAAGGTTATTACAATGGCGTAAATCACCACATCGTAAAACATCAGCTGCCAACGAATTTTAAATTTGCCATCCAAATAACCTAACTTCCCTAAAAGCATCTTCAACTTCCTTCATTAAGTACAATTACATACCATCACATAACCATAAATAACATCCCTAAAGCTTTCATTCCCTCATCCATTACAATTATCCTATTTAATATTACAATATAAGACTATAAACGACTGCCCTAAACCTGAATTGGTCCAGCCCCGTCAATCCACTTTCTATTCTCTATTCTAATTATAAATTGTAATTCGCAAACACTTATTGATTATTATTATTGTACTACCAACAGGCAAGTTCGTCAACGTGTGACAAAATCTGGCTAATTTTTATCATTAGAGTGGTTTATAAAATAAAATATATAAATTGTCCCATCCACCGTGCATCCTATAGTAATAATCAATATATTGCTATTTACAAAATACGATTTGAAAAACTAATAAGCCCAGATTTAACACAAGTATATTGCATACAAAAAAAGCTCCGGCTGCACTGCCAAGAAAGCAGTACAGCCGGAGCAAAAAAAGAACCGCCAAAACTAGCGGTTCTCAATTTTCAATTTGGTCGGGGCGGCGAGATTCGAACTCACGGCCTCTTGTACCCGAAACAAGCGCGCTACCAAGCTGCGCCACGCCCCGACATTATGCTAATATTTACACATCAGCAACGAATAATATTATAAAGCATAAAAGCGTTTTTGTCAACAACTTTTTGCTCCATTTATTATGCTAGCTGACTGCAAAAGCAATTCTAGCCCTGAGTTACCACGCGAATGCTAGTAACCTCAAAGGCCTCCGCGATAGCCGGCAAAATCTCTCTTTCAATATTAGTGCGATGGAGCTCGCTTTCAGCCACCAGCATAATGCGAGTATCAGCATAATTAATATTGTGCACTCTGCTTACCAAGCGCTTAAAGGTATCCTCACCAATAAGCTCCTTCAGCTTTTGCAAACGAGCGAAAACCTCCGGCTTTTCCTTTTGCATTCTAACCTCCAAGGGAGTAAAGGGAATGGTCACAACACGAGCATCACGAGCCAGGACAAAATTTTCCTCGCCCTCGCCAGGTACAACTAAATCTTCACGCATCTTCTATTCCTCCAATTTGTGTAATATTTAAAATTGCTTAAAACTGCCCCAAAACCCAAGACAGCTCAAGACAAGCTCTGTTCCCTACTATTATAAGGCACAAATACTTTTCAGTCAAGCAGCAGGATTTTTCACTTTCAGGTAGAATATAAAAAGAGAAAATTTTATAGGAGGATTCATTATGTCTCTCAAAGATGATTTTAAAAAATTTGCTATGCGCGGCAATGTTATAGATATGGCCGTTGGCGTAATTATCGGCGGTGCCTTTGGCAAAATCGTAGGCTCCCTGGTAAATGACATCATTATGCCTCCCATTGGCATGGCCATGGGCAAAATGGACTTCAAAAACCTCTTTCTAAGCCTCAACGGCAAAGAATACGCCACCCTAGAGGCAGCGAAAAAAGCTGGCGCTCCTGTCCTGGCCTACGGCAGCTTCATCAACACCGTCATGGACTTCTTGATTTTGGCCTTTGTCATCTTCATCATGGTCAAGCAAATCAACAAGCTCACTCCGCCCCCTGCTCCCAAGCCGGAGCCCCGTAAATGCCCCTACTGCAAGAGCGAAATTGCCGACGACGCCACTCGCTGCCCCCATTGCACCTCCCAGCTGGAGACCAAATAAGCCTAGTCCAATCCTAAAAAACAGCATCGGAAGCTTCAAAAAGCTGCTTCCGGTGCTTTTTTAATTGCTAAAACATGTCCAATAAGGTATAATGATATGAGATTATGCGCTTGCTGATATTTTTCCGCAAGCTTAAATATTTAAGGGAGGTCATTAGATGTCTGTTTTAGACGTATTGCAGGAGCGTGGGTTTATTAAGCAAATGTCCCACGAAACTGAAATTAAAGAATTACTTGAAAAAGAAAAAATTACCTTTTATATCGGCTTTGACCCCACTGCCGACAGCCTCCATGTAGGCCACTTCATCGCCCTGATGATGATGAGCCATATGCAAAAGGCCGGCCATCGCCCCATCGTGCTCCTGGGCGGCGGCACCGGTATGGTAGGCGACCCCAGTGGCAAGGACGAAATGCGTAAAATGCTCACCCCTGAGTTCATTGCCCACAATATCGCCTGCTTCAAAAAGCAAATGAGCCGCTTCATCGACTTTAGCGAGGGCAAGGCCATTATCGCCAACAACGCTGATTGGCTGCTCAACCTGAACTATGTAAGCCTGCTCAGAGAGGTAGGCGTGCATTTTTCTGTAAACCGCATGCTCACCGCTGAATGCTTCAAAAAACGTTGGGAAAAGGGCCTGACCTTCTTTGAATTCAACTACATGATCATGCAATCCTATGACTTCTGGAAGCTGCATCAGGACTACAACTGCGTTATGGAGTTGGGCGGCGACGACCAATGGTCCAATATGCTGGCCGGCGTGGAGCTTATTCGTCGCAAGGAGCAAAAGCCTGCCTACTGCATGACCTGCAAGCTCCTGACCAATAGCGAGGGCAAAAAAATGGGCAAAACTGAAAAGGGCGCCCTGTGGCTGGATCCGGAGAAAACCTCTCCCTACGACTTCTACCAATACTGGCGCAATGTGAACGACAGCGACGTAGAAAACTGCCTCAGCCTTTTGACCTACCTGCCCATGGACGAGGTACATCGTCTGGCCTCCTTAAAGGATGCAGCCATTAACGAAGCTAAAAAAGTGCTGGCCTACGAGGTTACCAAGCTGGTACACGGCGAAGAGGAAGCTCGTAAGGCTCAGGCTGCTACGGAAGCGCTCTTTGGTGGCGGCGCCGATTTGAGCAATGTGCCCACCATCGAAATCACCGCCGAGCAAATGAACGCCAAGGTTATTGACGTACTCACCGCCGGCAAAGTCTTCTCTAGCAAGCGCGAAGCACGCCAAATGATTGCCCAAGGCGGCCTCACCGTTAAGGAAGAAATCCTGAAGGACCCGGAAGCCTCCCTCAGCGCTGACATGTTCGACGCTGACAAGAGCCTTTTGATTCGCAAGGGCAAAAAGAAATATTTCCGCCTGCTGGTAAAATAATAAAGATAACCTAAAAGGGGCGGCTCCCTTAAGGCACGCCCCTTTCCTTTCTAAGAAGCACTGTTTTGAGGGGAACTGCTTCACTACTGAAATGGGAGTATGTGATGAATAATAACTTAAGTTTAGCAAAAATCCTGCCCATCGGCTTAATGCTGTTTTCCTTTTTCTTTGGCGCAGGCAATTTAATCTTCCCCCCTGCTTTAGGACAAATGGCCGGTGAAAACTTATTCCTGGCTACCCTGGGCTTTTGCATCAGCGGCGTAGGCCTGCCCCTTTTGGGCATTCTGGCCATGGCCATCTTAGACGGCGACGACCCCAATGAATTGGCCAGCCCCATGTGTCCTGCCTTTGGCAAAGCCATTACTATTTTATGCGCATTGACCATTGGCCCCTTTTTTGCTATCCCCCGTACCTGCGCAGTATCCTTTGATACCGGCATTTTACTGCTGCTGCCCCAGGGCTACGAAACAACGGGCTTAGCGCTGTATTCCGTCTTCTTCTTTGGACTGACCTATTTTCTATCCGTCAATCCCTCCAAAATCGTGGATCATATTGGCAAAATCATGTCCCCCCTGCTTTTAATCTGCTTGGGCATCCTGATTTTCTGCGTACTGACCAATCCTCTGGGTGATTTGCAGCCCGCCAACAGCATTTACAAAAATGCTCCCTTCTTCAAGGGCTTTCAAGAAGGCTATAACACCATGGATTTGCTGTGCACCATGCTCTATGGTGCCGCAACATTGAAGGCTATTGAGTCCCAGGGCATTACTGAGCAAAAGCAGCTCACCAAGGTGTGCATTTATGCCGGCATTATCGCCGCTATTTGCCTAGCCTTAATTTACGGTGCACTGGCCTATGCAGGCGCTGTCAGCACCGCTGCCTTCGGCATTGTGGCCAACGGCGGCCAGCTGCTGAATAGGATCAGCGTGCACTATATGGGCTTCCCGGGACAGGTAGTGCTGGCCTTGATTATTTTCTTCGCCTGCATCACCACTTCCATCGGTCTGACCACCTCCATTAGCAGCTATTTTAACCAGCTCAGCGGTGGTCGTGTGCTTTATCAGCGCTTCTGCGTGTATATTTGCCTCTTTAGCTTGGTAGTATCCAATTTCGGCCTGAATAACATTATCAAATTCTCCATTCCCGTCATCTGCATGCTCTACCCCATCGTAATCGCCATTGTGATTTTGAACGTGGGCCAAAGCTTTTTCAAACGGGATAAGGCTATTTTCCGCATTTGCCTGACCTTGACCACCATCTTCGCTATTTTTGATGGTCTTAGAGCCGGTGGCTTCGATCTGCAAGCTTTGGACAGCTTCCTTACCCAGTACCTGCCCTTCTTCGACGTGGGCTTCGGTTGGCTGCTGCCCTGCTTCGGTGGTATCCTGTTGGGCTATCTCTACCGCTTAATCAGCCCTAGCAAGGAAACAGCTGAGCGTTAAGTAATAACATAAGCTACATAAACAAAAAGCCGTTAGGTGAGTAAAATCACTTAACGGCTTCTTTATTACACTTTAAAGCTTTGAGCTTCGATCTTTGAGCTAGTTATTGAAATTCAATCTTCAGGTGCTGGCGCTCCGGCATCCGTTTATACTTATATTTAGGATAGCCCACCATCAGGGTACCCACAATCTTTTGCTTAGCAGGCACGCCTACCAGCTCCAGCAAAGGCTTGTGGCCTGCGATACCACAGCTTTGGATAAAGCCTGCGATGGTGGTGCCCAAGCCAATGGTGGGAGCGAAAAGCTCCGCGTAGGCCCAGCTTTGCTCAGCGTTGGAAACGCCGGTGATGTTTAAGCGGCTGGCCAGAGCGAAAATCAGGCAGGGGGCATGGCGAGCGATAATATCCTGACCACGCTCGCGATAGGCGCGTAGCACGGTCGTAAAGTAGCGCTTATTTTCCGTACCGGCAGCCACCTCGTCCTCCATCCAATTGGCCACAGCATCCGCAATGGCCTTGATTTTTTCCGCATCACGGATGACCACATAATACATGCCCTGGGAATTTCCGGCGGTGGGAGCGTAACGAGCCACATCCAAAAGGCGCTTAATCTCCTCATCAGTGGGCGCCTGGGGCTTAAAATTGCGCACGCTGCGACGCATACGCAAAAACTCATAGGCTGTCTCCGGGTCCAAGGTAGGCATGGTCACAGGACGCTGCTCTGCCAAGGGCGCATACTTATTATCCAAGGCGCCCACGGGGCAAATAGCCACACACTGACCACAGCTCATGCATCCCCTATCAAAATGGCACTCGGGACCGTTCTCGCCCAAGGTAAGAATGCAGGAGGGACAGCATTCCACGCAAATACCACAATGCAAGCATTTACTAGTATCGACAGTTAATAAATCCATGAGCCCACCTTAACCTTCAAACTGAATATACTCCAAGCCGCTGAAATCCGCCTGGTATTGGCCGTTCTTCAGAGGCTTACCCATCAGCTCTTTATCATCGGCAGCAACGCCCTCCATATTGATCAGACCAATGGAGGCTACGGCGCACAGACCGTTCAGCTGATTGGCTGCCTGCAGGGCAGCTGCCTTATCAGCCTCGGTTACCTTGCCCTTATTAGGATACATATCTGCAGCAGCCACAATCACCGTGAGCATCTCGCCGCTTAAGGCAAAAATATGGGGTACAGCGCATTTTTCCGGCTGCACATAGTCCACCACGAAGCCGTGCCCCTCCAGCCAGGGAATCAAGGCCTGCAGGCCCAGCATATGTATCTCTTGATCATTCAATAATTCGTCCACAAAAAATTCTCCTTACGCCTTATTCTTCCCCTAAAACAAGCACCTCGGGCTCCAAATGCACACCATGGGCTGCGAAAACCCTGTCCTGCACATCCTTAATCAGCTGCAGCACATCCTTGGCCGTAGCGCCGCCAATATTAACCACAAAGCCCGCGTGCTTGGTGGAAACCTGCGCGCCGCCCACAGTATAGCCCTTGAGGCCTGTTTGCTCGATGAGGGTGCCTGCAAAATGTCCCGGGGGACGCTTGAACATGCTGCCGGCGCTGGGCAGCTCCAAGGGCTGCTTGCTAATTCTGCGCTGGCTAAAATCCGCCATCTTCGCGGCGATAGCCTCCCCATCACCGGGCTCTAGCCGCACCGTCACGCTGGTCACAATAAGACCGCTATTTTGCAGAGCTGTATGGCGGTAGGCAAAGTCCAGCTGGCTAGACTTAAGCTCGCTGACCTGACCTTGGGCATCCATAACCCGCACGGCCTGCACCACCTTGGCCATTTCCCCATCATAGGCGCCAGCGTTCATATACACCGCGCCGCCAATGGTCCCGGGAATGCCCACGGCGAATTCCAAGCCGCTAAGATTTAAGCTGGCGGCTTTTTTGGAAGCCATGGCTAGGGAAATACCGCTGCCAAAGGTCAGCACGTCGCCTGCCACCTCAAGCTTATTAAACAGATTCCCCAGCTTGATAACCAAACCGCGAATGCCCTTGTCCCGCACCAAAAGGTTGGAGCCATTGCCCACTAGGGTCACGGGCACCTTATGCTCTGCCGCTCGCCCCAGCAGGCAGGCCAGCTCCCCCTCGTCGGCAGGCTGCGCCAGCGCATCCGCCGGGCCGCCGATGCGAAAGGAGGTATGCCTGGCCATGGGCTCGGCCACTAGCAGGGGCTTAGCCGTACAGCCGGCGAAAATAGCCTCAAAGTCCATTATTTTTCACCCATTGCTTCTTTGACTACGTCTTGAATAGAGTTGGTTACATCGGCCAGCATCATCTGGAAACGCATGAAGGAGTTCAGATATTGCATAGCGTCTTGGTTCAGGGAGAGAATGCCATAGAGCTTTTGGATTTTTTCAGTGGTTTCCTTGGCAGGCTCCTTGCCCTGATACTTTTCCATTTCTGCTTGTTGGTTCAAGGACAGAAATTCGTTGACCATTTTTTTAGCGTTCTCGTCCTTATTTAAAACAGCAGTTGCTTCCTTCAATTTTTTGAATTCATGGCTTTCGCGCATAGCGCGAGCTAATTCGTTAGCGTTATCGTATACGTTCATTTTTTTCACCTCATTAAAAATTAACATTTGAAACCCCTCAGTCAGCTACGCCGACAGCTCCCCTTTAAAGGGGAGCCAATCTTCTACAGTAGATTAGTACTGCGCCTCCCCTTAAAAGGGGAGGTGCCGAGCTTGCGAGGCGGAGGGGTTTACATATTCACATTTAAATGGGCCCACTTGGTAGAAGGCTTATAGTCAAAATGCCACCATTCCATTTCTATGCCCTTAAAGCCGTACAGCTCCATGGACTCACGCAGCAGACCTCGCAGATACCGCTGCCGGCTAGTGCCGCCAGCATAGCTGGCGAACTGCCTAAAGGAGGGCTCATCGAACTCGGAGATCATCTCCAGCTGCTCCCCCGTCGCTAAATCGTACAGGCTCACATCCACGGCGTTGCCGGTGTTGTGAGCGCTACCCTTTTTCTCCGGGTCCTCCAGCATGCCCTTCTTGTCAGCAGGCAGGGCCAGATTGGCCAGCTTGCTGACGCTCCAGGGCCTGTAGGCATCCCACAGCACTAGTCCGTAGCCGAAGGCGGCCAGATGCTTTTGGACCTTGTCCAAAGCTGTGGCTGCCTCCCGGCCTAGATACAGCTTCTGGCTGTTGTAAAGGGGTGCGCCGAAGCAATTATCCTCTCGCCCATAGCGAGAGTCCACTAGCACGCCGGCAATAGAGCTGGCATCTACCAGCTCCACAGCCTCGCCCTCAGCCAAGAAAGCAGGCATCGCTGCCGCTCGGGCCTGCTCTCTGAGCGCGGCCCATTCTGCGGCAGAATGGGCCGGAAGGCGAAAGAGCTTGCCTCGCTCACCGGTACCCCTGCCCATGAAGGCGCGGGTATACACATGACCGCCTACCCTACAGGCGATGCCGTAGCCGTCCTGATCACGCTCAAAGCGCACGCTGGACTCGGAGCTAGTCAAAGGACCGGACTCGTTTAAGGTATAGGAGTCGAAATGCTCCTTGGCTAGGGGATAAATATTAGAGCCGCCAAAGGCTTTGTCCTGATTGGTAAAGCGATACAACAGCTCTAAGCGGCCGCCGTTCTCGCGAATGAGGATGTTCTCCCCATTGCCGTAGTAAAAGCCAAGGATGTGCTTCACATCCTTGGGCGCATCCGCCGGCACCCCTGCCCAAGCCAGACTAAGTCCTGCTTGGGCATAGCAAAGCAGACCGGCTGCCAAGCCGGCCAGCAAATTTTTATAATCCATTACAGAATCAACTCCTTGCGCACATCGGCCAAGGCATTGAGCCTGCTGCGCACCTTGGCGATCTCGGCCAAGTCGATTTCGCAGGAAATAACCTCTTCCTCGCTGCCGGCCTCAGCCACAATCTTGCCGCTGGGGGCCATCACCATGGAATGGCCAAAGAAGGGCGCGCCCTTAAAGACGCCTGCGCAGTTCACAGCTACCACAAAAGTGTGGTTCTCGGCAGCTCTAGCCTGAGCCAAGAGATGCCAGATATCCCCCCTTGCTGTGGGCCATTCCGCAGGACAGAAGATGATTTGCGCGCCCTGCAGCGCCAAATGGCGGAACAGCTCCGGGAAACGCAAATCGTAGCAAATGGTGGAGCCGCAGCGCACACCATCTAAGTCGAAGGCTTGGAAATTATTGCCGGGAGCGAAAAAGCGCTCCTCATTAAACAAGCCAAAAAGATGCACCTTGTCGTATAAATTGACCACTGCGCCGGTTTTGTCAATAGCCACAGAGGTATTGTAAACCTTGCCCTCGCGGCGCATGGGCACGGAGCCAGCCACAATGGCGCAGCAGCTTTCAGCCGCGATCTTTTGCAGCTCCGCCAAAACAGGAGAGGTCTCGGTCTCCGCCTCGGTGTCCAAATG
This sequence comes from Phascolarctobacterium sp., assembly GCA_004558595.1. Taxonomy (GTDB): domain Bacteria; phylum Bacillota; class Negativicutes; order Acidaminococcales; family Acidaminococcaceae; genus Phascolarctobacterium_A. The sequence goes on along the minus strand of SFCN01000006.1, from coordinate 33,907 downwards.
GCCCAGGCTATAGCCCGTGGTCCATACCTCCGGCAGAACCACTAGGTCGTGGTCGGGCGCGTACTGACGCACCAGCTGCAGTCCATGAGCCACATTGGCTTCCTTATTCTTTTCCAGAACAGCTAGCTGCAGCAGGGCTATTTTCATAATACGCGCTCCTTAGGCATCATATTGTTCTTCACTAAGCGGCCTGCGAAAAATTTCTCCAGCTTGCGAGTGCAGCGGGTAATGAAATGCTCCTTGCCGCCCAGGGATTGCACCCAAACCACCGGATGGCCGGCGATTTTCGCTCCCAAAACATCGGTCATCAGCTGGTCGCCGACGAAAAGAATCTTGCCGCCGCCCATCGCTTTAGTGATTTGCTTATAGGCCATGGGCATGGGCTTTGCTGCACGCATAATAGTTCCCAGATTGGTTTGGCGAGTGATAGCCTTAATACGGTCGCCACCGTTATTGCTAATCAAAGCCACATTGATGCCCAGCTGATGCAGCTGGCGAATCCAGGTCATGGCGCGGGGGCCGACCAGATTCTTATCGCGGGGCAAAAGAGTGTTGTCGATATCCACAACAATCTTCATGTAGCCATTACGCTTTAACCATTTGGGAGAAATGTCAAAAATACTTTTTACTCTGTAATCGGGACAAACATACTTTAAAATCATACTACCTTATCCTTTGGAAATTTTATTTCAAATGTGGTTCCTAAGCCACATTTGCTGATTACTTCGGCGCTAGCGCCATGGACGCGAATGATCTCTTTGGCGATAGCTAAGCCCAGACCCGTGCCGGGAACGGAGCGGCAATGGGATTTTTCTACCTTATAGAAACGCTCCCAAATAAAGGGAATATCCGCTTCGGGAATCCCCTTGCCCTGATCCGCCACGCTAAGCAAAACACTGCCATCCGCAAGTTTTTTCGCGCCTATTGATACAGTACCATTTTCTGGCGAATATTTCAAGGCATTATCGCCTAAAATCATAATTAATTGCACCATTTGGTCCCCATCGCCCAAAATTTTAATGCTTTCGTCAGCGTGCACATTGAAAACCACCTTATGCTTCACTGCCTTCACGCTTAATTTTTCGGCTACATTGCGAATAATCACTGCCAAGGGCAGCTCGTCCACATTATTGGTATCCAAGGGGTCGCTGGTCTCCAAACGGCTAATATCCAAGAGCTCCCTGACCATGCGCTCTAAGCGTACCGTCTCCTCATTAATCAGGGTGCGGTAACGCTGCAGAACCTCCGGGTCCGTAACCATGCCATCGCTGATGGCCTCGTTATAGCCACGGATAATGGTAATGGGCGTGCGTAGCTCGTGGGATACATTGGCCACAAAATCGCGCCGAATCTTTTCCGTGCGCTCCATTTTGGCGATGTACTCGCTTAAATCGCTGCCCAGCGAATTCAAGGAGCTGGCCAGCTCCGCAATCTCGTCCTGGCCCTGCACCAACAGCCGGCGACTGTAGTCGCCGGAGGCCATGGCCATGGCGCTGTCCTTCATTTCCTGCACCGGCTTAATAATCTTACGGGACAGGGTCTTGACCAAAAACAAGCTGAACAAAAGGGCTACAATGCCCACAGCGGTTATGTAAATGTAAACATTACGCAGGAATTTTTCGAAGCCGCTAAGCGGTTCAATCATTAAAATAGCGCCGGTTTTGCCCTTGGGCGTTTGATAGGGCACGCCCACCAAAATAACCTGCTCCTTGTAATGGGGATGAAAAATCTGCGATTTGAAGGATTGGCCTGCGTATATATCATGCAGGATGATTCTGATGCGGTAGGAAATGCTGCTCTCCTTAATATCCTTATCCAGCTTCATGGCGTTATTCTTCAGCTCGCTGGCCGAGGGCACGCCGTATTTCATAAACTGCCTTAAGGAATCGGGCTCATCAGCCTTTTCCGGACCATCGTAATAGGAGGCCGCAATCAGCTCATAATTATCATCGAATAGCCAAATGCGAGCGCCGACAAGTCTATCCACGGCGATAATATAGCGGTATAGCATATTCTTATCGTCCATGCGAATGAAGGCCTCGATGGTTTCGCCCATCTCATGGCCCTTGTCAGTCAGCTCCTGCTCCTTGATTTCAAAGAAATAGTCAGCAATCAAATAGGAAATACCGGCGGTAATTCCCACCACCACGATGACTATTATAACCATGAAGCTATACATCAGGCGGGTACTGAGGGACTTTTTCATGCTAAATTATTTATCCTTGATTTCAAACTTATAGCCCACACCCCAAATAGTGGTAATATCCCACTTAGAATCCTCGGGGATGTTGAGCTTTTGACGAATACGCTTAATATGGGTATCCACAGTACGGGTGTCGCCGTAGTAGGAATAGCCCCAAATGGTTTCCAAAAGCTGGTTGCGGCTAAAGGCCTTGCCCGGGTTGGAAGCCAAGCACCAAAGCAGCTCCATCTCTTTGGTAGTGAAAGTCATTTTATTACCAAAGGCTGTTACCTGGTATTGCTCCATGTCAATAATCAAGCCATCGTAAACAATACGCGAAGCATCACCCTTTTTCTCCTGGGTGCCTGCGCGGCGCAGCACTGCCTTGACTCTGGCCACTACCTCACGGGAGTTGAAGGGCTTGGTGATGTAGTCATCAGCGCCGATCTCTAAGCCCGCGATGCGGTCATCGTCCTCATCCTTAGCGGTAACCATAATAATGGGCAGGTCGCTCATCTTGCGCACCTGCTTGCAGACCTCGATGCCATCTAGAACGGGCATCATTATATCCAAAAGCAAAATATCCGGCTTTTCCGATTGCACCTTTAAAATGGCGGCAGCGCCATCCTCGGCCTCGATAACCTCGAAGCCTTCCTTCTCAAAATAGATTTTCAGAATCTCTCGAATCTGGGCTTCATCATCAGCAATCAAAATTTTTTGCTTTGTCATAGTAATCACTCCTGACATTCCATGATGTTGTAATTTATTATAACACAAATTAGCGTAAATTTTTAGCCACGTTCACAAAAGATTCACAGGAAAAATGGTAGTTTTATCCTTATTTTACGGTTTTTTCACATTAAAATACGGAGAGCGGCCTTAAACCTCTCTCCGTATCCTTACATACTAGAGCTGTTTATCATCGGTCTCGATAATGACCTTGCCCTCAGCAATGAGCCTTAGCAAAACATCTACAATTTTCCCGTCCAGTTGCGTATTTTTGGCACGCTCCAGCTCGCTCAAAATCTTTTCTCTGGTCAAATGAGGCCTATAAATCCGCGTAGAGTTCATGGCATCAAAGGTATCGGCCACGGCAATAATCCTGGCCTCTAGGGGGATATTCTCCCCTGCCAGCCCGTGCCCGTAGCCACGACCGTCATAGCGCTCGTGATGGCTCTTAGCGCCTACGGCAATCATGGGGAACTGGGAAATTTCTTCCAAAATGGCGTTGCCGATATCCGTATGCTCCTTCATCTTGGCATATTCAGCATCGGTCAAGGGGCCCTGCTTATTTAAAATCTCATCGGGAATAACCACCTTGCCAACGTCGTGAAGCATGGCTACCCGATAGAGGTTATCCACTCTTTCCTTGCTCCAGCCCATGGCCTCCGCCAGCTGGCGAGAATATTGGGCTACCCGGGCAGAGTGGCCCCGGGTGTAAGTGTCCTTTAGGTCGATGGCCTTCGCAAAGGAACTAATCACCTGGTCCAGGAATTTTTCTGTTTCACGCTGCTTTTCTTGGATTTTTTGCATACGCCGCCGCATGTAGAGGCGATAGCCGCCAAAAAGCAGTCCGACGAAAATAGTCAGGGGCAGAAGCACAAAGGCTGGATATTCCGAAAGCTTCTTTTCTTTGATTAAAGTATAAACCTTTTCCTGCTTTAGCTTGCCTGTGCGCTGGTCATAAATACCCACATGCAGCTTATAGGTGCCGCCAGCTAGGTTCGTATAGGTGCGCTCCTTATTTTGAAAACGGCTGATTTTCTCTACCTGCTTATCAAAGCCCTCTAAATAGGTGGACATAAGCACATTACCCAAGGTATTGGTCAGTACATAGGCCTTGTAGGTAATACGAGTGGCATCACTGCTTATTTGCAAGGGCTTCTCCTCATCCAAAGGATAGTCCACGCCGTCTATATTGATGCTGGGCACGCAAAACTTTTTCGGGCTCGTACTTTGGTCCAGACTATCCAAATCCAGCTGGCACAAGCCGTTTTGTAGGCACAGATAGAGCTTTTCCTTGTTTTCAATGAAGTTGAAGGAATTAGCCGTCAGCGAGCCGCTCAAGCCCTCTCGCTGGCTCAAGACATAATCATAGGAGCCATCCTTTAAAAGCTTGGCCGAGCTGGTTACATACACGCCTTGGTTACAGGTGACCAGCATTTCCCCATTAGGTGTGAAGATAAAGTCAAAATTATTGGTGCTGGGGAAATTATGAACTGTCTTCAGCTTCTCGTCCTTAAAATGGGCGATGGAGTTGCCAGTAGAGATCCATACTCCGCCCAGCTCCGGGTCAATAGCCATACGCAGGATAACACCGGCCCTGAGGCCATCCTGTTGGTTAAGGGTATAGACAATTTGGTCATCCTTAAGCATGTTAATGCCACCACCATCTGTGCCCACGTAAATCTTGTCCCCGACCTCTAGAAGGCACAGCACTTGGGAATTGGCTAAGCCGTTGCGACTGGTAAAGGTTTGTACAACCTTGTCCTGACGAATAATGGCCAAGCCATCGCGGGTTCCTACATAGATACTACCGTCACTGGACTCCATAACCACTCTACTGCGTTCGTGTGGCAGGCCGTCTTTACGGTTAAAGCTCCTAATGATTCCTGTTTTCGGATTATATTTTAACAATCCCAGCTTGGAATAGGTAGCAATCCATAAATTGCCCTTGCTATCCACAATCACATGGCGTGTACGGGTAGTCTTTAATAGTTCGCTGAGCGGCGTGGCTATAAGCTTGTCGCCCTTAAGCGTAACCAGACCGCTATCCGTAGCCACATAAGTAATCCCCTCATGCTTGAGCACGCTATTGACAACCCTGGGCTCGATGCCTGCTACGGCAAAGATATTTCTAAAGCTATTATAGGTAAGCTTAGCCACACCCATACGGGAGGAGCTAAACCACAGATTATCCTCGTAGTCCACCATAATGTTGTCTACGGAGTTATTGAATTTCATTTTATCGATAATATGGAAATTATCTTGCATATCAAAAAAGCCTATGCCGTTTTCAGCAACGACTAGCAGGCGACCATCGGCACGCAGCTGCATATCGTTGATGGTGTGCAGTCCCTCGGTTATCAGAGTCTTGATTACACTAGCCTGCTGGCCCTGAATTTTAATTTTTACAACCTTATCAGCCGTTGTGCCCACCCAATATTCATCGGGCTTATAGATATCGGCCTCGATGGCCACCATATTGCCAAAACTAAAGGAATCGCTCTTAAAGAAGCTTTCTATTTCCACACCCTTATAGACGAATAGCTCGCCATTTTGAGTCAAACCACATACCTTATTATTAGGTGCAGGATGGAGCTCTTTAATATACTGATTGGCTAAGCGAGCATCGCCCTCCCGAGTAATATAATTATCCTGATCCTTAAAGCTAATTCCTTCCGTAGTACCGATGAACATCAGGCCCTTAGAGTTTTCGGTAATATCACGAATGGTATTGGAGGACAGGCCATCGTCACGCTGCCAAAAGGTGAATTTGCCATCCTTGTACAAGGCCAGGCCGCTATCATTAGTACCAATATAGAGCTCTCCCTTTTGGGATACGTATAAATCGGCTACGCTGTAGATGCCGCTGGTCACCGGGAAGCGGTAAAAGCTAGTACCATCGTAGCGGGTAAGGCCATTATAGGTGCCGATCCAAATAAAACCATCCTCGGTCTGCACCAAATCGTTGGCAGCAGAGGAATCAAGGCCATTGCTGTTGTCATATACCGTCTCCAAATAACCAAACTCGTCCAGAGTATGATGCTGGTTAGCAGCCTCCACCCTTACGCCGCCCTGAAGCAGCACAAGCGCCAACAGAGCGAACATTACGCTAAGCGTCTTTTTATATTCTTTTTGCCAAAACTTATACTGCCACTGCGTCATAAAAAAGCACCTACTTTCCTTCCCTAAGTATGCTTTCAGAGCTGTACCAAGACAAATATACAGCATTATATACATTTTTATTATTATATCACAGAATCTGCTCCACAATAAAGAATATTTTCGGAATTACTAATAATTTTATTAAGTTCACTAATTCATCATAGATTGAAAATTTTGGTGAAATGCTGTCCAATTAGGTTACTTTAATGTATAATTAAGGTAGAGACAATAGTGATGACAATTGGTTATCGCAAGAATGTCTGCTTAGCTTAGCTGTTCAGCGTAAAGGAGTGATCGCAAATGACAGCGCCTAAATTTTTTATTTGCAAAAAATGTGGAAATATTGTTGGAATGGTGTATGACAGCAAGCAGCCCTTAAGCTGCTGTGGCGAGGCCATGCAGGAGCTGGTGCCCAACACAGTAGATGCCGCTAAGGAAAAGCATGTGCCTGCAATTTGCATCGATGGCAACCAAGTCCATGTTCATATCGGCAGCACGGAGCACCCCATGGCACCTGAACACTATATTGAATGGGTATATTTGCAAACTAAACAAGGTGGTCAGCGTAAGCTGCTGCATCCCGGTGAAAAGCCCCAAGTGGTCTTCTCTTTGACTCAGGATGACTTCCCCATTGCAGCCTACGCTTATTGTAATCTCCACGGTCTTTGGATGACGAAATTCTAATAAAAATAACTCCACTCTGCAAAGAGTGGAGTTTGTTTTCGTAATAGCGCCAAAGGTAAATGTGTATACATCTAGTTTTCTCTTTACCTACATGTCTACTTATGGTAAAATTTTCTTGCTATAGTATTTTACATACTTGCGTACTACAGCAAATTTACATTAGGGAGTTTAAAAGATGGAGAACAAATTAGTTTATGTAGGTAAAACCAAGAATGTCTACGCTTTGGAAAACGGCAACTATCTTTTGGAGTTCAAGGACGACTGCACCGGTAAGGACGGCGTTTTTGATCCCGGCGAAAACTCTGTTGGCCTGACCATTGAAGGCGTTGGCGATGTTAATCTGCGCATGTCCATGTATTTCTTTGAAAAAATCAATGCCGCTGGCATCAAGACCCACTATGTAAGCGCTGATTTGGCTAAAACCACCATGGAGGTATTGCCTGCGAAGGTATTTGGCAAGGGCTTAGAGGTTATTTGCCGTCATAAGGCTGTGGGCAGCTTCTTCCGTCGCTATGGCCAATATATTGAAGAGGGCGCCGATTTGCCCGCATATGTTGAGACCACCTTTAAGAACGACGAGCTGGGCGATCCCCTGGTTACCAAGGATGCTCTGGTTATTTTGGGCGTGATGACCGAAAAGCAATATGAGGACATCAAGGAAATGACCCAAAAAATTACCCAAATCGTAGCTGATGACCTGAAGGAAAAGGGCCTCGTGCTCTATGATATCAAGTTCGAATATGGCTACGATGCTGAGGGCAAGGTTATGCTCATTGACGAAATCGCTTCTGGCAACATGCGTGTGTACAAGGATGGCAAGTACATTGATCCTATGACCCTGTCCAAGCTGTTCTTCGCTGAGGCTTAAGTTTTTTCTAATTCTATACAAGTTATTTTAAAGGCACCTCTTAGCAATCTGCTAAGGGTGCCTTTTTGTTATGTTGCCAATGCTTTACTCAACGCAGCCCCTTGCCTAGGTAGTTTAAACAAGCCTCTACTACCTGCCAAAAATTGTTTGTTAGAATACCTATATCCTTCGGAGTAACATGATCAATATGCAGCCCCACGGTTACAACTGCTCTTGAGCCTGTTGCCGCAGCCAGCTTACCGGCAGCCTCCCTAGCAAGCAAATCTTCCTTGTGTCCCAACATACACAGCACGCTGCAGCTAGCAGAACGGCTCCCATCTTGGCGTAAACGGGGCCTCGGCTCAGCTACCGCAACTGCACCAATATGGGGTAGCATACCTCCACCGATATTTAAGGAAATATCACTGCCGCACATAGTCAACACTCCCTGAACGCTGTAAGGAGCTTGACCGACACTAAAGCTTTTTACTTCCATGTCATTCCTCGCCCTTCCAGGCCACAAACTCTTTATAATCAATACCAAACTGCATCAGCACCTTGCCAATAATGTGCTGCATTTGCTTTTCTACCGAATTTGCTCCATTATAAAAGGTCAGCATGGGCGGAACAATGGCACAACCATAATCTGCCGCCTCCTTTAGATTACGCAAGTGAATACGACTAAGGGGCATTTCTCGCGGCACCAACACCACCTTGCGTCCTTCCTTCAGGCACACATCCACTGCCCGCTGCAACAAATTCTCAGCGTAACCAGCCGCAATACCTGCCACAGTTTTCATACTGCAGGGAATAACAATCATGCCATCTGTTTTAAAGGAGCCACTGGAAATAGAGGCTGCCATATTCTTATTGGAGTGCACATAGTGCGCCAGAGCAGTCACCTGCTCCAGCTGCAAATCCGTCTCGCATTGGAAGTTTTTCATGGCACCCTCTGATACCACCAAATGCACCTCCATATTGGGTAGCTGGTGCAGCACCTTAAGCATTTCATAACCCAAAATGACACCGCTAGCACCGGAAATACCGATAATCAAACGCATGGGACTGCTCCTTTCCACACTAGAAATTTTTTACCACAGACCGATAGCCTTCGAAAACAGAGAAGCCAATTTTCACCGCATCCTCATGGGGAATATTAGCGCTTTTTACCACAACCGCCATAAGGCCCAAAATATTACGGTCATGAGGGAGAAGGTCAAGCACATATAACCTTCATGACTCAAGCCGGGTATATTCATGAAATAGAGGGCAACGGCAACGACAATACCAAGAACGAAGCCGATAATGCCTTTATTCTTACCCATCATAAGCTCCTTTACTAATTATGCTTCAAAATCCGGTAACCAGTGCTTCGGGTCAACATCCATGAATTTCGCCCTATGGAAGCGATGCTTTTGGCTAAAGGGAACGGTGGCATCATAAATAGTTTTGCAGGCAATACCATGGTCGCGAATAGTCCAGCTGCAGGTTGCGTCATTGGAGGGATCCAAGGGATGGCAACGCACGCCGGGGATAGTAATTACATCCACATCAGCTTGCATACGGGTGGTCATGGCCCACATAACGTCCTTCATATCAAAAATGTCTACATCCTCATCAACCAGAATAACCTGCTTCAGCTCAGGGAAGGCGGAGAAGGCTAGAAGAGCTGCCTGACGTTGGCGACCTTCATCGGAGGGTACGCTTTTCTTGAATTGCATCACAGCCAGGAATTTGCCACCGCCGGGGGATGCTGCATAAACATTTTGCAAACGACCGGGTATAGCACGCTCTACCATATCGATGATAGATGCTTCAGTAGGAATACCTGCCATATTTACATGCTCCTCGGAAGGGCCAATGCAGGTTTGCATAATCGGGTTTTTGCGAGTGGTTACGCACTTAACCTTGATTACAGGTACTTCGGGTACCGCAGGGCCAGTATAGCCGGGGAATTCGGGCATGGCCTTTCCAGTGTTAGTATTTTGGTCCTCGCGCACCCGTTTGCCAGGCAGCAGCTCACCCTCAATTACATATTCAGCATTTGCAATGCAGTTTTCGTTAATAGTCAGGCACGGAGCTAGCTCCACAGCCTTGCCACGAATAGCGCCGGCGATGGACAGCTCGTTAAAGCCAAAGGGAGTTGTGGGCGGCTCAAAGCAGGCAGCAATTTCGATGGCCGGGTCAACACCAATGCTGATAGAAATCGGTAAGGGCTTACCCAGTGCTTCAGCCTTTTCCCTCATGGCTCCCAGATGGCGTGCGCCCGGAGTGAAGAACATGGAGATTTCGTCCTTGCTTTGTAGGCACAGGCGGTGGATGGTCACATCATACTCACCGGTTTCTACATCGTGTGCATAACACATGCCCAAGGTAATGTACGGGCCAGCATCCTCAGGGGTATTGGTGGGAGCAGGAACAAGCTTGCGAATATCAAAGCCTTCATCCTCCGCACGGTAAACAACCTCTTGGCATTGAGCCTTGTCAGCGCCTACGACAACGGGGTCAATAGCGTTTTTCACAGAGTCGCGCAGCAAAAAGCCCAGCTTTTCAGATTGTGTATTTAACAAGGTTGCAACACGTTTGCGGTCAGCCAACATGCCGATAACGACCTTGGCGCCGGGATGACCTTTAATATTATTGAACATCATGGCCGGACCCATCTTGGTGGGGCGAGCAACCGTTCCACCAGCACCTACATGGCGATATACACCTGCCAGTTCGGCAGCGGGATCAACTTCAACATCAGTACTAACCAATTGACCGGGGATTTCTTCCAGAGCTGACAAAGCAGTTCTTAAATCGATGATTTCTTTTGCCATACTCGTGGCCTCCTTTGATAAAAATGATGCATTTTTTTATTTACTAGGGGTGCACATCCTATGGCTTGCATTGTATACTGTAAGGCAGCTTTATAGTCAATAGTTTCACATTGAAAATTTTGCAGATAAAATAAGCAAAAGTGTTAACTTAAAATCGTTATCTCCGTCACGCCATGTATAGCGACCTACACAAATATACACTAAAACAAAAAGGACTGCCAGCATTAGGCAATCCTTTCCTTAAGATATATTATCTTTTAACAAGCTACTTCTCAAGCTTTAAGCTGAATGGGTGCAAGGAGCAGACAGTAATCCAAGGTCTTCTGCTCACGATAAAATGTTGTATCTAGAAGGCATAAATCGATAACATCACCACAAAGCTCATAGCCATTCATTTCAATCCAATCCATCAACTGTTCCAAGCTTTCCGTATCATAGGGCATGCCATATTTATACATGCAGGCACATTCACTTGGTGGTATCAAAATGCTTTCAGGGTAATCTTGGTTCCACGTAGGCAAAAATAGGCAGCTGCCAGCCGAAGCTAAAGGCTGATGCTTAAGAATATCCTCCTTGCGGAATAAGGAGCCAAACCCGCTGCAAGGAACCAGCTCCTTGCGAAAAACCTCCCGCCACAGAGTCATCAATGTAATATGCAAATTTTCCCTGTTAATGGGCTTCACATATTCATGAAACAGCAACCTTTGCGCCGGAAACCTACGAATAAATGGCTCCCTAATATTAACATCCTCGGCTTCAACGCTCTGCTCATATAACCTGATGCGTTGGTTGATAGAATCACGTAGTTTGTTTAATCGACTTATTTCCTGAGCAATTCTATTACGTTGCTCCTTGAGCAGTTTCATCTCCTTAATAGCCGACCTGTCTTTAAAATGCTCCAGAATCTCCTTAAGACTCACGCCCACGGATTTTAAAAAGCAAATTTCACGCAAGTAAGGAATCTGGCGACGACTATAATAACGATAGCCCTTACAATCTACTTTCACAGGCTTAAACAAGTCAATTTCATCATAATAAATCAAAGTTTGGCGGGTAATGCCATAAAATTTGGCCATCTCGCTAATAGCAATTAAATCGTCCATACTTGTCCTCCTTGCGCTGATTAAGATTATATATCTCTTGCTAATATTCTATCACATTATTCGCTGTATTGTTACTATACAGTTTGATGAAAATTTTTCACAGATGTATAGTTGCTATACAGTTCTTTTTTTGCTCCAGCCAAATGCCTTCTATAGGCATTGGGTATTAAAGGATACGCAACAAAAAAGAGCTGCATCTTTCGATACAGCTCTTCGTCAAAGTTTTGTGTATTTCGAACCACAAAACTTGCTCTAACGTGGTAGCGCTAAAGGGAATCGAACCCTTGATTTCGCCTTGAGAGGGCGACGTCTTAGCCGCTTGACCATAGCGCCATCTGGCTCCGGGACTAGGACTCGAACCCAGACCGAATGATCCAGAGTCACTTGTGCTACCATTACACCATCCCGGAAAATGTGTTGTTCACCAGAACAATAAGAATTATACCAGAAAACCCTGCACTTGGCAAGTACTTTTTATGAAAAAAGTAAAATATTTTCCTAGAGCCCTTAGCGCATGTTGATGAATTGCAAATCTACGCCGAAGTCACCTTCCTTGAGCATTTGGATAACGGCTTGTAAATCATCCTTTTTCGCTCCGGAAACACGCACTTGGTCGTCCTGTAGCTGGGCATTAACCTTCAGCTTAGTAGCCTTAATGGCAGCCTGAATCTTTTTGCCGTTCTCCTTGGAAATACCTTGTTGGATTTCCAGCTGTTGGCGCACAGTGCCCTTGGCGGCGGGCTCGATTTTGCCGGGCACTAAGCAGCGCAGAGGGATACCGCGCTTAGCCATCTTTTGGCGCAGCATATCGAGAATCGCGCCCAGCTTGTACTCATCCTCAGCGGCAACCTTGACTTCCTTTTCGCCTAATTCAATGGAAGCATTGCTGCCACGAAAATCGTAGCGTTGGGAAATTTCCTTTTTTACTTGGTTCACAGCGTTGTCCATCTCCTGCATATCTACCTGAGAAACAACGTCGAAAGAACTATCCTTAGCCATTTGTATACCTCACTTTTTAAAAATTATTATATTAAAAATATTATATCACAACATGAATTCCTATTCAATTCTTTCTTTATTATGACAGCCTAGAAGGGGTCAGATATGAGGCAGGGCGACGACGGCGTATCAATAATACTCCTAGGAGCCCTAACGAAATAGATGGCCCCTTATAGGCTGTCATGCTTGGGTTTTGGACCCTTTTTTCCATGCATATACGCATGCTCCTGGGCCAGCTCTCCCTGCAGCTTCACACCGCTCCAGAGCGCGTTGGTAGGCGTGAGCGCCGCCTTCAGAGCCACGCTTTGCAGCTTGCCCTTGCGAATGGCGCTGAGCAGCCTATCCAAATCAGGGCGACCAAAGCCGCACAAAATCAGCATTTCCTCCCTAGCCTCGTCGCCTTCGTAAACTTCGTTTACAGGCTCCACTCCGGGCACCCCTGCCAAGTATCCCAGAGGCTGCGCAAGCTGTTCCCTAGGCACCACCTTCAGTGGTGCCTTCACCAGCATGCACGCCAGCTTCAGCGCCGGCAAGCGCTCTTCCGAAAAATTATATGCTAAAACTAATTTTGCCATCATTCACCTCTATCTGCACATCATGCATCCTTTACTCGTCGTATAAACCCAGCTCCAAGCCTAGAACAGGGACATCTGATTGCTCTCGGGCAGATCTGTTAAAACGCCCACATTGGCCAAGGCCTCCAGCACGTTTTGGCCTACGCCGGCCCGCTGCTTCAAATCCTCCCAGGAAATGAAGGGATTATCCGCATCGCTCACCGAGGAGATGGCCTTGGCGGCAATCTCGCCCACGCCGCCGATGGCGCCTAGGGGCGGTAAAAGGCCCTTCTCCGTAATCCTAAACTTGGTGGCGTGGGACCTATATAGGTCAGGACGCTCGAAGACTAGGCCACGGCACATCATCTCATTGGCCAGCTCTAAATAGGTCACCGTGGACTTATCCTGTACGCTGGCCTTAAAGCCCTGGTTATAAACATTCTTAATAAAGTTTTGCACATAGCTCTGACCCTTGGCCACATAATTATAGTCGAAATCCGTGGCGCGCACTGTGAAATAGGCCGCGTAAAACTCCTTAGGATAGTGCACCTTACAATAGGCGATGCGATAGGCCATCAGTACATAGGCCACAGCATGGGCTTTGGGAAATAGGTACTGCACCTTTTCGCAGGACTTGATGTACCAATCAGGAATCTTCGCTGCCTTCATAGCCTCCAGCATCTTGGGCTCCAAACCCTTCTTGGCGGCCTTGCCCTTACGCACATGCTCCATGGTTTTGAAGGCCAGACTGGGCTCCACGCCCTTGCTAATTAAATGGGTCATAATATCGTCACGAGTAGAAATGGTCTCGGCTACGGGCTTGCCCTCCTTAATCAGGTCCTGGGCATTATTAAGCCATACATCGGTGCCATGGGAATAACCGGAAACTCGCACTACCTCGCTAAATTTAGAGGGCTGTACATCGTGAATCATCTGACGCACGAAGGCTGTGCCGCACTCCGGAATGCCATAGGTGCCCACCTGGCTGCCAATGTCCTCCTCCTTCACCCCTAGGGAAGAGGTGTTTTGGAAAATACGCATGGTTTCCTCGTCCCCTACAGGGATGTCCTTAGGGTCAAAATTGGGGTCAACCTCTTCCTGCATATATTTTTCCAGCATCTTCAGCACCATGGGATCATCATGACCTAGAATATCCAGCTTAACCAAGCGGTCGTTGATGCTGTGATAATCGTAATGAGTGGTGATGGTAAGCTCGTCGGGCTTATCCGCAGGACGATTCATGGGCGTGATATAGTGAATATCCATGTTACGGGGCACTACCATGATACCGCCGGGATGCTGACCCGTGGTACGCTTAATGCCAGCCAAGCCCTCCACCAGCTCCGCTATTTTAGCTGGGTGGACGTGGCGATTTCTTTCCTCGTAATATTTTTTTATATAGCCCACTGCGGTTTTATTGGCCACAGTGGCGATGGTACCTGCACGGCACACATTGTCGCGACCGAAGAGCTCCTCTGTGTACTTGTGCGCCACTTCCTGATCGGACAGGGGATGGGAGCTGGGGTCGTCCGGGTCGTGCCCGCCGGAAAAATTCAAATCAATATCGGGAACCTTGTCCCCGTGGAAGCCTAAGAATACGGCAAAGGGTATGTCATGCCCATCCCGGAGCATGGGCGTGCCACATTCAGGGCAGTCCTTGGGCTCCAGGTCGAAGCCTGAATCAACCTCATTGTTTAAAAAGAACTCGCTGTGACGACAGTTGGGACAGCGATAATGGGGCTTTAAGGCGTTAACCTCGGTAATATCCAGCATGGTCGCCACGAAGGAGGAGCCAACGCTGCCACGGGAGCCAACTAAATAGCCCCTATCCAAGGAATGCTTCACCAGCTTGTGGGCAATATAGTACAAAACGGAAAAGCCGTGGCCCACAATGGCATCCAGCTCCATCTTCAGCCTGTCCTCCACGACTTGCGGCAGCTTATCCCCGTACCAAGCATGGGCCTTGGCATAGGAAAGGCTCTTTACGGCCTCCTCGGCGCCAGGAATGGCCGGAGAATAAAGCTGATCCCGATCCGGCACGGGCTTAATCTTATTCACCATATCCGCGATTTTATTGGTATTGGTGACCACAACCTCATAGGCTGCTTCCTCGCCTAAATAAGCGAATTCCTCCAGCATTTCCTCGGTGGTGTGCAGATACAGGGGCGGCTGCATATCCGCATCCTTATAATTCTGGGCCGCCTGCAAAATAGTACGCAGTCTGGCATCCTCAGGATTGAGAAAATGCACGTCGCAGGTAGCGCAAACCAGCTTGCCCATGCGCTTACCCAGCTCATAAATGGTGCGATTATGCTCCTTTAAATCCTCTTGGGTACAGTAGCCTTCACGCACTAAAAACATATTATTGCCCGTGGGCTGAATCTCTAAATAATCATAAAAGCTAGCGATTTCCTCCAGCTCTGCCTCACTGGCGCCGCTGCGCACTGCCTGATACAGCTCCCCTGCCTCGCAGGCGGAGCCCACAATTATGCCCTCACGATATTCAGAAATAACACCACGGGGCAGCAGAGGACGCTTATTAAAATGACGCAAATGGCTTACGCTGACCATCCTATACAAATTGCGTAGGCCCACCTCGTTCTGGGCCAGTAGGATGATGTGATGGCTGCGAATCTTAGGCGCACGACTCTTTTTAATGGTGTCCGTGGGCTCCTGGTCCGTATCAGCTCCCTTGATTTCTCGGTCGCTGATAAGATAGCCCTCCATGCCGAAAATCAGCTTCAAATCGCTGCCCTCAGCAGCGTCGTAGCAGAAGGGAAAGGCCTGGACCACGCCGTGGTCCGTAATGGCCAAGGCCTTGTGACCCCACTTGATGGCCTGCTTGACCAATTCATCCATAGGCGTCAGGCCGTCCATCTTGCTCATTTTCGTGTGACAGTGCAGCTCTACTCGCTTCTCCTTGGCATTGTCCGTGCGAGGCTTTTCCTCAACCTCCAGCTTCATGAGACCCGTAACCTGCATGGTGAACTCGTCCATCATAAATCGATCCCGGGCCACGTTGCCCTGTACTCGCAGCATAGTCCCTACCTTCAGCTTGCTCTTCAGCTCGTTCACTGTCTTGTGGGTATTGGCCAGCTCGTCCTTGTTCCCCTTGAAAAGAATTTTCAAGGTCATGCCGTTGGTCTCGTCGCAAATATTAAAGGTCAAGATTACAAAGCCCGTTCTCGTTTCGTGCTCCACGAAGCTTTGCAAGCCGCCATCCTTGTCCAAGGTTTTCACGAACTTACCCTCGATAACGACTCTGTCCTCGTCCTCCGTGATAGAGTCAATTTTACGCGCCTGCCCTTTGATGGGCCGGCCCCACAGGAGGCCGGTGTCCTTCTTTTGTCCATACAGAGCCTCATAGGCCTGCTGATAGGCCAGCTCATCCGGGGAAGGCTCTGCTATCTCCGGCGGCTCTGGCGGCAAGGGAGCCGCCTCGGCCTGCCCAACGCCCTCCTGCTGCTGGCAGGTGGGCATTTTCTGCTCGGTCTGCCCGATTTCCATATCCACTGGCTCCGGCGGCAGGGGCAGCTCCTCAGGCAAGGGCTCGCCTGTGCAGTCCGTTACCTCTACCTCAGGCTCCAGCTTGCCCAGGGGCAGGGAGCATTTGCTCCCGTCCCCGTCACAGATCATATCCACCTGCTGTAAAGAAAAGGCAGCGGCCAATTTTGCAGCCGCTGCCTGGATAATACCTTGAGTAAGATGGGCAGCGCTAGTAAAATGCACCTCCCACTGACGGGTAGACTCATCAACGCAAATCTGTTTGATGCGCATTAACCGCAGCTGCAGCAGCTCACCTTCAGTAAATGACTGAGCAGACAAAAAAGCAAAGAACTTTTCCTCATCGGGCATAATGCAATATTTAGTTTGCATCATGTTATCCTTTCATTACATATACAAAACATCGCTCTACATATGCGTATCTAAATAAATCAATACTTGGAGTTTTCTACGCTCGTAACGCCTTCAATGCTCTGCAGGCCGCGGATATAATCCGCGCCCTCCACATTCTTTCCAAGCTTCAAATACAAATCGATTACAAGACTATTCTTATCCTTATTTTTCTTTACGTTCAAGGACTTCACTTGAATGCCGATGGAGGACAAATAGCCCGTAATATCCGTAATAGCGCCATTACGATTGCCCGTGGTAATGCGCACAAAGCGCCTATCACTGCGACTGGTAGACGCAAAACGCTTCTCCCATGTGTGGAAGGTCACCAGCGTAATCATGGTAATCACTGTGGCCATGGCGCTCAAAAAGAACATGCCGCTGCCCACAGCCAGACCAATGGCGGAAACCATCCACAGGCTGGCTGCCGTGGTCAGACCACGGATAGTCAAGCCCTCATGGAGAATGGTGCCGGCGCCCAAAAAGCCGATACCGCTAACAACCTGAGCCGCGATACGCGCCGAATCGCGACGGGCGCCCAAATCAGTCTCATGGACGGTCGTGGCCGGAGCCACATCATCAAATCCGTACATGGAAACTAGCATAAACAGGGCCGAGCCCACGCACACCAGAATATGGGTACGAAAGCCAGCCGGTCTGTCACCGCTGCCCCTCTCAATGCCTACAATACCGCCGAGAATGGCAGCCACAACCAGCCGGACAACCATCATTATATCTTTATTTTCCTGTAGCCACGCCAGGTTGTCCAACATTTCCAGCACCTCTAATTACAGCTCCTTCAGCAGCTCCTTAATCGCGGTAACGTAATCCTCAGCCAAAGGCAGCATTTTTACTTCGCCGTTCTTGCGAATCTTGACCTCCAGCTCGCCGGTTTGCAGAGTCTTAGGACCTACAACCACACGCAGAGGATAGCCAATCAAATCCGCATCCTTGAATTTTACGCCGGGACGCTCCTTGCGGTCGTCAATTACGACCTCCAGACCTGCGTCCAGCAATTGGTTATAAATTTCTTCTGCCTTAGCGGCGCTTTCCTCATCCTTTACATTTACGGGCACCACTAAAACCTGATAGGGAGCGATGGCGGCCGGCCAAATCATGCCGTCTTTGTCATTGTTTTGCTCCACAGCAGCGGCCATGGTACGACCCACGCCAATACCGTAGCAGCCCATGACCATGGGGTGCTCCTTGCCGTTTTCGTCCAGGAAGGTAGCCTTCATAGCCTGGCTATACTTGGTGAACAGCTTAAATACTTGGCCAACCTCAATGCCGCGAGCCTTCTTCACCGGAGCGCCGCAGTGGGGACAGGGGTCCCCCTCAGCCATCAGACGGATATCGGCTACATAGGTGGGAGTAAAATCGCGACCGGGGTTCACATTCACCAGATGGTAGCCCTCTTCATTAGCGCCGCAGCAAATATTATGCATCTTCATCACGCTTTGGTCGACTACGATGATAACCTTTTTGGGGTCCAGCCCTACGGGGCCCATGTAACCGCCCACGGTGCCTGCCTGAGCCAGCATTTCCGGCTCAGCCATTTCCACCTCGGTTACGCCCACAGTGTTCACGACCTTAATCTCGTTCACCTCGTGGTCGCCACGTACAAAGCACAGGATAAGACCCTTTTCGCTTTGGAAGGCCACTGCCTTCATAGATTTTTCCACAGGCAGCTGCAAATATTGGCAAACGTCCGCAATGGTCTTACAGTTAGGAGTGAGCACCTTTTCCACAGCCTTAGCTTCCTCTTCGGGAGCTTCGATTAAGTGCAGCTCGGCCTTTTCAATATCGGCTGCGTACTCGCACTCCGTGCAGTACACGATTTCGGCCTCGCCACTGTCGGCCAGCACCATGAACTCATGGCTGCCGTTGCCGCCGATAGCGCCGCTATCGGCCTCAACGGGGCGATAGGTCAAGCCACAGCGGTCGAAAATGCGGCTATAAGCGTCGTACATTTCCTCGTAGGATTTATCGAGGCCTGCTTCATCACGGTCGAAGGAATAAGCATCCTTCATGATGAAGTCGCGGCTACGCATCAAGCCAAAGCGAGGACGACGCTCATCGCGGAATTTGTCCTGAATCTGGTAAAGATTCAGGGGCAGCTGACGATAGGAGCGCACATCGGCCTTCACCACGGTGGTAACCATTTCCTCGTGGGTAGGACCAAGGCAGTACTCATGACCATGGCGGTCCTTCAGGCGAATCATCTCGGCACCATAAGCGCCCCAACGGCCGCTCTCCTGCCAGATTTCTGCAGGCTGCAGAATGGGCATCATGATTTCCTGAGCGCCCTTTCTATCCATTTCCTCGCGGATAATATTCTCAATCTTTTTAATTACACGCCAAGCCAAGGGCAGCAAGGTGTACATACCGTTGGTGGATTTACGCATAAAGCCAGCGCGCAGCAGCAGCTGATGGCTGGGAATCTCCGCTTCGGAGGGAACCTCACGCAGGGTGGGCGCATACATTTTAGAAACTCTCATTAATGGGATACCTTCCTCTCAAGTAAAATTTTCTCTATCTCAACAAAAAGCTCGTTGATAAGTTGATCCTCGGGCACCTTGCGCAGCACCTGACCCTTGCGGAAAATCAGGCCCTCGCCAATGCCGCCGGCCAGACCTACGTCGGCCTCCCTAGCCTCGCCAGGGCCATTGACAACGCAGCCCATGACGGCCACGGTAATGGGCTCGGCGATGCCCTCTAAGCGACGCTCCACTTCCAGCGCCAGCTTCTCCAGGTTAATACGGGTACGACCGCAGGTGGGACAGCTGATTAAGGTTGGCCCGTGCTCACGCAGGCCAAGGGATTTCAGGATATCGTAGGCTACCTTCACCTCGTTTACCGGGTCGCCGGTCAAGGACACGCGAATGGTATCGCCAATGCCCTCGGCAAGCAGCGTACCAATGCCCACGGCAGATTTAATAATACCGCTGTTCACAGTGCCAGCCTCGGTAATGCCCACATGGAGCGGATAATCGCATTGGCTGGCCAGCAAGCGATAAGCCGCCAGCGTCAAAGGCACATCATGAGCCTTCAAGGACACCTTAATATTGCGGTAGTCCATATCCTCTAAAATATGAATGTGACGCCATGCTGCCTCCACTAGGGCTTCAGCAGTGGGATGACCATATTTTTCCAGTAAATCCTTGGGCAGGGAGCCGGCGTTAACGCCGATGCGAATGGGAATATCGCGCATACGAGCTGCCTCGACCACAGCGCGCACCCTGTCCTCGCCCCCAATATTGCCCGGATTCAGGCGTAGGCCGTGAACCCCGGCCTCAATGGCCGCCAGGGCCAGCTTATAATCAAAATGAATGTCCGCGATCACCGGGATGGGACTTTCCTTGCAAATAGTCTTCAGTCCCTTCGCCGCTGCCATATCCGGCACCGCGCAGCGGATGATGTCGCAGCCGGCATCCGCCAGGCGCTGAATTTGCGCCAAGGTGGCCGCTGCATCATCAGTATGAGTATTGGTCATGGACTGCACCGCGATGGACGCATCCCCACCAATGAGCACTCCCCCCACATTTAACTGACGTGTTTTACGACGAGCAAACATCTATCTCACCTCTTAACGTGTAATATCCTTCACCGTGGAGAAAATCGTCAAGGCCAAAATAATGACCACGCCCACGGTCTGAATATTATTCATAGCCTTGCTGCCCAAGGGCTTGCCTCGCAGGCCCTCTAAGCACAGCAAAACGAAATGACCACCATCTAAAGCCGGTAAGGGCAATAAATTAATTACCCCTAGGTTGATGCTCAAAAAGGCCACAAAGCTCATCAAGGGCAAAAGGCCCTTTTCCGCCACCTGTCCCGCCATTTGGGCCACGCCCAAAGGACCGGAGACCTCTGCCGGAGCCTTGCCGGTGATAATCTTAGCCAAGCCGTCCACCATGGCCGTAATAATATATTTAGTATAGCTAACGCCTTCCTTAAAGGCGGCTCCTAAGCCCATTTCTACCTTTTCGAACTTGGGCGTAATGCCGATCAAGGGTCGTCTAGCCTCATTATCATATTCAGGGAGCAGCTTATAAGTCTGTGCCTTGCCCTGACGTTCAGCTTCTATAGTTACCTCCTTGGTACCATTGGCACGCAGGGTAACGACTATTTCCTTCCAATCCTGCATGGGTTGACCATTAATGGAAAGAATCTTATCCCCTTCCCTAAGGCCCGCCTTATCCGCAGCCATGCCCAGCATCACATTGCCTAAAACAGGCTCATTGACTAGCTTATCCATGCCTTGGAAAAAGAAAATGCCCGTGAACAGAATTATCGGTAACAAAAAATTCATCAGGGAGCCAGCCAAAATAACCAGCATCCTTCTAGGGATGGACTTGGATTTAAAGGAGTCGGGAGTTACCGGATCATCCGGGTCCATGCCCGCGATCTTATTATAGCCACCAAGAGGAATCATACGCAGACTATAGAGCGTATCCCCATCCTTTTGTTGG
This sequence comes from Phascolarctobacterium sp., assembly GCA_004558595.1. Taxonomy (GTDB): domain Bacteria; phylum Bacillota; class Negativicutes; order Acidaminococcales; family Acidaminococcaceae; genus Phascolarctobacterium_A. Next base: position 12,465 of record SFCN01000006.1, on the reverse strand, counting down.
TAAAGCTTTGGTCCAAAGCCAATGGCGAACTCGTCCACACGCATCCCGGTGAGCTTGGCGGTGATAAAATGACCAAACTCATGGACGGTGACTAGAATACCAAAGACTAAAACAGCCGCTAGAATAGTTAACATGAAACCTCCAATTTTATAATGCTTTAATTACCACCTGCGCAGCTCTGCGAGCTTCCGCGTCCGCGGCCTCGATGTCCTCAATAGTGGGAGCGGCCACGCTGGCATGCTTTTGGGTGACGGTGGCGGTAATATAGGGAATATCTAAATACTTAATCTTGCCCTCTAGGAAAGCATTTACCGCTTCCTCATTGGCCGCATTGAAGGCGCAGGGCAGCGTGCCGCCGGCCTTACCGCAGTCAATGGCGATCTTCAACGAGGGGAAAGCCTCTAAATCAGGGGCTTCAAAGGTTAAGCTGCCGTATTTTACTAAATCCAATTGGTCGAAGGCGTAGGGATAACGCTCCGGCCAGCTCAGGGCATACTGAATAGGCAAACGCATATCCGGATCGCCCATTTGGGCTATAACGCTGCCATCGCAAAACTCTACCAAGCTATGGACAATGCTCTGAGGATGCACCACCACGGCGATCTTGTCGTAGGGCATATTAAAGAGCCAGTGGGCCTCCATAACCTCCAAGCCCTTGTTAGCCAAGGTAGAGGAATCCAGGGTTACCTTCTTGCCCATGCTCCAATTAGGATGATTGAGGCATTGGGCTAGGGTTACGTTTTCCAGCTCACTGCGTTTTTTGCCACGGAAGGGACCGCCGGAGGCGGTAATGATCAGGCGCTTCACTTCGCTGGCCTTGCCACCACGCAAAGCCTGGAAAATAGCGCTATGCTCGCTGTCCACAGGAGTCAGGTGCACGCCCTTATCCGCCACAGCCTGCATCACAATACTGCCCGCCGCCACCAAGGTTTCCTTGTTGGCTAGGGCAATATGCTTGCCGCAGTTGATGGCTGCCAGCGTCGGGCGCAGCCCGGCGTAGCCCACCATGGAGGCAAGCACCGTATCAGCGCCACTGTAAGTGGCGGCGGCCAATACACCCTCATCACCGGCAAGCAGCTCCGTCTTGCCGTGATAACGCTTCGCTAATCTCGCAGCCGCTTCCTCGTCGCTTAACACCGCCAAGTCCGGCTGCAAGACCTTAATCTGCTCCTCCAAAAGCTCATCGCTTTTGTGGGCTACCAAGGCCTTAATTTTTATTTTGTCAGGATTGGCCAGCGCCACCTCCACGGTCTGCCGACCGATGGAGCCCGTGCTGCCTAAGAGAGTAATATTCTTCATCTGCTATTCCTCACAATATAATGAACACTCATTCAAGGGCTTACATATACAAAAGCTAAAAAGCTTAAAATTCGTACATTCTAAAAATGCTGATAAAGAGCAGCGCATAATAAATCACCGGCGCCGTAAAGAGCAGGCTGTCAAAGCGATCTAACACGCCACCATGCCCCGGGAAAATATTGCCCGAGTCCTTAATCTCAAAGGAACGCTTAATAATGGACTCCACAAGATCGCCCACCGGCGCAAAAAAGGCCACCGCCGCGCCCAAAAGGCAGGCCTGCCACAGGGACACTCCCAAATAGAATAAACCCAGCACCATGACGGTAATAAAGCAGCCCACAAAGCCGCAGACCGCACCCTCAAAGGATTTTTTCGGGCTCACGCGGCAGAAGGGAGTTTTGCCGAAAGCCCGGCCAAAGAAATAGGCGAAGGTATCGCTGGCCCAGGTGCCCAAGAGCACCACCCACAGGCAAATTTCGCCGTACTCGAAAACTCTAAAGCCTAAATCGATATGGGGTCCACCATCAAAGGAGCGCAGTAAAATAACATGAGAAAACAAGAGACCGCAATAGAGCATACCCCAGAGGGACAGAGCCGTATCCTGCAGCCAATTTTCACCTTCCCTGTGGCAATGACGCCACAGGCCCTCGATGGCCACAAAAATGGTAAACAGAGCTGCCAGCATCACCGTGAAAGCCAAGGTAAACACCTGCTCCATTTCCACATAATAGCCCAGCGCCGCCATGCCCACCATGAGCAGGCTGCCTAAGCCGGAGGTCAGCGGATACACATGATAGCCCTTGCTGGCCGCCATTTTGTGATACTCATGCCAGCCGATAAGGGCCAAGAGCAGCGCCGTGCCGGAAAAGACCACACCACCCTTGGTGATGATAGCAATGGCCGCGGCAATACCCACCAGACCAGTTATAATACGTGTTAACATACAATTATCCACCTTATTTCTCGACTAAACCACCAAAGCGACGCTCCCTGCCCTGGTAGGCAAGAATGGCATCCACCAAATGGTCCGGCGTAAAGTCCGGCCAATAGGTCTTGGTAGTCCAAATTTCTGCATAGGCAATTTGCCACAGGAGGAAATTACTGATACGCAAATCGCCGCCGGGACGGATGAGCAAATCCGGAGCCGGCAAGCCTGCCGTATAAAGATGGTCCTCCACCACCTGATTATCTATTTTCGCTACGTCCAAGCGACCCTCTGCCGCCTCTTTGGCGATGCTCTTGACAGCATGCAGAATCTCCGCCTGACCACCATAGTTAATAGCCAAATTCAAAATGATACCCGTATTATCCTTGGTCTCCGCGATAGCGTGGTCCATCTTTTGCCTAACCACCTCGGGTAAGCCCTCACGGGAACCAATAAAACGTACCTGCACGTTATTGTCGTTGAATTCTTGAATTTCATTGGTCAAATAACGGCTCAAAAGCTCCATGATGAAGTTAACTTCGGTCACGGGCCGTTTCCAATTCTCTGTGGAAAAAGCATAAGCGCTGATAACCTTCACGCCCAGCTTGTCCGCCGCCTTCACAATGGTCTTAAGTGTCTCAGCGCCCTGCTGATGACCAAAGGTGCGCACCTTGCCCTGAGCCTTAGCCCAGCGGCCATTACCATCCATAATAATCGCGATATGCTCAGGGATATTATTCATGTCCAAGCCTGCGGTATCCACCACAATATTGTTGGCCACTTTTCTTCTAGTCTGAAACAAGCCTTTAAACACTGTAATCCAGCCTTTCAGTCGTTAATTTTGGGAAAGCCTATAATACAAAGAAGAGGCAGGCCCCCGCGAGGAGGGCCGCCTTCCTGATTTTTGCCTTATACTTACTCGATAGCGCCAACGGGGCATTGAGCAGCGCAAGCGCCGCATTCTACGCAATCTTCACCGATTTCGTATTTGCCATCAACTTCTTTAATAGCGCCAACGGGGCAGGTAGCAGCACAGCCGCCGCAGCCAACGCAAGCTTCTTTATCAATTTTCAGAGCCATTCTCCAGCACCTCCTTCCTATACTCTGTACACAACAGTAAGCAAAATTTTATTGCAAGACAGAACCTGCTGTCTTACTACATATTTACGCACTGCTTGACCTGCGAAGTCCTCTTCCCTATCACGGGGCGGCAGCAGCACCTCTACCTCATGCTCAAAGCCGGCTTCAGTGAGTCTGCGGGAGGCTTCCTCTAGGCTCAGCGCTAAAACAGAAGGAATGCTCATTATACTTCCATTACTTCTTTTTCTTTATTGGCAGCCACAGCGTCAATATCCTTCATGATCTTGTCAGTGATTTTTTGGATTTGCTCGGTGCCCTTCTTAGCATCGTCCTCGGTGATTTCCTTAGCCTTTTCAGCCTTCTTCACAGCGTCATTAGCATCGCGACGCAGGTTGCGGCATACAACGCGGAATTCCTCGGCTTTTTTGTGCACTACTTTAACCAAATCCTTGCGGCGCTCTTCGGTGAGCTGGGGCAGGTTCAGGCGGATGCACACGCCATCGCTATTGGGATTCAGGCCCAAATCAGAGGTCATAATAGCCTTTTCAATAGCCTTCAGCATGCTCTTTTCCCATGGCTGTACCACGATCATGCGGGGCTCGGGAACGGTGACGCTGGCTACTTGGTTAACGGGAGTGGGAGAGCCATAATAATCTACCATGATTTTGTCCAGCAAAGCCGGAGTAGCGCGACCTGCGCGCAGGCTTGCCAAATCCACCCGCAGAGCGTCCACGGATTTATGCATTTTCCCTTCCATAGTGGTGGTGATTTCTTTTACAGTTGCCATTATTTCTTACCTCCTACCAGGGTACCAATGTCCTCGCCCAAAGCGGCGCGCAGAATATTGCCCGGTTCATCAATATTGAATACTACGATGGGGATACTATTGTCCATGCACAGGCTATTAGCGGTGGAGTCCATCACGCTGAGCTTACGTTGAATAACCTCGATATAATCCAGCTTATCGAATTTCTTAGCATCCGGGTTCTTCGCCGGGTCGCTATCGTAAACGCCATCCACGCCCTTTTTCGCCATTAAGATGGCATCGGCCTCGATCTCGGCTGCGCGCAAAGCAGCGGTGGTATCGGTGGAGAAATAGGGGTTACCGGTACCGGCGGCGAAAATCACTACTCTCTCCTTTTCCATGTGGCGGATAGCGCGACGACGGATGTAGGGCTCAGCGATTTGGCGCATTTCAATAGCGCTTTGTACGCGGGTGGGAACGCCCAAATTTTCCAATGCGTCGGACAATGCCAAAGAGTTAATAACCGTAGCCAGCATGCCCATATAGTCAGCAGTCGCTCTGTCCATGCCCTTGTTGTAGCCGCTCAGACCGCGCCAGATATTGCCGCCGCCATTAACTACAGCTACCTCAACACCATGCTCCACAACCTCTTTAATCTGTTTAGCCAAAGAATACACAACGGTGGGGTCAATACCAAAGCCCTTTTCACCGGCCATGGCCTCGCCGCTCAATTTCAAAACGATGCGTTTGTATTTCTTGTCTACAGTCACTTTAACGACCTCCCTATACACATACTTAATCCTAATTTCTATTCAACAATTATACCATTTTTTCCTGCTTTATTCCACACTATTTGCTTCACAATTTTCAAGATACTGTGAAACACTGATGCTACAGCAAACTGACCCTAAAAAATATTCAGCAATTGGTCATATCAATATAACCAAATAGCCTTATAATTATGCTAACCAGATTATTTTACATAAATTTTACACGAGGGGAAATTCTTATGGAAAAGACAATTACTTCTAAAAAATCTACTAGCGCCACCTATGCTATCTGTGTGACAGCGCTTTTTATGGCCTTGAATATTCTCATGAGCTCCTTTGGCGTGCCCGTGCCCGGTGGTCGCTGCTACTTAAACGATGTCATCATCTGCACCGCAGCCATCCTTTTGGATGATGCCAAATCCGCCTTTTTAGTAGGCGGTGTGGGCGCCTTTTTAGGCGATTTATTCTTCTATCCCACGCCCATGTTCGTTTCTCTGGCTACCCATGGTCTGCAGGCCGTGGTGATTTGCCTCATCGCCCATCGCGCCGCTAATAAAGAGGTGACCTTCAAGAACGCCGCTCTGGGCGTTTTCTTAGGCGCCATCATCATGGTTGTGGGCTATTCCCTGGGCCGTGCCTTCATTTACAGCACTCCCTATTATGCTTACATCAAGCTGCCCTACCAAATTCTCCAAGCCACCGTGGGCGCTGTGGGCGGACTTCTGCTCTGCTTCAAGGGCGGTCTTTTAGATGCCTTCAACAAATTGCAAAAGTAAAACGCAAAAAATTAGCCGTGAAGCCTATACTCAGGTTTCACGGCTTTTTTGTCCTAGGGACTAGCTCTTGAGCTCGTTTCTCACTACAAACAGTACCCATTGGGCGATATTGGTAGCATGGTCAGCAATGCGCTCCACATATTTAGCGATCATCAGATAGTCCACATATTGGGGCACCAGCTGAGGATATTGCTGCATGAGGGTCGTCAAATCCTGACGCATCTGGCGGAAATAGCTGTCCACCTCATCATCAGTGGTCATAACCTTTTGAGCCAGCTCCACATCGTTCTCGCTGATGGCGGTGATGCTATCGTACACCATTTGGCGCATTACCTTCAGCATGGGCATAAAATTCTCCGGCATGGGCACGGGGTCCTTTTCGCACAGACGCAGGGTGTATTGGCTAATATCGCTGCAGTGGTCCGCAATGCGCTCCATATCACCTACCAGCTTCAGGCAGGAAGCGATTTCACGCCAATCGCTGGCCACAGGCGTTTGGGTAATGACCAGCTCCAGACATTGACGCTCAATATCTACCTCGCTATTATCGAAATCATCGTCGCCGCCGATAATAGCCTGAGCCAAGGACTTATCCTTATTCTCCAAATTAGCGATGACCTTATCCAGAGCCTCCTCCAGATTAACGCCCATGACCCGCACGCTGCTCAAGAGCAATGCCATTTGCTCGGCAAATTTATTTCTCACCATAATCTATTGATACTCCTTTACTTCATAAATGATGTCCAGACTTAAGCGCAATATAGCTTAACCGAAACGACCGGTGATATAATCCTCGGTCTTTTTATTTTGGGGATTAGCGAATATTTCGGTGGTCTTATTGTATTCGATCAAATCGCCCAGCAGGAAGAAGGCCGTTTTATCGCTAATGCGAGCCGCCTGCTGCATGTTGTGGGTTACGATAACGATGGTATAATTTTCCTTCAGCTCCAGAGCCAAATCCTCTATTTTCATGGTGGAAATGGGGTCCAGAGCGCTGGTGGGCTCGTCCATTAAGAGCACCTCCGGCTGCACGGCCAAGGCCCGGGCGATACATAGGCGTTGCTGCTGGCCGCCGCTAAAGCCTAAAGCGCTTTTATTCAGACGGTCCTTACACTCGTCCCAAATAGCTGCTTGGCGTAGGGAACGCTCCACAATCTCGTCCAAGGCGCTCTTGGAATGAATGCCGTGGGTTCTAGGGCCAAAGGCGATATTATCATATACGCTCATGGGGAAGGGATTGGGCTTCTGGAAAACCATGCCCACTCTTTTACGCAGAGTGTTCACATCATCATTAGCAAAAATATTATCGCCATCTAGAAGCACCTTGCCCTCGATGCGACAGCCCTCCACTAAATCGTTCATACGGTTCAGGCTCTTTAAGAGCGTGGATTTACCGCAGCCGGAGGGACCGATGAAGGCGGTGATTTCCTTTTCCTTAATGTCCATGTTAATGCCATGGAGAGCGTGAAAATCGCCATAGTATAAATTTAAATCCTCTATTAAAAGCTTCGTGCGAGCTTCTTGCGCATTCTTTTCCATTACTTTAGTTTCCTTTCATCAGCTTCTTCGCTACCCGTGCGCTAGCAGCGTTAATACCAATTACAATCAGGACCAGCACCACCGCGGTAGCATAGGCCTGTTTCATGTAGAGACCCTCGCTGGCTAACACATACATGTGTACCGCCAGCGTTCTGCCGGAGCTCATCACATTGGTGGGCAGCGCCGCTACCGTGCCGGCGGTATAAATCAGGGCCGCCGTCTCGCCCACGATACGGCCAATGCCCAGGATTACGCCGGCCAAAATACCCGGTACTGCCGAGGGCAGCACCACGGCGAACACCGTGCGCAGCTTGCCTGCGCCCAAGCCGTAGCTGCCCTCGCGATAGCTATCGGGTACGGCCCGCAGGGCTTCCTCCGTAGTACGCATGATCAAGGGAAGAATCATTATGGCCACGGTGCAGGAGCCTGCTAACAGGGAATAGCCCATATGAAGATAGGTTACGAAAAACAGCATACCAAAGAGACCATAGACGATGGAGGGAATACCGCTTAAGGTATCGGCGGTAACCCGCACCACGTTAACGATTTTATTGCCCCGTTTGGCGTATTCCACAAGGTAAATAGCGGCGAAAATGCCCAAGGGCGTAGCCATTAAAAGGGCCAGCACTACCATGATCAGGGTGTCCAACAGAGCCGGGAACATGGAGACATTTTCTGTGCTGTATTCCAATTCAAAAAGCTTGGGGCTTAAATTGGGTAGGCCCTGCCAGAGGATATAAAAGAGTAAAAAGGCTAAGGACAAAAAGGTTACTGCCGCAGCCAGCCACACGCAGCCCAGCAGGAAGATGGAGAGCGGGTCCCGGCCATAACGATACATTTCTTTAGAAAAATTCATTGCTGCACCACCTTACCTTTCAAGTAGGAGAAGGTCAAATTGATGAGCATAATGAAGATGAAGAGCACTACTGCGGTAGCGATCAGCGCGTCGCGGTGCAAATCCGCCGCATAGCCCATCTCGATGACGATATTGGTGGTCATGGTACGCACGCCCTCTAAGAGGCCCTGGGGCATGCGCGCCTGATTGCCCGCGACCATGATAACCGCCATGGTTTCACCAATGGCGCGGCCCACGCCCAGGATAATGGCCGCCATAATGCCGGATTTCGCCGCCGGCCCCACCGTGAAGAACACGCTGCGCACATGGCCTGCGCCCAGCGCTAACGCGCCCTCGTAATAGCTGTCCGGCACCGCCCGCAGCGCCGCCTCCGCTACGCTGATCAGCGTGGGGAGAATCATCATGCCCAGAAGCAGGGAAGCCGTCAGCATGCTGCTGCCGGTGCCGCCAAAATTATCCCTAATGAAGGGCACCATTACTACCAAGCCAAAGAAGCCGTAGATTACAGAGGGGATACCTGCCAGCAGCTCCACTGCCGGCTTCAAGAACCTATACACCCCAGCCGGACAAAAACGTGCCATAAAGATCGCGGTCAAAATGCCGATGGGCACGCCCGTAATGCAGGCGCCCAGTGTTACGTACACACTGCCCATAATCATGGGCAGGATGCCGTAGATATCATTATTGGGGCGCCATTTTTCGCCTAATAGGAATTCGCTAATGCCAATTTTACCAATGGTAGGCAAGCCGTTGGCGAAAAGGAAGCAGCAAATCATAGCTACCAGGGCTATGGAAGCGCAGGCCGCTGCCAAAAACACCAGCTGCATTATTTTTTCTTTCCTGTTATTCATAATTTCAATCCTTATTATTCAAGCTACGCTAGCTTCGCATTATCGCTTATAAAAAAGCTAGCTATTTAGATATAAAGAAAGGGGCGAATCCTCGCCCCTATGAAACGTAGAGTGCAACTGCTACCCTCGTTGTTTTGTTGTCTATTCTTATTTTGCTAATTTATCCCAGGTGGTTACTTTACCGGTGAAGATATCAGCAACCTGAGCTTTAGTCATGTTATCAACCTTGTTACCCTTGTTGACGATAACAGCGATACCGTCGGTAGCGATAACGGTGGCCTTGACGCCGGCATCAGTTTCGCTCTTCTTCAGGGCTCTGGAAGCCATACCAATGTCGCAGATGCCGCTGATAGCAGCCTTAACACCGGTGGTGGAGTCGCTTTGTTGTACTTCGATGTTTACATCCGGGTTCAGCTTTTTGTAAGCTTCCTTCAATTTTTCCATAGCCGGAGTTACGGAAGAGGAGCCTGCTACGACGATTTTACCGGACTTTTTATTTGCAGTGTAATTTGCTGCATTATCATTACCGATATAGCCTGCTTTAGAAACAACCTCTTGACCTTGCTTGGACAGGATGAAGCTAATGAAGTCCTTGGTGATGGCATTGGGTTCGCCCTTGGTTACAATGTTGAAGGGACGGGAAATTTTGTAAGCTCCGCTCTTCACATTAGCGGCGGTAGCCTCAGCTCCGTCAATCTTCAGGCCCTTAACGGTGTCATTTAAAGAGCCCAGGGAAATGTAACCAATGGCGTCTTTATTGCCTGCCACAGTGGTCATCATTACAGCAGTGCTGTTGGTAATAGAAGCGCTTTCAGTGGTCATATCAACCTTTTTGCCATCCTTCTTTTGTTCGATGCCAAAAAGCTCGATGAAGGCGCCGCGGGTGCCGCTACCATCTTCACGGGATACTACTACGATTTTGCTGCCAGCTGCTTTCTTGTCATCAGCTTTTTTATCAGAGCCGCAACCCAGTGCGCCCAAAGCTACGATAGCAGCCAAACCTAAACATGCCAACTTATTTACTTTCATTTGATTTTCCTCCTTACAACCATCTTTGTGGTTTCTGGACATAGTATAACAAGCCAATGTTAAGAAAATATTATGTCCATGTAAAAGAGAAGTAAAATAAACTGTATAAAGCAAAAAAAAATGCGAGCCGCTCCAGCTCGCATTTTTTTGAGATTTGTGTAAGGTGTATGATTTATCCACTAAAATTAGAAACGAAGTATATGTGCTCTAGGCCTAGTCCAAATTGGGCATGCTACGGGGACGACCTAGATCCTTCAGCATTTGTATATCCCTGTCGGTGCCACGGCCGGCAGTGGTCAAATAGCCGCCGATCATGATGCCGCTAGCGCCGCCATTTAAGGCCAAGGCTTGTAAATCCCGCAGATTTACTTCGCGGCCACCGGCGGTGCGAATCTGAGCCTTAGGCAGGATAAAACGGAAGGTAGCGAAGGCGCGCAGGATTTCCAAGGGCGGCAGAGGCTTGTTGCTCTCGAAGGGAGTGCCCGGAATGGGAGTCAGCAGATTCAGAGGTACGGAATCAATGCCCAGCTCCTTTAAGGTAAAGGCCATTTCTACACGCTGCTCCGGGGTTTCCTTGAGGCCGAAAATACCACCGCTGCACACCCGCAGTCCGGCTGCTTGGGCGTTTTTAATGGTAGAGAATTTGTCCTCATAGGTATGAGAGGTGCAAATATCGGGGAAATGGCTGCCGCTGGTTTCCAGATTGGAATGGAAACGAGTTACGCCAGCTGCTCTCAGGGCCTTGGCTTGCTCCAGAGTCAAAATGCCCAGAGAAGCGCATACTTCAATTTGCAGCTCCTTTTTAATGCGGCTCAAGGCCTTGCAGATATTGTCAAAGTCGTCAGCCTTGCTTTGGCCACGACCGCTGGTTACGATGGAAAAGCGCACTGCGCCGGCCTCCTTGGCCTTTTTAGCGGCTTCAAAGAATTCTTCCTGGCTCAGCAGGCCGTATTCCTTAACGCCGGTATGCCAATGGGCGGATTGAGCGCAGAACTTGCAGTTTTCGCTGCATTTACCGCTACGACCGTTGATGATGGCGCAGCAGTCTACCTCGTCACCGGCGAATTTTTGGCGAATTTTGTCGGCCATGGCGCACAAAACCATGGTGTCCTCGTCGCTCACGTTAATCAAGTATTCAGCTTCTTCTCTAGTAATATCTTGGCCATCCAGTACCTTGTTGGCCAAAGCGATAATTTTTTCCATTCCAAAATTCACATCCCTAAACAAAATCGTTAACCACAATCACTGGATGTAGTTAACCTTAAGTTATTATACCGCAGAAAGCAGCATACGTCAACCTAGAATTTAGTATGGTTTACTTTAAAGTCGTAACTTATCCTAGCTTACTTTTCTTTCCCTAGAGACAGCGAATCCCTCGACCGTAGCCGAGAGCTGAATAATACTATTATACCACTATCGCCCCCCACCCCCCATCTTTTACAGGCGGCACGCAATGCGTAATTAAAACTTGTTGCAGTATTTACATTTAGCAAACATTTAGAAGAAATACTCCCCCAATGCATTAAGATATGTTATAATGATGCCGAGTAATGATACCCTTTTGCAAAGAGTGTCGTTTAATTGATGAATCGTGATAATGTGGATGCCTTAAACATCTTGAAGGAGGGTTTAAAATGACGTTTCTAACTAAGATTCGTGAAAGACAGTTCGCAAAAAAAGGGAGGGGTACTTATAACCTCTCAAGGGCGGTTTTGGCTGGTGTGCTAGCTGCCGGGTGTTTGATGCCGGGGTTCGCGGAAGCGGCAAGTTTGAAAACGAATATAGATACTGGTTTAATTGAGAAAAGCGGAAATACTGCCACAATCAACAGGAACATCAGTGCATCAGATTACGACAGATATATTTATTGGGAGCCCGGCGCTGGAGAAAAATGCACCATCAATGTTAACTACGTTAACAGTACCAACTCTCTGACCATCACTCCAGTGATAGATATCAGGGGCGGATATGCGTCTGGTGGCAATGCCACATCCAATACTGTTGATATTTCTAATGTAAAATTTGAAGACAGTGCTTATATTTATGGTGGAAGGAGTCAAGTCTCTGGTGATGTGACTGGTAATGCAGTTACAATTAACGGCACTATTGAATTTAGCGGAGAAACTCGTATTTTTGGCGGACAGAGTGATAATTCAGACGCAGCCATAACCAATAATACAGTTACAATTAACGGCACTATTGAATTTAGCGGAGAAACTCGTATTTTTGGTGGACAGAGTTATAAGGGCGAAGTAAAAGGTAACACAGTTACATTCAATTCCGACACAGTTGATGGAATTACAACGTTTACAAATAAAAATTCTTTCATATTTGGTGGAGCGAGTGATCAGGGCCAAGCTATCAATAATACCGTTGAAATTAACGGCAACACGACGTTTAACTCAGATTCTCAAATTTATGGTGGATGGGGTTACGCAGGCGCCAATGGTAACAGCGTTATCATTAGTGGTGGCAATATTACTGGTCTTGTCTCTGGCGGATATTCTCCTATCGGTGAAGCCAATTATAATAAAGTTAGCATTAGTGGTGGCAATATTACTGGTCTTGTCTCTGGCGGATATTCTCCTATCGGTG
>SFCN01000054.1 GCA_004558595.1 Phascolarctobacterium sp. | reverse complement strand
ATAATACTTTTGCTATTGAAAAGTTCCCCTCGGAAAACGCGATGGGAAACAAAAGTTCGTAAAATAGCCAGACAAAACCCTGACCGGTGCTGCCGGTCAGGGTTCTTGCTTTCTTTAGCTGCAAGAAGTTTTTTGCCTACGCTTATAGGAATTAGCCTGCTTTCATAGACAAGGATTGTGGATTATGCTAAAATAATATGATAAGAATGGTGTTTTATACCCTTCTTGAAGCTTTAAGCAGTTTTAGTTAGTTTTAATCAATAGCAGAAGCATTGCTATCAATCTTTTTGCTGGAGAGTAGGAGGCAAGTAGAGTGTTAGCTGATAATTTGAAGCTGGTGCAGCACGAGATTAAGGCTGCTCTTGATAAACGCAAGGAAAAGGAAATGCTCACAGGTAGCCAAGTAACCTTGGTAGCTGTAACGAAAAATCATCCGCCCGAGGTTATTACAGAAAGCTTGGCTTTGGGTGTGCAGAATATTGGTGAAAACCGTGTACAGGAGGCCAAGCATAAGCAGGAGGCCATCGGGAAGCAGGGTTATTGGCATTTGATTGGCCATTTACAGACTAATAAGGCACGGCAAGCAGTGGCTCATTTTGATTTAATCGAATCGGTGGATAGCGAGCATTTGCTGGCTGCTGTGGATAAGGAAGCTGCCAGAATTGGCAAGGTGCAGGACATTTTATTGCAGCTGAATATTGCTCATGAGGAGCAAAAATCCGGCCTTGACAGGGAGGAATATTTGGCTCTGTTACCCAAGCTTGGAAATTACAAAAATGTGCGCTTGCGTGGCCTGATGGTTATTGCTCAGAAATGCGATGATGTGGAGGAAACTCGACCTATTTTCGCAGCTGGCTATCGTGCCTATGTACGCCTCAAGGAGCAGCATCCGGAAATAGATTTGCTGTCCATGGGGATGAGCAGTGATTATATTATTGCTATTGAAGAGGGTGCCAATGTGGTGCGCGTAGGCACGGCTCTGTTTGGTCAACGTGACTATAGTTATAAATTCTAATTTTTTGCAAAGCTGGTGAATATATGAAATTAATCGACAAAATTATGGATGCCCTGAGCCTATACGATGAAGAGGACGATTTGCTGGACGAGGAGCTGGAGGTAAAGAAGCCTATGGCGAAGGAAGAAGCACCGGCGAAGCCAGAGCGTGCTTCCTTGTTCCGCAAAAAGGAAATCACACCCGTTGTGAAGAAGGAAGCGATAGCTGCTCCTGTAAAACAGGAGAAAGCTGCTCCTGTAGCCACGGAAAAGAAGTCCTTCCTGAGCTTTAAAAGCTCCAAGAGCGAGCCTAAAAAAGAAGATAACGGCAAGATGAATAGTCGCACTATTAATCTTCCCGTAGCTAATAAGTTGATTAATGTTATCGTTTTGGAACCAGTCAGCTTCGATGACTCACCTAAGATTGCCGATTATTTACGCAACAGCGAGCCTGTAGTCGTCAATTTCAAGGGTACGGATAAGGTGTTAGCTAAGCGTATGACGGACTTTATTAGCGGTACAATTTATGCTCTAGGCGGTACCATGAAAAAGCTGGGCCGTGATATTTTAATTTGCGCTCCGAAAAATGTAGATATAGATGCGGGCGAAGAAATGTATGATGAAAGAGGGGAACAGCCTTGGAAGAAGTAAAAGGCTTACAGGCGAAGAAAATCGCCTTTATCGGTGGCGGAGCTATGGCCGAAGCCATTATTAAGGGTGTTTTAGGTGGTGGCTTAATTTCTGCCAGTGATATTTATGTGGGTAACCGCACCCAAAAGCGCTGCGATTATTTAAACGCTACTTATGGTGTGCAGGCCATGACCGATAATCAGGCGGCTGTGGCCGAGGCGGATCTGGTAATTTTCGCAGTAAAGCCCCAGGTAGCGCCGGTGGCGCTGACTCCGGCGCTTATGGCCCATGTAAAGCCTAGTGCTTGGGTGCTGTCCATTATGGGCAGCGTCAGCATCGAGCAGCTGCATGCTTATGCGCCCGGTTTGCCTGTAGTGCGCACTATGCCCAACACTCCCTTGGCTGTGGGAGCTGGTATGACAGCTATTTGCTGTGATGAGGCTGTGACCGAGTCTATGCGCGCTGATGCAGCGGCGATTTTTAGCAGCTGCGGCGAAATCGAATTTGTAGATGAAAAGGCTATCGAGGCCATCACCGCCATCAGCGGCTGTGGCCCTGGCTATTGTTTTGTGATTATCGACGCTCTGGCGGACGCAGGCGTGCGTGCAGGGCTTCCCCGGGCACTGGCTATTAAGCTGGCCGCCCAGACCATGGCGGGCAGCGGCAAGCTGTGCGTGGAAAGCGGCCTCCATCCGGCTCAACTGCGGGATCAGGTAACCAGTCCCGGCGGCACTACCATCGCTGGTATTCACGCTCTGGAAAACCATGGCGTGCGTGGCGCTTTTTATGATGCCGTCATGGCTGTACTGGCCCGCAGCCAGGAGCTGCAGAGCAAGTAGGAAGTACATATGGCAGATAGAGAGAAGATTTTACGTTATTTTAAGGCCAGCGGCGACGAGCAGCTGGCGGCGAAGCTATTAGATTTGGCCGAGGGCGCCAATAAAAGCCGCAAATTTCGGATCAGTGAATTCCTGGACCCCCACGCCTATAACGTGGCAGAAATCGTGGCCGCGAATTTTGACAATGTCAAAATTGAAGCGGACGGCGGTTTTGCCAACGCGGAGCGTGTGAAGGTGGCCTTTGTAGCCGAGAATTTTTACGGCCAGCCTGATTTTGGCATGAGCTTCTTTTTGGCGGCTTGGGACAAGCGCTACTATGATTTGTCCCATCGGGATATTTTAGGTGCCTTCATGGGCACCGGCTGCAAGCGCGAAGCGCTTGGGGATATAGTTTTTGTGCCGGAAGGGGCGCAATTTGTGGTTGAAAAAACCTTGGTCAACTACTTAAGTGGCAATTTAACGCAGATTGGAGCTGCCCCGGTGACTCTTACCGAAATTCCTCGGGAAGAACTGCTGCAGAAGGAAGAGAAGGTAAAGGTTATCAACGCGACTGTATCCGATTTGCGCTTGGATGCGGTAGCGGCCGCAGGCTACGGCGTGAGCCGGAGCCGTATGGCTGAGGAAATCAAGAGCCTTAATGTGAAGGTGAATTGGCAGGAGGCTAAAAAGGCGGCTCAGCCTGTGAAGGAGGGCGATGTGCTGTCCTTTAGAGGGCGTGGCCGGGTAGAAGTAGCCGAAATTCGCGGTACTACTAAAAAAGGACGCATCAGCATTACGCTGAAGCGTTACATTTAAGAAAAGGGAGGAAACAAGATGCTAACTCCTGAGGATTTAAAAAAGAAAACATTCTCCAAGGGCTTCCGTGGCTACGAAACCGCTGAGGTGGACAAGTTTATGCAGGAGCTCATTAAGGAATACAATTATCTTTATTTGGATAACCTGCAGCAAAAGGAAACCATCGAAAGAGTGAGCTCCAAGCTGGAATATTATCAGCAAATGGAGGCAACCATGCAAAGCACCCTGACCGTGGCCCAGGAAACTGCGGACGAGGTCAAGGCAGCCAGCGAGAAGAAGGCGGCTTTGCTAGAGCAGGAGACCACGGTGAAATGCGAGCAGCAGCTGGCCGAGGCCAAGGAGGCAGCGAAAAAGCTGCACGAGGAAACCATGGCCCATGCGGAGGATTTGTATAACCAAACCAAGGCGAAGACCGATAATATGCTGCAGGCCACCATGGCCGAGTGCAATAAGCTGCGGGATGAGGCCAAGGCTTATGCGGATGAGCTGCGCCGCGCTGCCCAGCTGGAAACGGATAAGATGCGTGTAACCACCGAGGATATGTGCAAAAAGCGGGGCAATACGGCGGCAGCCGAGGCCAATAAGCTTTTGGATGATGCGCGCAGCGAGGCCGGTAAGATGATGCTGGAGGCCAATACCAAGTATCGCCAAATCGTAGGCGACGCTGAGGAAAAGAGCCGCAAGATTATATTTGATGCGGAGTCCCGTGCCTCCGTAGCTCAACAGAGCTACGAAAACCAAGTGAAGAAATCCCTGCTGCACTGTAAGAACATGCAGCATTTGCTGGAAACACAGCTGGAGCTGGTGAAGAATTTCACCAAGCAAGCGGAAGAATAAGGCGGTGGGCTGCATGATTATCCTAGTGCGACATGGGGAAGCGACCCACCATACCCAGCATTTGACCGGGGGCTGGACCGATTCTGAGCTGACGGACAAGGGCAGAGCCCAGCTGCAGGCTGCAGCGGCCATGCTGGCCAAGGATTTTGCAGGCCGCAAGGAAAAGCTGCGCATTCTGGCTAGCGATTTAAAGCGTGCTGCCGAGTCCGCTCGGATTTTGGCCGGTGCCCTCAAGATGGAGGATGCTATAGAATACTGTCCCTTTTTGCGGGAGAAGAATAATGGCATCGCCGCCGGTATGACCGAGGAAGAGGCCAAGAAAATCTTTTGTAGACCGGCATCGGAGCAGGAGCTGCACCATCGCAATTATCCCGGCGGTGAAACTCGCACGGAATTTTATGAGCGTAATGTGCAGGGTTTGTGGGGCTGCGCCGATTTGGAAAAGGAGAATCTCTTGATTGTGGCCCATAAGGGCACGCTTCAGAATATTATTTTCAAATGGCTGGGCATGGATATGCCCAAGGTTGTGGAATGTAATTATTCTGTGGATATCGCTCCTGCTAGCGTCACGGTGCTGGGTGTTAATAAATGGCATGAGCACACAATTTTTCGCTTGAATGATGTAAGCCACCTTAATCAGGGCCAGGGCTTTGGCGTTTTTGGTTTTAAATATGAGAAAAAATAGCCTAGTAACAGTTTTTATGGTAGGCTTGGTTAGGTGTTGCGAAAAATTAGCTACATTAGTTGACTTTTGTCAGCACCTAATATATAATTATTAGAGTTTTCAATAGTGGAACATGATGAACAAGACAGTAGCCTGTGGCGTGGAGCTAGCGAGTTGGGGATGGTGGAAGCCCGACCGGAAGCAAAGCAGGTGAAAATCACTTGGGAGTGGATGTGGCGAAATGAGTAGCCACATACGGGAGCGCCCGATAAAGCGCATACGAGTGGCAGAGTTTTTTTGAGGACTTTGTCATGAGGGTGGTACCACGGAGTATTATGATGATTAGGCTTCGTCCCTTGTCAGGGACGAAGCTTTTTATTTGTCTGTGGCCCTTGCTCGATGTTCTAATTTTCTATATATAAATTTTTAAGAGGTTATTTTTGGAGGTTATGAGTAATGGATTACGGTAAAACACTGAATCTGCCTGAAACCGAGTTCCCCATGCGGGCTGGTTTGCCCCAACGTGAGCCCGATTTTTTGAAATTCTGGCAGGAAAACGATATTTATAACAAGAAGCAAGCCCTGCATGCAGGTCATCCCAAGTTTGTGCTGCACGATGGCCCTCCCTATGCCAACGGCAAGATTCACATGGGCACTGCTTTAAACAAAATCTTGAAGGATATCATTGTTAAATACAAATATGCTCAAGGCTTCGATACTCCTTATGTTCCCGGCTGGGATACCCATGGTATGCCCATCGAGCATGCCTGCATTAAGGAGCTGGGCCTGAACCGCAAGGAGCTGGATATTCTGACCCTACGCGGTAAATGCCATGATTTCGCTTTGAATTGGATCGATGTCCAACGCGAGGACTTTAAGCGTCTGGGCGTGCTGGGTGATTGGGACCATCCCTATGTAACCTTGCATCACAGCTTTGAGGCTGAGCAAATTCGCGTTTTCGGTACCATGGCCAATAAGGGCTATATTTACAAGGGCAAAAAGACTGTTTACTGGTGCCCTCATTGCGAAACCGCTCTGGCTGAAGCAGAAATTGAGTATGGCGAGCAAAAGACTCCCACCATCTTCGTAAAAATGCCCTTGGTAAAGGACAATGGCAAGACTCCGGAAGCTGCAAAGGGCATGAAGGCCTACATGGTTATTTGGACCACCACTCCCTGGACCATTCCTGCTAACGTAGCTGTAGCTTTGAACCCGGATTTGGAGTATGCTTGGGTTGAATGCGAGGGCGAAGTGCTCTTCATGGCTAAGGATTTGCTAGAAGAGGTTGGCAAAAAATGCCACAAGGATTTGAGCAATATCCTGGGTACCACCATGGGTCGCGAAATGGAATACGCTGAATGCGAGCATCCCTTCCCCGAGTATAATCATCGTCAATCCTTGGTAGTTATGGCTGATTATGTAACTCTGGAAGCTGGTACCGGCTGCGTACATACCGCTCCTGGTCATGGTGATGTGGACTTTGAGACCGGTTTAAAATATAAGCTGCCCATTCTGTGCCCCGTTGATGAGCAAGGCAAGCTGACCGCTGAGGCTGGCGAGCAATTCAAGGGTATGTTTGTTTTCGATGCTAATATTCCGGTTCTGAAATATTTGGCAGAGTTGAACTGCCTGCTGGGCAAGGAAAACATTAAGCACCAATATGCACACTGCTGGCGTTGCAAGAACCCCATTATTTTCCGTGCTACCTCCCAATGGTTTGCTTCAGTAGACGGCTTCCGCGATGAAGCACTGAAGGCTATTGCTAAGGATGTAAAATGGATTCCCTCCTGGGGCGAGCAACGTATTCACAACATGGTTAGCGACCGTCACGACTGGTGCATTAGCCGTCAGCGTGTTTGGGGCGTGCCCATTCCCGTTTTCTACTGCGACAAGTGCGGCGAGCATTTGATTAATGAAGAAACTATCGCTTCCGTGGCTGACTGGTTCGAAAAGGAAGGCAGCGATGCTTGGTGGGCTCACAGTGCTGAAGAGCTGTTACCCGCTGGTACCAAGTGCCCCAAATGCGGCCATGACCATTTCCACAAGGAAACCGATATCATGGACGTTTGGTTCGACAGTGGCTCCTCCCATATGGCAGTAGCTGCTAAGCGTCCGGAGCTGTGCTGGCCTGTTGATATGTATCTGGAGGGCAGCGACCAACACCGTGGCTGGTTCCAATCCTCCCTGTTGACCTCCGTTGCCGTAACCGGAAAGGCTCCTTATAAATCTGTTTTGACTCACGGCTATGTTGTTGACGGCGAAGGCCGCAAGATGTCCAAATCCGTGGGCAATGTTATCATTCCTCAGGATGTAATCAAGCAATACGGTGCAGATATTATTCGTCTGTGGGCTGCTTCCTCCGATTACAAGGCAGATATTCGTATCTCCCCGAAAATCCTTAAGCAATTGGCTGAGGTATACCGTAAGATTCGTAACACCATCCGTTATATTCTGGGCAACACCAACGACTTTGATTATGCCAAGGATGCTGTTCCCTTTGCTGAAATGCTGGAGCTGGATAAATGGGCTCTGATGCATCTGCAGCTCTTGAAGAAGGAAGTAACTGCTGCTTATGAAAGCTATGATTTCCATGTGCTGTATCATGCAATCCATAACTTCTGCACTGTAGAAATGTCCAGCTATTATCTGGATATTATCAAGGATCGTCTCTATGCTTACAAGGCTGATAGCAAGGAACGTCGCAGTGCTCAAACCGCTATGTACGAAATCCTCATGGATTTGATTGTTATGCTGACTCCTGTACTGAGCTTTACTATGGAAGAGGTATGGCAATTCATGAAGAAGCCTGCTAACGCTCCTGAGTCCGTGCAAATGCTGCCCTGGCCCGAGGTTAAGGAAGAATACATTGACGAAGCTCTGGAAACCAAATGGGATAACTTCATTGGTATCCGCAGCGAAATCACCAAGGTGCTGGAGCTGGCTCGTCAAGCCAAGAAGATTGGTCACTCCTTGGACGCAAAGGTTGAGCTGCACGCCGAGGGCGAGGCTTTGGCAATCCTGAAGTCCGTAGAGGCTGATTTGGCAACTCTGCTCATCGTTTCTCAAGCAACTCTGGTTGATGGTGTTGCCGGTGGTGCTGATGCTACCGGTCGTGAGGACCTGAAGGTAACTGTTTTGGCTGCCGAAGGTCATAAGTGCGAGCGTTGCTGGATTTACAGCGACGAGGTTGGCACTGATGCCGAGCATCCCACTTTGTGCAAACGTTGTGCATCCGCTGTAAAATAAGAAATAATCTTTTTAACCGTGTGGGATTAACCGTCCTGCACGGTTTTTTATGTAAATTCTAGGCAAATTTTAGTCGTTTAGTTAAAATATTGTTTTGCTTTCTTGAGTAACTATGGTACAATATATGCTGTATAATTATTTGCATGGAGGTGAACCTGCAGCTTCGGCTGAGAACGGAGCTAGCGATTCCTTTGGACTATCTTATAATCCTGTTTAATATTGTTGTAGTATTGTTTTTAGTAGCATTAAACGGCTTTTTTGTGGCCTCGGAGTTTTCCATTGTGAAGGTACGGCCTTCAAGGCTGGATGCCCTGCTTAAGGAGGGCAATCGTCGAGCAGTTTATGCTAAGAAGGTTACTGAGCATTTGGATGCCTTTTTATCCGTAACCCAGCTCGGCATAACCATTGCTTCTCTGGGCCTAGGTTGGATTGGCGAGCCCACCGTAGCCAAAATGCTGCATCCTCTCTTTGAAGTTTTGCAGCTGCCCGCTAATTTAGAGCATACTATTGCCTTTGTTGTTGGCTTTAGCGTTATCACTGCCCTGCATATTGTCTTAGGTGAGCTGGTGCCTAAATCCCTGTCCATCCAAAAGACGGAGCAGATCGTGCTTTTTGTGGCATGGCCTCTTTTGATGTTTGATAAGCTCATGTATCCGGCAGTGTGGTTTTTGAATCATGTGGCCAACTGGATTCTGCGTCGCATGGGCGTAGAGGCTGCCAGCGAGGCGGAGGAGGCTCATAATGAGGATGAAATCCGCATCCTCATGGAGGAAAGTCATAAGCATGGCTATATCGACAAGACGGAGCTGACTTATCTGGATAATGTTTTTGACTTTTCCGACCGGCGAGCCAGCGACATTATGGTGCCACGCACGGATATGATTTGTCTCTATTTGGAGGACCCTGTGGAGGAAAATATCCAGACCGCTTTGGATGAGCGTATGACCCGTTATCCCATTTGCGAAGAGGATAAGGACCATATTATTGGCTTTTTGCACATAAAGGATTTGCTGCGTGATTTAAATGCAGGACAGAAGCCTGATTTGCGAGCCTTGGCTCGTGATGTGCTCTTGGTGCCGGAGTCCCTGCCCATCAGTAAGCTTTTAAAAATGCTGCAAAAGCACCGCAGTCAGCTGGCTGTGCTCATTGACGAGTATGGTGGCACGGCAGGTATGGTTACTGTTGAGGATATCTTAGAAGAAATCGTCGGTGAAATTCAGGACGAGTTTGACGAAGAGCGTCCGGAGGTTGAGGATAAGGGTAATAAAACCTATTCCGTGGATGGCAAAATGCTTCTAGACGACATTAATGATGTCTTTGAGCTGCAGCTGGATACGGAAAACTGCGATACAATTGGTGGTTGGCTCTACGCTCAGATTGACTATCCGCCTAAGGTAGGGCAGAAGGTGAAGACAGCTGAGGCAGAATTTACCATCGAAGAAATTGCCAAAATGCGTATTACCCGCGTTAAGATTCAGCTCATTCATGAGCCGGAGAACATTCATGAGGAAATAAAAGAAGATTATCCCGATGATGTGCAATAAGGTTTAACAAAGAATACAAAAAGACCTGTTCCCGAAAGGGAGCAGGTCTTTTAGCTTAGTACATATTATTTACATGTCATGGAAGTGCATGCCGATATTGCTGTGACGCAGGAAGTTCAGGGTTACTTCGGGGAAGGAGGCGTAGCTCAATACGTCCTCAATGGGAGCATTGGGGAAGCCCTCTTCGGCCAGCTTTTCCTTCAGCTTCTTCAGCTGGGGTTCAATGTCGTCGGCAGGACGGTGGTCGATTTGCGGAGCATTGCCAATGGCCAGTCTGCGAACTTCAGGGTCAATCGGTCCCGGAGTGCGGCCATATTTGCCCAAAATCAAATCCTTAACCTCGCGGGGAATCATCTTGTAGCGACCCAGAGCAACATTCAAAACAGCCATGGAGCCAACGATTTGGCTAGTAGGGGTTACTAGCGGAGGATAGCCCAGCTCAGCACGCACGCGAGGCATTTCCTCTAAAAGCTGAGGATACTTATCAGCAACGCCCATTTCCTTCATTTGATTCAACAAATTGGAAAGCATACCGCCGGGAATCTGGAAGGTCAAAACCTTGGGGTCGATGGGAATGTTGGGGTTCAGATTGAAATCATTGGTCAAATTCTTGCGAACATCCTTGAAATAATCAGCCAAATCATTCAAAGCAGGCAGTTCAATGCCGGTATCGAAGGGAGTACCCTGCAGGGTAGCTACCATGGATTCGGTACAGGGCTGGCTGGTGGAGGTTGCAAAGGGGGACAGAGCTGTGTCGATAATATCGGCACCGGCCTCAACAGCCTTCAAAAGGGTCATATCGCCCATGCCGCTGGTGAAGTGAGTATGTAAATCAACGGGCAGACCAACCTGAGTCTTCAGGCTACGCACCAGGCTTTCAGCAGCATAGGGACGCAGAAGACCGGCCATATCCTTGATGCAGATGGAGTCAGCACCCATTTGTGCCAATTCCTTGCCTAGTTCAACGAAATTGCTGTCCTTATGATAGGGACTAATGGTATAAACGATACAGCCTTGAACATGAGCACCAGCTTCCTTAGCGGCACGCATAGCACACTCTAAATTACGGGTATCGTTTAAAGCGTCGAAAATACGAATAATAGAAACACCGTTGGCAACGGAGCGTTTTACGAACTCACGAACAACATCATCTGCGTAATGGTTGTAGCCCAAAATATTTTGGCCACGCAAAAGCATTTGAATGGGAGTTTTAGGCAGATGCTTTTTCAGAGTGCGTAAACGTTGCCAGGGGTCCTCGTTCAAGAAGCGTAGGCAAGAGTCAAAGGTAGCTCCGCCCCAAGCTTCCACAGCATAATAACCTACGTTGTCAATTTTTTCTAAGACAGGCAGCATATCACTGATACGCATTCTAGTTGCGGCCAAGGATTGATGGCCATCGCGTAATACAGTTTCAACTATCTTTACAGGTTTTTTCTCCATGGTAGGCCTCCTTTATATGAATTGGGAAATTAAAATCTTACTAATCCTATTATAGCATATTTTTATGCATACTGTATACAAAAATAATCAGAAAAAAGCGAGAAAAAACCGCAGTCCATTTAAGAACTGCGGTAAATAGCTATTAATTCTTTGTGGGTTGCGTGCTAACAGTGGGTTTACCCATAATCTCGCTGATGCGAGCCTTCATGCTCTTCTTTTGGGAGCTGGGCTTGGTGCCCACTGTGGGAGCTTGTGTAGGAGCAGTGGCGGGAGCTTTAGTTTCTGTTTTGTCGCTTGTCTTTGCGTCCTTAGCATCCTTACTTTGCTCTTTGTCCTTGTCCTTTTCCTCTTCGTCCTGCTTTATCTCAGGCTCCGTAGGAATGGCTACACCAGGATTACTGAAGCCTGTGCGAGGTGTGGAGGCTAGAGCGTTAATCATGAATTCATGCCAAATGGATAGGGGTGCACCACTACCATACATACGTTGCATGGGCTTGTTATTATCGTCGCCTACCCAAACAGCAGTGCTCAAATCAGGAGTATAACCAACGAACCAAGCATCGATGTAGGTATCAGTAGTACCAGTCTTGCCTGCCGCCGGACGACCAATGCCCATACCGCCTGCTGTACCGCTGACTAGAACATCTTCCAACATATTAGTAGTCAGGTAAGCTGATGCAGCGTCCACAACTCGTTTGGTTTGGGTTTTGGCTTGATAAAGGAGTTTGCCGTCCCGATCCACGATTTTAAGCAGGGCAATGGGTTTACTATAGAGACCATTGGTTGCCAGCACACCATAGGCGGAGGCCATTTCCAAGGGATTAACACCCTTACTTAAGCCGCCCAGGGACATGGCCAAGTTGGTATCACTATAAGCACCGGAATCAACTAGGGTAGTAATGCCCATTTTTTCAACATTGGCCACGATTTTATCAACGCCAACCTCACGAGCAAGCTTAATTGTAGGAACGTTAATGGATCGCTTCAGGGCTGTACGTAGGCTAACCTTACCGTGCCATTGCAGGTCGGAGTTTTGGGGCTTCCAGCCGGGAGCGAATTCCTCTTCTTTATCCTCGATAATGCTGGCAGGCGTAAAGCCGTTTTGCATAGCGGTAAGATAAACAAAGGGCTTAAAGGCAGAGCCAGGTTGACGAACAGCCAGAGTCGCACGATTAAATTTGTCCTGACCACGGCCGCCAATCATAGCCTTTACATAACCGGTTTTGGGATCAACAGCTGCCAGAGCCATTTGGGGCTGGGTCAGCTTTTTGTTATCGGTATAATAATTGGGCAGATGATGCATAGCCTTTTCAGCGGCCTTTTGCATATCCATATCCAAAGTGGTGTAGATTT
This sequence comes from Phascolarctobacterium sp., assembly GCA_004558595.1. Taxonomy (GTDB): domain Bacteria; phylum Bacillota; class Negativicutes; order Acidaminococcales; family Acidaminococcaceae; genus Phascolarctobacterium_A. Next base: position 1,188 of record SFCN01000054.1, on the reverse strand, counting down.
TTAGACCACCCTTATACAGAGCGTCAGCACCAACTTCCTGAATTACCTTTTGGATAATCATATCAAAGAAATAGCCGCGAGGATCACTGTTAACCTTGTGGTTGGTGCTATAAACCATTTTTTTAGCTTTGGCTTGAGCTGCTTGGTCGGCATTGATGAAACCATATTTAACCATCTGGTCGATAACCAGCTCCTGACGCTTTTTGCTCTCCTTTGGATTTTCAAAGGGGTTATAATAGTTGGGGCTCTTGGGAATGGCAGCTAAGGTTGCTGCCTCAGCAATGTCCAGATTTTGCACATGCTTATCAAAATAATACAGGGAAGCACTTTCGATACCATAGGCACCTTGACCGAAATAGATACGATTGAGATACATGGTAAGGATTTCATCCTTAGTATATTTGTGCTCCAGCTCCTTAGCGATAAATGCTTCCTTAATCTTTCTAACAATAGAACGTTCTTGGGTTAAAAAAGCATTTTTAGCGAGCTGCTGGGTGATGGTACTGCCGCCTTGTACCTCATGGCCGCTGAGGGTGGAGACCAGAGCACGAGCAGTGCCACGATAGTCGATACCGCTATGCTCATAAAAGCGATTATCCTCAATAGCGATGAAGGCCTTTTGTACATGTTTAGGAATCTTGTCGATGGTGACAGGAACGCGACGCTCCTCCGAAAGAGTGGTATAAATGACATTTCCATTTATATCATAGAATTGAGAAGCAGCATCGGGTATGAGGGTTTCGTCCATATTGGGAGGGGCAAATAGGCTGGAGAAGCCATAAAGCACAGATACTCCCATGATCATCAAGCAAATAATGCAGATGACTAAAAACTTAAGTGCCTTTAACATTTTCTACCTCTTCATTTATAAAATTGGCTGTGACTATCTTTATGATAGACAGCACTACTATTATAACATCATCAGCAGATTTTGTCATATTATTTAGAGCGTTTTGGGAAAAAGAGAGGAGAGCAAGGTGAATTGCTAAAATTTGTGGCAAAAAAGCTCAAAAAACTTGCAAAAAAGTGTTGACATAAAAAACTCGCTGTGGTATTATATACAAGTCGACGCGATACGGCACTGAAACGAAGCCAAGGTCGCTAGACAAAAGGTAGTTCCTTGAAAACTGAACAATAACCTATTAAAAAGCGAATGTGCGGGTCGAGCGTTCTGCAAGAACGCGAGAC
>SFCN01000121.1 GCA_004558595.1 Phascolarctobacterium sp. | reverse complement strand
CGCTCTTATTACAGAAGATAAACATAGACTCACCGCTGAAATCACAGGCAAGGCTGAGATTTACGATGGCAGCCAGACCATCGACACCCTTACGCATATCCGCAGCTCCGCAGACAATATATATCTTTATTACTGCTCTCGATCATAAAACTGCTCTCTTCTGCGATGCTTAATAAGAGGAGTTTACATGCTTTTCGACTTAATTTATAGGTACGGGAGTTTTGACGCTTACAGAATTTTCATCTATTGCCTGTTTACCTTTGAATACCAAAAAGGGCTTCCAGCAAAAGCCGAAAGCCCTGAATTATCAATGGTGGACGGTAGAAGAATTGAACTTCTGACCTCTTCCGTGTCAAGGAAGCGTATTGTATTCCGTTTAAGATTTGGCTCAAAAAGCTTTTCCGCTGCCACAGCTCCAGGGGAAGGTAGCTGCACAGGGAGAATTTTAGCCCATTCCGACGGCCGCAGGCTGCTGTTCGTAGCGCTCCCCATACAATGACGGCGCTGTTCGCATACCCAATTAATACTACAAAACCGGCCTACATGGCTTTTGTTAAAGAGTATGGGATGTCGGCTTCATAATTAAAATGTGATATTAACTTTGGCGCTCATAAAATATTCGTGTTATAATAAATTATCTTTAAAAATAAATAATGCAATGCTTCTTATGATAAGTTACTAAAGCCAGAGACCACTGGCGTATAGTTATTTATATAGAATGCGGCAAGATACAAAAATCTATTATATAAGGAGAAAATAATATGTTATTTGAGCTCCTCAACGGTATAGCTGTTTTAAAGTTCGACGCCCTATGGACTACGACGCTGGCAATTATTTTGCTCTTAATCGGTTTCGCGATCAGGAACAAGGTCGGCATCATTGGCAGGTTTTGTATCCCGGCGCCGGTTATCGGCGGCCTTTTGATGTCCATCACCACGCTTATACTTCACCATACGGGAAATTTCACCGTTCAGTTCACAACCTCTATGCAGTCGCCGATGATGCTGGCCTTTTTTACTACGGTCGGAGTCGGCGGAAGCTTTGGACTGCTTAAAAAGGGAGGACGCGCGCTGATAATCTATCTGGTATTCTGCTGGGTTCTGGCGGCGATACAGAATGCCTTCGGCGCCGGACTCGCCTCGGCGCTGGGGTTGAATCCGCTTCTGGGCATCATGGCCGGGGCCGTATCTCTTGAGGGCGGACATGGCGCGGCCGCCGCCTTTGGTCCAATGGTGGAAGGGTTAGGAGTAAAAGGCGCGGCCGCGGTAGCCATAGCCTCGGCCACCTTTGGGCTTATCGCGGGCGGACTGCTTGGAGGGCCGGTAGCAAAAACTCTTATCGAGCGCCATCACCTAAAGATAGAGGCGAATACGGATACGATGTTTCAGAAAAGCGCCGACGATATCCTGAATGAGCAGTCCGAGAGAAAAGTAACCAGCGCCGCTCTGCTCAGCACCCTTGCGCTCGTACTCATTCTTATGGTCATCGGTTCATATCTTTCACAATATATCGCCAGGCTGACGGCCGGAACTAATTTCAGCCTCCCCGGTTATGTGACTGCGATGTTCGCGGCGGTCGTATTCAGAAATCTAAACGACCACCTCCATTTTGTTAAAATCAACAGCAGCTGTATAGACATCATTTCCGATATATCGATCGGCATATTTCTTACCATGGCGATGATGAGTCTGCGCATCTGGGATCTTTACGACCTCGCATTGCCGCTCATCGTGATCCTCATGCTGCAGACGACGCTAATCGTGCTGCTGGCGATGTTTGTCCTGTTCCGCCTGCTGGGGAGGGATTATGACGCGGTCGTCATGTGTTCGGGTTTCATCGGACATGGCCTGGGAGCCACTCCAAACGCCGTAGCTAATATGGGATCGGTGTGTGAGAGATACGGCGTAATGTCATACAAGGCTTTTCTGATAGTTCCGCTCTGCGGCGCGGTCCTTATTGATCTTGTCGGTATTCCCAATATAGTATGGTTCATCAATTTCTTTGCCAACCGCTAAAAATCAACAAGAAGAGTGCCTAGGTTTCAGCTTCGGAACCGAGGCACTCTTTTTGCGAACTGCATCGCTGCACCGCATAAACGCTGATCATCCGGCACAGGCGGTAACCCTGCCGGTCCGTTAAATTATTTCCCCTAAATTGCCTTTTTACGTGAGCCAAGTCCATTTTTTCGGAATGAACCAAATATCCTGTAATTTCGAATGCTAGTTTATGTTTTATTTCATGCTGAATTATTTTTCAAATAATCGAGATATTATATCACTGTTATTTACAGGTTCTACGAACGCGTCATCTCACCACAGCCATGGGGACACGCAGACAGCATTAGAGGATACCCCTAAAAGCCTGGTCGAAGCCCGCGCGGTGTCCTCTTCCAC